>JANOLP010000191.1:0-64236 GCA_031419835.1 Pseudomonadota bacterium | reverse complement strand
CTGTACTGTCGACCCGCGCCGCCAAGCTCTACCCCATGTGTCTTTCGGTGACCGTTGGATTTCGCGTTTCCTAGCACGCTTATCGCCCACATGAAGCCTCGCTGCTTGTTCCTGTTCGTACGGTCGTGTCTTTGATACCCCCTTCCTTCAGCTTGGCCTCACAGCGTCCACCTTGGGGTTCTCTACGGTTGGCCTCACGCCTTCCGGTCATCTCCTTTCAGATGACTAGTACTTGCCCATGCCGCGCACCCTACGCCAGCTCCGTTCAGGGTACACGCTCCCCGATCATCGCCACGAGCCGCATACTACTTGCCTCGCGGCAGCGCATGACCTGAGAACCAAAATCCACGGGGTAGCCCGAGGCTAGCCACTGGCCTAGGGCCATGCGACTCTTCAAGCTATCGCATAAATGTTTTAGGCGTCGAAGCGGCCGATTATTTCACTGACTCAAGGATAGCAATTTCTTTTTTCAAGAGATCATTTGCCAACGCCGACAACTGAACACCTTTTCTCGAAGCAATCGCGGACAAGTACGCGAGCACCTCGGCATCAAGGTATACCGGTAAGTTCAACTTCGCGTCAGAGCGGTAGAATTTACCACGCGTACCGGACGAGAAATCAATCTCATCTGGCATGTCGTCATTGAGATTCGCAGTCATCTATGTGTACTCGTCAGTTGCTATTGCGTTATTCTAGCGCGGTTCGTCTTCATACACGTGGCGCTCTTGCTTCGTGGCTGTTCGCGCAGAAATTATTCGAACCCGAGCGATGTTCGGGTTTTGATCTTGGAATGTATGGACTACAACGAGTAATCCACCGCCAGCCTCAAGTCCAACGGTGAACTAACGGTCCTCAATTTGGCTATGCGCGTTATCGAAAACAGTGATTGCGAGCGGGTCAAGAAACACCGTTGCCGCTTGCTCAAAAGTAACGCCGTGTTTCGCGAAGTTTGAAATCGCTCTCGCTAAATCCTATTCAAAGTCATACGAAATGCCGGAACTCATATGAGCGTTTGCAGAAAATCACATCATTTGCGATTTAACTTCGCCGCAATCCGCATCCGCAACGCATTCAGCTTAATAAATCCCGCTGCGTCGGCTTGGTTGTAAGCGCCTTTATCCTCTTCGAATGTCGAAATCGCCGGATCGAAAAGTGAATCTTTTTTCGATGAGCGGCCGACGGTGGTGACGGTGCCTTTGTAAAGCTTGACGCGCACCGTGCCGTTGACTGGGGCTTGTGAGAGGTCGATTAAGCTTTGCAGTAACTTGCGCTCGGGGCTCCACCAATAACCGTTGTAGACCATGCGTGCGTAGCGGGGCATGAGGTCGTCTTTTAGCGCTAATACTTCGCGATCGAGCGTGATCGATTCCATCGCGCGATGGGCGCGCAGCATGATGGTGCCGCCGGGGGTTTCGTAGCAGCCGCGGGATTTCATACCGACGTAGCGATTTTCCACGACATCTAAGCGGCCGACGCCGTGTTTGCCGCCGAGGCGATTGAGTTCGGTTAACACCTGCGCGGGCGTCATCTTTTTACCGTTGACTGCGACGATGTCACCGGTCTTATATTCCAGTTCGACGTATTCCGGTTTCGCCGGCGCCTTCTCTGGCGACACGGTGATGCGCCACATGGAATCTTCCGGCTCGAAATTCGGGTCTTCGAGCACGCCTCCTTCGTAGGAAATGTGCAGCAAGTTCGCGTCCATCGAATAGGGTGCGCCACCGCCTTTTTTCTTTTTGTAGTCGACGGCGATGCCGGCTTTCTCGGCGTACTTCAATAATTTTTCGCGCGAGGTTAGATCCCATTCTCGCCACGGCGCGATGACGCGGATGTTCGGTTCCAGCGCGTAGTAGCCTAACTCGAAGCGAACTTGATCGTTGCCCTTGCCGGTTGCGCCGTGAGAAACCGCATCGGCCTTCACTTTTCGCGCAATCTCCACTTGGCGTTTGGCGATCAGCGGCCGTGCGATCGAGGTGCCGAGCAGATATTCGCCTTCGTAAACGGCGTTGGCGCGGAACATTGGGAACACGAAATCGCGCACGAATTCTTCGCGCAAATCGTCGACGAAAATTTCTTTAATGCCGAATTTTTCCGCTTTCTGGCGCGCCGGTTCAAGCTCTTCGCCTTGGCCGATGTCGGCGGTGAAGGTGACGACTTCGCAGTGATAAACGTCTTGCAGCCATTTTAGAATGACCGAGGTATCCAACCCGCCGGAATAAGCGAGTACAACTTTTTTGATTGATGACATGTTAGTTAACTAAGTTAAAAATTAATTTCTTTCGAGCCGTGTAATCAACTCGCCGTTGACCCATTCGCCGTAAACCGACTTGCCGTCGGGGCTGGTGAGTTCGCCGATGCCCTCGAAGCGCCAATTCAAAAATTGACCGATGTAGATTGTGCCGTCCGGCAACACCAATTTGCCATCGCCCGTTGGCACGCCGTCAACCCAATCGCCGGCATAGACTTGGCCGTTTTCGTGGGAGGTCATGCTGCCCTTGCCGTGCGGCCGACCGCGAACGTAATCGCCGTCGTATTCTTCAGCGAGTTTGCCTTTTACATCCCACTTAATTTGGCCTTTGCCGTCGGCGTAGCCGTCTTTGCATTCGCCGGTCCAGGTTAATTTTTCGTCGGGCTGCGGGTGTGGATTGAAATGTTTGCAGTCTTTTTGATCTTTGATCCAATCGCCTTCTTCGGCGAATGCGTTAACCGAAAGCAAACTCAATAACGTGGCGAGTATAGATGCGGAAAAAATCGATAAGCGGTTCATGTGATCTCCTAAGATTCAATCGAACGATTAGTCACGATTGTAAGCGGTTATACGGCGAGCGAAACGAATTGTTTACTTTAGTGCTGCGGAAAACTCCTTCCCCTTGAAGGGGAAGGCGGGATGGGGATGGGTTTATTTCGTTCCGCCAAGAACCCATCCCCACCCTAACCCTCCCCTTGAAGGGGAGGGAAGTCGCATTAAATTTGCTACAATAACCTAGGCAGTCACCACACCAATAAATTCACTACGCCGCTACTTCCCCCAGCAGCAAGTACTCCATCAGTGCTTTTTGAACGTGCATTCGATTCTCCGCCTCATCCCACACTACGCTTTGCTTACCTTCCAACACGTCGGCAGAAACTTCTTCGCCGCGATGCGCCGGCAGGCAATGCATGAACAACGCGTTCGGCGCGGCGTGCGCCATCATGTCGGCGTCGACACAAAAATCGGCGAAATCTTTTTTACGTTCTTCCGTCTCCGCTTCGAAACCCATGCTGGTCCAAACGTCTGTCGTCACGAGGTGCGCGCCTTTTGCCGCTGCGTTCGGATCGGTGAATTCGCGATATTGATCAGCGTTGAATAATCCCGCTTCTTCCGGCTTGATTTCATAGCCCGGCGGTGTGGCGACATTGACTTTGAAATCCAAAATTTCCGCCGCTTGCAGCCAGGTGTTGCACATATTATTCGAATCGCCGATCCACGCGACAGTCTTGCCTTTGATCGAACCGCGATGCTCGATGAAGGTAAAAATGTCGGCGAGAATTTGGCAAGGATGATATTCGTTGGTGAGGCCGTTGATCACCGGCACGCGCGAATATTCGGCGAAGCGCTCGATAATGCTTTGCTCAAACGTGCGGATCATGACGATGTCGACCATGCGCGAAATCACCCGCGCGACATCTTCGATCGGCTCGCCGCGGCCAAGCTGGGAATCTTGGCGATTCAGCGTAATCACCGAGCCGCCCATTTGATACATGCCCGCTTCGAACGAGACCCGGGTACGCGTCGAGCTTTTCTCGAATACCATCGCCAGCGTGCGATCAGTTAGCGGATGGTAGGCTTTGTATTCTTTGAATTGGCGCTTGATCCAAGTTGAGCGCGCAAAAAGATGTTCTATCTCCTCGCGACTCAAATCCTTCAACTGCAAAAAATGCCGTAACTGCACGATGATTATGCCGCGAGAAAATCCTTGATGATCGGCGCTAAAGTGCTGACCAATTGCTCCGCTTCCGCTTGCGAAAAATTCAGCGGCGGCAACAGGCGCACGACTTTGTCGTTGGTGACGTTCGCCAGCAAGCCTTGCTCGCGCGCACGGCGAACGATATCGCCACAGGGGCGGTCGAGCTCAATGCCCATCATCATGCCCAGGCCACGAATTTCTTTGATGCCCGCCACGCCCGCGAGCCGCTCGCGCAATTGCGCGCGAATCCATTCGCCGGTTTGGGTGGATTTTTCAAGCAGACCTTCTTCTTCGATCGCTTGCAAAGTCGCAAGTGACGCGGCACACACCAGCGGCCCGCCGCCGAATGTCGAGCCGTGATTACCGGGGCCGAATACGCCGGTCGCGCGGCCCGCGTTGACACACGCGCCGATCGGCACACCGGAGCCAAGACCTTTCGCCAAAGTAATCACGTCGGGCTTCACGCCGGCGTGCTGAAAGCCGAACCATTTACCGGTGCGGCCGATGCCGCATTGCACTTCATCGATCATCAGCAACCATTCTTGCTTGTCGCAAATGGTGCGCAGGGTGCGGATATATTCTAGGTCCGCCATGATTACGCCGGCTTCGCCCTGCAACACTTCGACAAGAACGGCGACGACATTCGATTGGTTTTTCGCGATTTGCTGTACGGCGATTGCGTCGTTGTACGGCACGCGGATAAACCCATCCATCAGTGGCTCGAACCCGGCTTGCGCTTTGCGGCTGCCGGTCGCCGAGAGCGTGGCTAACGTGCGGCCGTGCCAGGCTTTTTCCATGACGATGATGTGGGGATTCTCGACACCGTTTTTGTGGCCGTACAGGCGCGCGACTTTGATCGCCGCTTCGTTCGCTTCCGCGCCGGAATTGCAGAAGAATACTTCGTCCATGCCGGAGAGTTTGGCGATGCGTTCGGCCAATTCTTCCTGGCGGAAAATTTGATAGAGATTCGAGGTATGAATCGTATTTTTTGCTTGCTCGCAAATCGCCGCGACCACTTTCGGGTGGGCGTGACCGACACTCGTCACCGCCACGCCGGACACGGCGTCCAAATAGCGTTTGCCTTGGTCGTCAATTAACCACGAGCCTTCGCCTTTCACGAAACCAATCGGCTGGCGGGCATAGGTATTCATCACATACGACATCGTCATCCCCAAAAACAAATCGGCGGCCAATCGAATGATTGCCGCCAAAGACTGAAGTATACCAAAGCTTTGGGACGGTAAATAATGAACTATGGGATGCTGCGTTGCCCTGAAAGGTCGGTTTTCCGACAGGTTGGTTGATTGGATACCGGGCTGGGAGCCTTATTCCGCGCGCCGTCTGGCATGTGGCGCCTGGAGCACCGCGTCTGCATTGCCTCGCCGACCAGGCAATCTGCCACCAAAACGTAACCGTAGGGAGAAAGTTATGCTATAAACCACATATTCGAAATTAACACCTTACCTATGAACGTTGTAGAAGAAATTAAGAACATGCTGGCTGATGTCCTAAGCCTAGGCGCACGCAAATCTCAATTGACTGAATCAACGCCGTTACTCGGCAGCATTCCTGAACTCGATTCGATGGCGGTCGTGAACGTCATCACGGCGATGGAGGATCGGTTCGGTATCACGGTCGACGACGATGAAATCAGCGCCGACACGTTTGCAACACTAGGGAGCCTGGTGGACTTCGTCAATACCAAAATGCTGAACTGACGTTACAAAATCCCGCCCCGTAGTGAAGAAGTATTCGTAACAAAGCGGCCGCGCCATTCAACGTTCGCCATTTCTGATCAGTGTTTACTTTGTATCGGTAGCGTATCTAACGCAAATCGACGCGCCTATTCAGCGAACCCAGTGACATTTCGAAAATCACGCGCAACAACATAGAATAAATGAGTGCCGCAATATTTATTTTCGCGGAAAATCGAGAACGCGATTGATGACCAATCCGGCTGCACCCGAAGCGTTTTTTTTGCCAGTTTTGAATGGTCAGCGTTTCTGCGTCTATCATCCGCCGAAGGGGAAAGCAGCGAGCAGGGCGTTTCTGTACATTCATCCTTTCGCGGAGGAAATGAACAAGTCCAGACGCATGGCAAACCTCCAATCTCAAGCGCTTGCCGCAAAAGGTTACGCGGTTCTGCGGATTGATCTAAATGGTTGCGGTGATTCAAGTAGTGATTTCGACAAGGTAACACCGCAGAATTGGTTGGATGACATCGAGTTAGCTTGGGATTGGCTCCACAGGCGTTCGCACGACTCTATTGTCCTGTGGGGATTGCGCCTCGGCGCAACGCTGGCGCTGGATTTTGCCCAGAAAAGAAATCGATGGCCTGAGGAATTCCTCCTATGGCAACCGGTACTCAACGGTGAAACATTTATGGCTCAGTTCTTGCGGCTTCGTGTTGCTAGTGAGATGTTGGACGGCGCAAATGGTGGCGGCGTTCGTATGCTCAGAGAATCGTTGCGAAGCGGCGAATCCATCGAGGTCGCTGGCTATCGGCTAAATCCTGAGATTACGAACTATGTTGATTCGTTAAGGGTCAACAAGATTCTCCCCAAATCATCCCGGGTTAACTGGATCGAAATTGTTGCTGACGCCAACCAAGGCGTTTCGCCGGCGGCCGCACAAACCATTAAGCTATGGCAGGATGCCCAAGTCGCGGTCGAGTGTAATACGGTTGGCGGCTCTCCTTTTTGGGCTACGCAGGAAATCACGGATTGTGCGGCGCTTGTTGAGCAAACAACTAAAATCTTTGCCCAGACACGCACGTGAGTTATTCAGAATCAGTTGTGTCGTTTAGTTGTGCAGGGGAGCAACTTATTGGAATAGTGACCACGCCGGTAAAGCCGACCAAGTATGGCGTTGTCATAGTCGTGGGCGGTCCGCAATTTCGAATTGGCAGCCATCGGCAGTTTGTTTTGCTTGCGCGATCACTGGGTCAGCGCGGCATCACGACGCTCCGATTTGACTATCGCGGAATGGGCGATAGTAGCGGTGATCTTCGCGACTTTACTGCGATTGATGAGGATATTCGAGTGGCCGTAGATGCCCTCCAAAATGCCAATCCTAAACTCGAGCGAATAATTCTGTGGGGGCTATGCGACGCGGCGTCAGCTTCTTTGTTTTATGCCCATAAAGACGCGAGAATTGCCGGATTAGTTCTCGCAAATCCATGGGTGCGAACCGACGTCGGCGAGGCTCAGGCCTACTTGAATCACTATTATCGTGCTCGATTTTTGGACGTAGCGTTTTGGAAAAAAATATTGCGCGGTCAGTACGATTTTTTTGGCTCTGTGAGGCCATTTTTTGAGACGATTCGAAAAGCCATGCGCACGACCGCGCCTGAAAGCGGAGACCGCGAATTGCCACTTCGAGAAAGAATGTATGCCTCCTGGGCAAATTTCAAGGGTGATGTGTTAGTTCTGCTTTCCGGTGAAGACCTTACCGCCCAGGAATTTTCGAACATGGTTAAGGCTTCTTCACCATGGCGCGAACTGTTTGATGGTCCGCGCGTAACCAAACACACCATGCCATCCGCCAATCACACGTTTTCCCGAGAAGAGTGGCGCGATGAAGTGGCGAATACTACGGCCAATTGGATACTAGGGTTGTGAATCAAAAGTTTTCGTCGGTCGAGGGAGTGGGCCTTTGGCTCAATAGCTAAGGGAGTTGGGACGCGAGCGGGACATATGAAGAAAAATCGTCGAGTATTATTAATTGCGTTTCATTACCCGCCAGTAAAGGGGAGTAGCGGTGTTCAGCGTACGCTGAAATTCTCCGCCTATTTGCGAGAAAATGGCTGGGAACCGATGGTACTGACCATTTCGCCACGCGCGTATGAGCAAATCAGCGACGATCAAATGGCGGAGATACCCGACGGCATGGTGGTCGAACGCGCATTTGGTCTGGATACCGCGCGGCATCTTGCGATTGGCAAGCGCTACTTTAGATGGTTGGCACTACCGGATCGATGGGTGAGTTGGTGGCCAGGTGCGGTCTGGCGCGGTATGTCCATGATCAGGCGCCATCGACCTTCAGTAATAATGTCGACCTATCCGATCGCTACTGCGCATCTGATCGGTCTGTGCTTGCAACGCCTGAGCGGATTGCCATGGGTTGCCGATTTTCGCGACTCAATGACCGAAGCGACTTATCCTCGGGACCCACTGACCTGGCGTATTTATCGGCGTATCGAAGAATCCGCTATTCGACGCTGCGCTCGGGTTGTGTTGACGACACAAGGTACGCGTGAAATGTACGCAGTACGTTATCCAGAAAAGCCCGCGTCCCATTGGTCGGTGATTGAGAATGGCTTTGACGAAGAGAACTTTCGCAATGCCGAATCAGGATTTGAGAAAAAATCGCTCGGCCAAGTCGATCAAATCACACTCATTCACAGCGGCGTACTTTATCCCGAAGAGCGTGATCCCAAACCATTTTTCGCTGCATTACGGGCCCTCAAGGACACCGGGGAAATTTCCGGTGACCGTTTGCAAGTTGTGTTACGTGCAACCGGCAGTGACCATCTGTACCGCCAGTTGATAAGCGAGATCGGTATTTCCGATATCGTAAAATTAGCACCGACCGTCAGCTATCGCGAGGCACTGAGGGAAATGATGTGCGCTGACGGTTTGCTGCTTTTCCAAGCGAGAATATGTAATCATCAAATTCCCGCTAAACTCTATGAATATCTGCGGGCGGGCCGTCCCATTTTCACACTGACCGACCCGGTCGGAAATACAGCCGAATCGCTGCGTAGTGCCGACGCGTTGGATATCGTCAACATCGCTGACGCCGCGGATATTACCACCGGATTACGGAGTTTTCTTGAAAGGCTTCGCGCAGGCCGCGCCAAAGGTGTTCAACCGGAAATCGCGAATCTTCATTCGCGCCGATCCCGTACTCGCGAACTTGCTGTGTTGCTGGAGGAAGTGATCAGCAGCGATCCTTAATCAAAAACCCCGTCGCGCTGATTTTCGGCGGGCGTATCTGATGTTGCAGCGAATCGCCGTAAAGAGATTGTCGCGTTGGTGCGGAATCACGTGAATTCATCACCAGATCCTCACCTTTGCGTCCTAATTTTCAATTGCGCCATTAGTACACAAAGGTGAGATCCGAAAATTAAACGTCTATTTCTTTTCGGTTAGTGCTTTTACAATTTCACCCAACTGCTTCAACTGCTCCTGATCTGCAGCACTAACATTCTCAGATCCTTTGCAGCGCGCGTCAGTGCGTTGCAGCGCGCCAAACATTTCACGCGTCACCGCAATCGGGTCGCAGCCACGATCGTTCTCGCAAACGAAATCGAATTCCGGTTTAGCTTTGACGTGACACGCAAAACAATTCAGGCCGAAGCGGTTGTTGACCTCGGCGAAACCACGCGTGAAAATTTTCTGACCTTCCTTGGTAATATCGATCCAGAAAAATTCCCAATCTTTCGTCGCCGGGCTAAAGTCCTTGTTGTGCTTGACCATCACTTCATTCGGCATGATTTGCAGCACCGATCCGGGCGGATAATCACCCGTTCCGGCGTTTGCGACCTTTACTGTCGCGGCGATATCGCCGAGTAAATTATCGACGTAAAAATGTTTCACCGCCGTCATCTCGGTAATGCACTTAAATGAATTGTCGTCGACTTTGATCTGGCCGGGATTGTCAGCAGCGTTCGCATATCCTGCGAACAAAAGAGCGAGCCCCCAGCGGGCGAACACTGATTGCGCCTTGGGCTTTGCTAATGATGGGTTCATACTATTCCTCCTATTTGCGGTTGGGTTTATTACGCCAAGCTCTATGGTACCGAACGGTTCCAACGGTACCGAAGCGCCGAGCGTGAATGGAGTATACATTATTCAAATTCGATAGGCGCGTTCGGGCAAGCCAGAGAGGCGATGAATACTGGCTCGCAGGCCATGCTATGCCACGACCCGCGCAGAATAAGGGCGCTGGCGTAATAGTCCGGAAGGCTGCGATCTGCCGGCTATTTCGGGATCTTTTGAGGTGAATCGCGCAACGCGCGGAATCATTCCAATGATCAGCATTATCCCGCCGAGAATGCCCACCAACATGTCTTTCATCGTATCGAACAAGCCCCCTGGGAATGGCCGCCGAAATAACGATCATTGATAAACTCTGCGAATTCCCAAAACACCGTTGCGGCACACGTCGCGAAAAATACCAGCAGAACATGGGTGAACGGATGAAAGGCGCCCAGCAGCTTGAGTCGCGAACCATTGATCGACGCGCGATGAAAGAAAAACGCAATCACCATCCCGCCCAAAAAATGCATCGGAATGTCGATCCCCGGAAAAATTCGGTAGGCATCGAATACCCGCGACATCACAACATGCAAGCAGAAGACGGCGATCGGCACCCAGCCTGCTTCTAGGATAGACCGAGAAATCCAATAGCGAGTCGATGATGAAGTACGATGCGTACTCAAATTATTTCCTTCAAGCGCTGTAGGGGTTTGCGATTCTCATGCGCGCAAGCAATGCCACTTCGCGTCGCTCCATGATTTTGGCATCCGCGTTCGTTTCATGATCGTAGCCTTGTAAGTGCAAGCTGCCGTGAATAACCAAATGCGTGTAATGCGCTTTCAACTCCTTGCGCTGCTGGTTCGCTTCTTTAGCAACTACCGATGCGCATAGCACGATATCGCCGAATAGGACGCCGCTTAACGACTGATCATAAACGAAGGTCAGAACGTTGGTGGCATAGTCTTTGTTGCGGTAGGTTCGATTCAGTTCACGCCCTTCTTTCGCGCCGACGATACGTAAAGTGATCGTCGCATCGCGCTCTAACGCGGCGCAAATCCAACGACGCAACTGGGAGCGCGATGGAACGCGCAAATCCTCAGTGGCAAACTGAACGGCGAGGGAAAGCTTAGGGGCTTGTTGAACCTTAGGCTTGACTGCCCTTGGCATGGCGCTCATAGGCGTTGACAATCGCTTGCACGATGGGGTGGCGTACCACGTCTTCCGATTGGAAAATCGTAAAGGCGATCGCCTCGATATCTTGCAGGACAGTACGCGCATCGATCAGCCCGCTCTTCTGGCCGCGTGCTAAATCAATCTGCGTAACGTCGCCGGTGATAACGGCCTTAGTACCGAAGCCGATGCGCGTCAAAAACATCTTCATTTGCTCCGGCGTCGTGTTTTGTGCTTCATCAAGAATGATGAAGGAATGATTCAGCGTGCGCCCGCGCATGTAAGCAAGTGGCGCGATTTCGATGGTGCCGCGCTCGAACAATTTGTCGACTTTCTCGAAGCCCATCAAATCGTACAGCGCGTCGTATAGCGGCCGCAAATAGGGATCGACTTTTTGTGCGAGATCGCCCGGCAAAAACCCGAGTTTTTCACCGGCCTCAACGGCGGGACGAACTAACACCAAACGCTTTACTTTATCTCGTTGTAACGCATCGACTGCGCAGGCGACGGCAAGGTAAGTTTTGCCGGTCCCGGCTGGGCCCACACCAAACGTAATGTCGTGGGCTTGAATACTGTTGAGGTACTCGATTTGCCGCGGCGTACGTCCGCGCAAATCACTTCGACGCGTGAGCAGGATGGGCGCTTGCAATTTTTCAGCGCCCTCGGGCCGCGCCGCAGACACTTCAATCAAATGTAATTGAACATCTTCGACGTGTAGCTCGCGCGTTGCCGATTCGTACAACGCTCGCAGAACTTTTTCCGCGTTGATCGCACTCTCTGTCGATCCTTCAATGTGAAAGTTTTCGCTGCGGCGAGAAATCGTTACCTTGAGCGACGCCTCGATCTGGCGCAAATGGGTATCAAGCGAGCCGCACAAATTCGCGAGTCGTTGATTATCGACGGGCGCGAAGCTCAGATCGATCGGGAAAGTTTGAACCGCGGCTTTCAACGACTAGTGCCGCAACACCAATTCACCACGCAGAGAATGCGGCATGGCTGAAATGATCTTTGCTTCGACAAATTGGCCAATCAGTCGCGGTTGGCCAGGCAAATTAACAACACGATTGTTGTCGGCTCGACCGAAAAGTTCGTCGGGATTTTTTTTCGCCGGGCCTTCGATCAATAGGCGCTGGACTGAGCCGACCATTTTGTCGCTGTACGATTTTGACAGTGCTTCGATTTTGCTTTGCAAACGTTGCAAGCGTTCGAGCTTTAATTCGCGCGGCACAGCATCCTCAAGATCCGCAGCCGGCGTACCTGGCCGCGGGCTGTATATAAAGCTATAGCTGCCATCAAAGCTAACATCGTCGACCAATTTCAGCGTCGCTTCAAAATCTTTTTCTGTCTCGCCCGGAAAACCGATGATGAAATCAGACGAAATCGAAACGTCAGGCCGCGCGACACGCAGTTTTCGGATGATGGATTTGTATTCCAGTGCCGTATAACTACGCTTCATCGCCGCAAGAATCGAATCGGAACCCGATTGCACCGGCAAGTGCACTTGACTGACGAGCTGTGGAATTTTTTCGTAGGCATCAATCAACCGCTGAGAAAATTCACGCGGATGTGAGCTGGTGTAACGAATGCGCTCGATACCGGGCATTGCGGCGACGTAATCCAACAAGTGTGCAAAATCGGCGATCTCGCCATTTTCCATTTTGCCGCGATAAGCATTCACGTTTTGACCGAGCAAGGTAACTTCTTTTACGCCGCGATCGGCAAGGTCCGCCACTTCGGTCAACACATCTTCGAAGCCACGCGAGACTTCTTCGCCACGCGTGTAGGGCACGACGCAAAAGCTACAATATTTGCTACAGCCTTCCATGATGGAAACGAACGCAGTCGGGCCTTGGATTCGTGCCGGCGGCAGGTGATCAAATTTTTCGATTTCGGGAAACGAGATGTCAACTTGCGCGCGGCCCGATTGGCGACGTTTGGCGATCAAATCCGGCAAGCGATGCAAAGTCTGCGGCCCGAATACCAAATCCACATAGGGCGCACGCCTGACAATCGCAGCGCCTTCTTGACTGGCGACACAACCGCCGACGCCGATAATCAAATTGGGATTAAGTTGCTTCAAATGCCGCACGGTACCCAAATCGCTGAACACTTTTTCCTGCGCCTTCTCACGCACCGAGCAAGTGTTAAACAAAATCACGTCGGCATCTTCCGGCGAATTGGTTTTTTCCAAACCTTCAGAGGCGTGCAACACGTCGGCCATTTTGTCCGAGTCGTACTCGTTCATTTGGCAACCGAAGGTTTTGATGTAAAGCTTTTTGGCCACGGACTACTTTTGAATCGTCACAACTTCGCCAGGCGCGAGTAGCCACAACTCGTGGAGAAATCCGGTCTGAGCCTCGAGTTTGTATACGACTTTTGCGCCGGCTGGGAGTATTGCCGGCAAAATGATGCTATTGCTCTGATCACGAATGAGGGCACCGGGTGCTAACCGATAGGTCTGTGAACCTATCTTGACGAACGGCCGCTCAAATCCATTTAGAGTGCCGCGCTTAGACAGAGGCGGGAAATCACGCGAATAGGCGTGTCCAACCAAGAGTAGGCTTAGCAAAATAGAAAATATGAATGTACGCACGCCTGAACGGAGCTTAAGGTCTATCAACGTGAGCGCGAATCCGATATCTGCGATGGGAATGGGTGGTGGCCAATCAGGGATTCGAACCCCGGACCTGCGGATTATGATTCCGTCGCTCTAACCGACTGAGCTAATTGGCCACGTTATCAAAGCCATAGATTATCCACTGGCCTTGGCGGTTTTGTCAACGAAAGCCCAGCACGTCTTGCATATCATACAGCCCGGTAGATCGGCCCGCCAGAAAGCGCGCCGCGCGTAACGCACCTTGGGCAAATGTCGCGCGGCTTGATGCTTTGTGGGAAATCTCAATACGCTCCCCGATGCCGGCGAACATCACCGTGTGATCGCCGACGATGTCCCCGCCACGCATCGTTGCAAATCCGATGGTCGAAGGATCACGCTCACCGGTGACGCCTTCACGGCCATACACGGCACACTGTTGCAAATCGCGTCCGAGCGCTTTCGCAACGACTTCACCCATTCGCAACGCTGTGCCGGACGGAGCGTCGACTTTGTGACGATGATGGGCTTCGACAATTTCGATATCGTACCCTTCGGATAACACGCGCGCAGCCATATCCAATAATTTCAAACACACATTAACACCAACACTCATGTTCGGCGCAAAGACGATGGCGATATCCCGGCTCGCCTCGGAAATAATTTGCTTTTGCCTTTCGGTAAATCCCGTCGTGCCGATGACGAGTTTGGATTTTGTTGCGCGGCAGACTTTCATGTATTCCAAGGTGCCATCGGGTCGGGTGAAATCGATCAAGACGTCGTTCGGTTTCAGTGCGCTCGCAACGTTGTCGGTGATTGCGACACCTGTGGTAACACCGATCGCTTCGCCCGCATCGCGGCCGAGCACGGGGCTACCGGACATTTCCAGCGCGCCCGATAGTTGCAAATCATCCGATTGCCGGAGTAACTCGATTAGCGTTCGACCCATGCGCCCGCCGCTGCCGGCGACGCAGACATTGAGCGCACTCATTTGGTTTCGACAGGTACTTGTGCTTCCGGCTCGGCGGTGGGCAATTCCGGCTCAGCCATCGGTGTTAGTGCTGGTACGCCATCACCTACCAGGCGGGCTAGTTTTTCTTCCTCAAAAATCAGCGCGACATGATTTTGCTCGGACATTTTTCCGCGCTTATTCAGGTAATGAACGTAATCCCAACGGTTGGCATGAAACACGTCGTTCACAAGGGGTGTGCCGAGAATTTGCGCCGCCTGGTTTTTTGACATACCGGATTTGAGTTTCGCGAGAGATCCTTCGCTGACGATATTGCCCTGCTGAATGGGCAATTTGTAAGGCGTCAGCGCGCTACACCCGGCAGCGAAAACAACGATAGCAATCGGCACTAGGTGCTGAAGAAAACGGATCGGCATGGCGTATTCGCGCATTGGCGAGCAAAGATGACGGATAGCGCATTATAATGGTGAAAACTCTCGGAAGCGATGATCATGAGCGAGCCCAAAGATTTAAAAGATATGGGACTGAAGGCGACGTTGCCTCGCCTGCGAATTCTCGATCTATTCGAAAACACTGATGTGCGTCACCTGACCGCCGAGGATGTTTATCGCCTGCTAATGAAGGAAGGCATGGATATCGGCCTGGCGACCATCTATCGCGTGCTGACACAATTTGAGCAAGCGGGTTTGTTGGTGCGCCATCATTTTGAAAGTGGCAAAGCGGTTTACGAATTAAACCAAGGCGGCCATCACGATCATTTGGTTTGTTTGCAATGTGGCCGCGTCGAAGAGTTCATCGACGAAGAAATCGAAAAACGGCAAAGGAAAATAGCAAAGGAACGCGGTTTCGAAATTCACGATCATTCGTTGCATTTGTACGCCGATTGCATAAAGACCGGCTGCCCGTACAAAACCATGCCGTGATCGCAATGCAAAAATTTGCTGGTGCGTTGTTATGCTGCGTGATTGGAGCATTCTTGGTCATCGCCGCCGATTTCGCTGGCGCGCGCGATGCGGGACATGAGTCCGCGAAAGCTTCATTCCCGAGCATCGCTGTGGCGAATCTTCCGCCCGAGGGCCAGGCCACACTGCAGCTCATCAAAAAAGGGGGGCCGTATCCCTATCGTAAAGACGGTTCCATTTTCGGCAATCGCGAAAGAAATCTACCGCGTCAAGCGCGCGGCTACTACAAGGAATATACCGTCAAAACGCCAGGCGCTAACAATCGTGGCGCGCGTAGAATTGTCTCTGGCGAGGTCGGCGAATACTATTACACCGGCGATCACTACAACACCTTTCAACGCATCGTGGAATGAGGGAATCTCTGATCATGAAATCATTCAGCACGTTGTTGGAGGACCGCACCAAACCCGGAGTTTACCTGCTAAAAACCATGCCGCCGGTCAAGGATTTAGAGAAACAAGCCAGGACAAAAGGCTTTTTGTTCTTTCATCTGGAAGGAAAGAAAATCGAGAAGAAAGAGCAATTCTTAAATCACGCCGCGTTAGCCATGCATTTTCCAGATCACTTCGGCAACAACTGGGATGCGTTAGAAGATTGTCTAACCGACCTATCTTGGATCGAAGAAGGGAAAGCGGAAAACGGCTATGTGATCCTTTTCGATCACTTCGAACCGTTCGCTGATCATCATGAAAGCCAACTCGAGACCGTCGTCGAAATCTTTCAATCCGCGACAGAGTATTGGCACGATCAGGGTAAGGCGATGTTTGTATTTCTACACGGCAAGGGCGGTACTGAGCTGGAGCTGAAGTCGATTTAGGCAAGATCTAACTTATTTCGAGTTCCAAGCACAACAAGACGCGAGTAACGCAGAATTGCGACGAAATCGAATTAAATCAGTGCTTCCGTAGAAATAGCACCACTTTAAAACGCTACTAAACATGTCTCTAAACCTCAGTCCTTCCTGGCTCGACGCGGACTTAGCCATTTATCGCAATACCGTTGAGCGTTTCGTCGAAACCGAAATGCTACCCGAAGATGAAGCGGCTCGTAAGCGCGGCCATGTTGGCCATGAGCTCTGGCGGCGTGCCGGAGAATTAGGCGTACTGTGCGCCGATATTCCTGAACAATACGGTGGTGGTGGTGGCGATTTTCGCCATGAAGCACTGCTATACGAAGCGATGTCGCGGCGCGGATTATCCGGCATGAGCCCGTCTGTACACAGTATCGTTGCCCATTATTTTCTCAATCACGGCACGGAAGAACAAAGACAACGCTTTTTGCCGCGCATGGCCCGAGGCGAGTTGGTCGGCGCCATTGCGATGACGGAGCCCGGTACTGGTTCCGATTTACAGGGCGTACGCACTCGTGCCGAGCGGCACGGCGATCACTATCTACTCAACGGTTCTAAAACTTTTATTACTAACGGCTACTTGGCGGGCGTTGTGTTGGTCGTGGCCAAAACGGACCCGGCGGCGCGCGCACGCGGCATGTCGACTTTCATCGTCGAAACCAGTCACGCGAAGGGCTTTTCTGTTGGCCGCGTGCTCGACAAGATCGGTTTAAAAGCCCAGGACACCGCGGAATTGTTTTTCGATAATGTCGAAATTCCAGCCGACAACTTGCTCGGCGGAGTCGAGGGTCAAGGTTTTTATCAGCTCATGTCAGACTTGCCCTACGAGCGCTTGATGATCGGCGTCATCGCCGTTGCTGCGATGGAAGGCGCTTACCAAGTGACCTTGGATTATGTGCGCCAACGCGCGGCGTTCGGTAAACCGATCGCAGAATTCCAGAACACCAAATTCAAACTCGCTGAGATTGCCACTACCATTAAAGTCGCGCGTACCTTCGTTGATCAATGCGTGCTGGATTTAGTCGCCGGCAAACTCGATACGGCGACCGCCTCAATGGTGAAATTATGGACGTCGGAGCAACAAGGAAAAGTTATCGACGAGTGCCTGCAATTACATGGCGGTTACGGCTATATGAATGAATACTTAGTCGCTCGAATGTACGCCGATGCGCGCATCCAGCGGATCTACGGCGGCACCAGCGAGATTATGAAGGAAGTGATCGCGCGCTCACTCTGATTTTAAGATTCACCCATGAAATATTACCGAGCACGGCCCGATATTCAGGGCGAGCAAGTTGACGCACCGTTAGGTGATACCAAAACGAGGGGTTAATCAGGTCGCCACACCCGCGGTTTCGGGCGCATTTTGTCTAGCTGCTTTCTCGCACTTGCATCGCACCAACGGGGTCAGCAATGAAAACTTTTGCTAGAAGCAATGGCTCAAAAAAGACAAAGTGCCAAGTTAGGCGGATGGCCTAAAAGGATAGTTTGGATTTAACGATACCGGAAACTTTGCCCATGTCGGCACGGCCAGCGAGTTTTGGTTTTAGTTCGGCCATGACTTTGGCCATATCTTTAATGCCTGCCGCGCCGCTGCTGACAATGGCTGCGGTAACTGCCGCCTCGACATCCGCATCACTGAAGGCTTGCGGCATATAGGCTTGATAAATCGCGAGTTCGGCTTTTTCTTTGTCGGCTAAATCTTGGCGATTTGCCGCTTCGTATTGCGCGATGGAATCGCGCCGCTGTTTGATCAATTTTTCCGTCACGGCGATTACGTCCGTGTCGGTCAAGGTGATGCGCTCATCCACCTCGCGCTGCTTCAGCGCCGCGAGCAGCATGCGGATCGCGGACAGTCGTTCACTGTCCTTGGCGCGCATCGCGGACTTCATGTCTTCGGTGATTTGATCTTTAAGCGACACTTTTAAGAGCGGGGACTAGTAGCAGCGCACTAGCCACTCCCGACAACGCAAAATCAATACAACTTCGGCGGCAACATCTGGCTGCGCAGGCGCTTGTAGCGGCGCTTCACGGCGGCAGCGAGTTTGCGTTTACGTTCGGTGGTAGGTTTTTCATAGAATTCGCGAGCACGAAGTTCGGTCAACAATCCAGTCTTTTCAACGGCGCGCTTGAAGCGGCGCAGAGCAACATCAAACGGCTCATTTTCTTTTACACGTACGGTCGGCATGAAACTCCTTTCGAAACCTGCGATTCAAAAAATCAATGATTATACCTGATTTAAGTTATTGCGTTGCTAGATAACCTTGCGTTAGCGGCCCGAATCACCTGCTAACTGGTGCCGTCTGCTGCGCGACATCACAAAAGATATGCTCTACGAGGTAGAATTCATGCGGCATTCAGGTCCTGCCTAGCGAACGCCTGGGCCGCAATAGGTCGGGACGATAAGCGTATTGCCAACGCTGTTTTGCGTCAGTGGATTTTGGTGGTAATCCAAGCAATAGGTAATGATGGGTGACGTGACTTTCACGCGCCCAGACCCGTTGGCGTTTTTGATTTCTTCGATCACTTTTTTGTCTTTCGCCAACTCGTCCTTGAGGCGTTGCGCTGGGTCAATCTTCTTTGGCCGATCGTCTTCTGGGCGCACGCCCTCGACGGTAATGGATTCCAATTCCTGAACTTCAGGCGGCGGTTCGACCCGCTTATCGGCTGCCACGGCCGCGTCAAACCATGCGGCCGCCGCCAACGCAGCGATAATCTTTAGAATTTTCTGCATCGTATTTGCTATGGCTTAAGTCCCGCCGGCACTCCACTTGGAAACAACGCTCCCAACTCTTGCTCGATTTTTTGCACCCGATTTTCCGGACTGGGGTGACTGCTCGCAAATTCTGGCTGGCGGCTGCCGCCCGAGGCTTGGGCCAATATCTCCATTACCCCAACCAGCGAACGCGGATCGTAACCCGCTTCAGCCATCAGGCGCAGGCCCAACTTATCGGATTCTAGCTCATCGGCCCGGCCATACTTCATGTTGATCAGTCCCGCGACCATTTGCGCCATTTGCGCACCACCGCCGGTTGGGTCAACACCGATTACCGCCGCGGTCGTGAGTCCCGATGTAAGCTTCTGTTTTGCAATATGTTCGGCGGAATGGCGTGCCAACACATGGCCGACTTCATGGCCTAACACCCCGGCCAATTGCCCCTTTGATTTGAGTCGGCCAAGCAGCGCCTCGGTAATAAAAATTTGCCCGCCCGGCAACGCAAAGGCATTAACGGTTTGCTGATCGGCCAACAAATGGAAATCAAACTTATATTTCGACGTTTTCGCCACCGACTGTTGTACAACCTCATTACCAATCTGCTTGACTAGGTTGGTCGCGTCCCCATTACGAGATAAGCCGCCGAATTGATTCGCCATCTCTGGCGCCGATTGCAGACCCATGGCAACTTCTTCCTCTTCGCTCATACTGATGTGTTGCTTTTCACCCGTAATGGGGTTGTGGCTAGTCGAACTAAAGTAGGAAATCACCGAAAACGCGGCGATTACCAACGCAATAATGATCCGAATTTTTAAACCACCCATACGCTTTTTCCTTTTGTTTTTTTCTATGCACTTGATTCATCTATAGTTTTGTAACAAAACCCGATAAGGCTAGCGTTTAGCATACTCGCCTTCGCCAACTATGAAAACAAATTCGCGACGCCGTCTAAACCGACAAAATCGAGACAATACCGCGCGTGCGGCCGCAATACCGCTTTGGGACGATAGCCAATGGCCGTACCCACTGCATCAAACATCTGTCGATCATTGGCACCATCGCCAATTGCGATCACGCGATTGGCTTGTACGAATCCCAAAGCCTGACTCACTTCTCGAATTTTCGCCGCTTTGGCAGCCGGATCGAGAATCGAGCCTATCATCGCGCCAGTGAGTTTTCCGTTCACAATTTCTAACTCGTTGGCGAATGCAAAATCCAAACCCAGGCGCCGCTTTAGGCGCTCAGTAAAAAACGTAAATCCACCGGAAACCAGCATCGTCTTAATTCCTTGCGCTTTGAGCGTCGCAATCAATTTCTCAGCACCCGGATTAAGCGCGACGCGATCTTCGTAAACACGCTGGAGCGCGGCCGTGTTCAATCCTTTCAGCAACGAAACGCGTTTCATTAAACTCTCAGTAAAATCCACCGTGCCGTTCATCGATTGTTCGGTAATCGTGGCGATCTCTTGTTTAAGTCCAACGTAGTCGGCGACCTCATCCAAAGATTCGATATTGATCAGCGTTGAGTCCATATCCATCGCGACCAGCTTGAAATAGGATAACTTCAGGGACGTCGGCACGAAGGCAAAATCTAAACTTAAATCCTTGCATAACACTTGGAGATCGGCGTGGGGCTTCGCGTTGAGCAATTTAAATACATTTGGCGCTGAGGAATCGATGCGTTTAGCGCTGGTCAATTTTGCGACCCCCTCGACATCGCTTTGCGCTACGGCATTACCTTGCAAGACCAAATAGGTATCGGCGTGCTCGCCGACAATGCTCGGATTAAAAATCATTGAAACTCACCCAGCAATGCACGAACACGCCCCACTCGTTTTTCCAGATCGGGAATCGCCTCAATCACTTTCAGTTTGTCCGGCCCGGCCAATTTGTATTGTCGATTTTTCTGTATGAGTTGAATAACACGTGCCGCATCGATCGGCGGATTCGGAATGAATTGAATTTGGATCGCATCAAGGCTCGCATCGATCTTCGCCACACCCACTTCTTTCGCCAAGACCCGAAGACGATGGCTTTCGATCAAAGCCTTGACCGGCGTGGTCGGCAGCCCAAAACGATCGATCATTTCTTCCTGCAGTTCGCTAAGCTCGTCTAAATTTTGACAACTCGCCAGGCGCTTGTACAAAACCAATCGTTCGTGGACATCGCCGCAATAGTCATTCGGCAACAATGCGGGCACATGCAGATTAATCTCCGTGGTGAAATCCAGCGGTGCCCCAACATCCCACACTTTGCCTTGCCTCAGCGCACGCACGGCGGAGTCGAGCATTTCAACATACAAATTAAAGCCGATTTCCTGCATCTCGCCACTTTGCGAATCACCGAGGATTTCGCCGGCACCGCGAATTTCCAAATCGTGCATCGCCAAGAAAAATCCCGAACCCAGGTCTTCCATCATCTGGATCGCTTCGAGCCGCTTTTTCGCTTGTGCAGTCAGAGATTCCTCCGGCGGTGTTAGCAGATAAGCATAGGCCTGATGGTGGGAACGCCCAACCCGGCCGCGCAATTGATGCAGTTGCGCCAAGCCGAATTTATCAGCGCGCTCAATGAGAATGGTATTGGCCGTTGGCACGTCAATGCCGGTCTCGATGATAGTCGAGCAGAGCAACACATTGAAATGCTGCTGATAAAAATCACGCATGACATGTTCAAGTTCGCGTTCGCGCAATTGGCCATGGGCAATCGCGATCCGTGCCTCGGGCAGCAGACCGGCGAGTTTCTCGTAGGCCAACTGAATCGTATCGACATCGTTGTGCAAAAAATATACCTGCCCACCGCGCTTCAATTCGCGCAGAACCGCTTCGCGAATTATGCCGACGCTGTATGGATATACAAAGGTTTTGATCGAGAGGCGTTTTTGCGGCGCAGTTGCGATTACAGAAAAATCTCGCAGTCCCTCCATCGACATCGCAAGCGTCCGCGGAATCGGCGTCGCGGTGAGCGTCAACACATCCACCTCGGCTCGCATCGATTTCAATTGCTCTTTTTGGCGCACACCAAACCGATGCTCTTCGTCGATAATGGTCAAACCGAGGCGCTTGAACTTAACGTCCTTTTGAATCAATCGATGCGTGCCGATCACGATGTCAATGGTGCCGTCTGCCATTCCGGCGAGCGTGGCGGCCTGCTCTTTCGCTGAGCGAAAGCGCGAAATCTCCGCGATTTTTACCGGCCATTCGGCAAAGCGATCGGAAAAGTTTTCGAAATGTTGTTCCGCAAGCAACGTAGTGGGCACGAGGATCGCGACTTGTTTACCGCCCGATACGGCCACGAACGCGGCACGCATCGCAACCTCCGTTTTGCCAAAACCAACATCGCCACAGACCAAACGGTCCATCGGCTTGCCCGATTTCATGTCCTCAATCACTGCCGATATTGCGGAAGCCTGGTCGGGCGTTTCTTCGAACTGAAATCCTGCGACGAAATTATCATAGTCCGCTGGATGAAACTCGAACGCGAATCCCTCGCGCGCCGCCCGCTGAGCGTAAAGATTGAGCAGCTCCGCCGCCGTATCACGGACCTGTTCGGCCGCTTTTCGCTTTGCCTTTTCCCACTGACCGCTACCGAGCCGATGTAACGGCGCGACGTCGGGACTCGCGCCACTATATCGGCTGATTTGATGCAACTGGGCAACCGGAATATAGAGTTTATCGCTACCACCATATTCCAGATGCAAAAATTCGGTTTCGCCTTCGCCGAGATCTAAGTTGACCAAACCAAGATATCGGCCGATGCCGTGCTGCGCATGTACGACCGGATCGCCAACGCGAACTTCCGACAAATCCCGCAGCATGCCCTCGGACGTAGCTTTGCGCGCATCGCGTCGTCGCGTTTGTTTGACTTGGGCCGCGTAAAGCTCATTCTCGGTGATTACAGCCCAGTGTGGCTGCGTCAAAATGAACCCGGTAGCGAGCGGTGCGACGCTTAGCATTATCCGTTCATCGCTGGCGACAAATGCCGCATAGTCGTCGCAGGTCACCGGCTTGAGTCCGTGACGGCCAAACAATTCAAGCAAGGTCTCACGTCGTCCCAGGCTTTCCGCCACGAGCAATACTCGGCCCAGGAAACCATTGACAAATGTGGCTAACTTTTCGATGGGGTTGTTGGCGCGACGATCAACATCCAGCGCGGGCAAGACGGACGTCTCCAACTGCTTATCGTCGCCAAAGACATGCGTCGATGTTGCACTCAACGCGGGAAGATCAACGCGCGCGAACGGTTTGAGCGCAACGAAAAAATCTTCCGCTCGCAAAAATAAGTCCGCCGGTTTCATGATCGGCCGAGTTCGATCGCCACCGAGCAACTCGTGGCGCGATTTCACGTCGCGCCAAAACTGGTCGATTGCACTGGTTACATCGCGATGAATGCACACAGTCGCATCGGTTGGAAGATATTCGAATAGCGTTGCTGTGCTTTCAAAAAATAGCGGTAAATAGTATTCGATCCCCGCCGGGGCAATGCCGTTGCTGACATCCTTATACAGAGCGCTTTTTGAAGGGTCTCCTTCGAATTTCTCGCGAAAATTTTGACGAAATGTGCTTCGACCCGCTTCGTCGAAAGGAAACTCGCGCGCCGGCAACAAGCGAATTTCCTTGACGGGATAAATACTACGTTGCGTATCGACGTCGAAGGTACGGATAGTTTCGATGTCCGAATCAAGTAAATCGACGCGGTAAGGTACCGCGCTACCCATTGGGAAAAGATCGATCAAGCCGCCACGCATGGCATACTCGCCTGGGCGCAAAACTTGGCTTACATTTGCATACCCTGCGACGGTTAGTTGCGAACGTAACGCCGGCAAATCCAAGCGCTCGCCTTGCCGCAAAAAAAATGTATGGGCCGCTAGGAATGCTTCCGGCGGCAAGCGGTACAACGCGGTGGTAATCGGTACAAGCACGATATCGCAGGCATTGCGCGAAAATTGATATAGCGTCGAAAGCCGCTCAGAAACCAAATCCTGATGCGGAGAAATTTGGTCGTAGGGTAAAGTTTCCCAATCGGGGAGCAAATGGATTGACTTTGTCGGCGCGAACCAACTTAACTCAGCGCGCAACCTCTGCGCCTGCCATGCGCTCTCGGTAATGACCACCAGCGGCCGACGCTGTGTGGCGAGACTCGCGAGCACTAGCGCATCAGCGGAGCCCGACAGCGGCGGCAAATCTTGGTGGTGGGTCGAAGCGCGAAAGCGAAAATCTGGCGTATTCATAACGAGGGCGCATTATACGTCCATCGCCATCATTGAAATCACGGCACATGCCGATGCAAACTTCGAAGCAACTTAGCTATTAAGTGTTTTCTCGATGTACGCGATCAAGCTCGCGGCCGAATTGAAGCGATCACCCGGCACCTTCGCAACTGCACGATCGAGTAAGGCCTGATAGCGGGCAAGATTTGCAGGCAACAACGGAATGGGGTCGTTTAGATGCTTGTAAACGAGTGCTACGGCGTTTTCCGCGTTATACATGCGCCGGCTCGTTAGCATTTCATAAAAAATTACACCAAGGCTATATAAATCACTGCGCGCGTCCAAGATCTTGCCAGTTCCCTGTTCGGGACTCATATAGTACGGTGTGCCGAATACTTGGCCATGCTCGGTCAGTTGCGTTTCTTCTGAGGCAATTTTAGCGATGCCAAAATCCAGAATACCGAGGGATCCATCATCGCGAAACATAATGTTTTGCGGCTTTAAATCACGATGGATGACGTCCGCAGCGTGAATGGCTTGTAAGCCCTTGGCCATTTCCAGCATCAAACTGACCGCCTCATCGGGTGTCATGCCGCGATCGATTCGGTCTTTAAGGTCGCCACCGCCAAAATATTCCATCGCGATGTAAACATGTTGATCGGAGTAACCCTGATCAAAAATTTTCACGATGTTCGGATTCGAAATCTTCGATAGAATTCCGTACTCACGTATGAAGCGGCGCAAAAATTCATTCTCACGCGACAAATCCGCGTTCAACAATTTCAGCACTGTAAGCATGCTGTCCGATTGGCGTTCCGCAAGGTAAACAGATGACATGCCGCCCGCACCGATTTTGCCTTGGACCGTATATCCAGAAATTTCCAGGCGCGGTGATCGCCCTGCCCGCCCATCCTCCGCCATAATCGCATCGCGAATCGACTGTGGTTGATTTTGCACCTTGGCGGCGTCCTCGGACACCGGCAAATCCGGCAGGTCGAACGCGAGCGGTAGTGGCACAATCTCGTTTTCGGCGATTGCGTCTCGTAGCGAGCCGACCAGCCGGCCTTGAGACAAATCATGTTTGCGCAAGTAATCGTGAGCGCCCGCTTTTAGCGCTTTGACTGCGACTTCTTCGCTGCCTTGACCCGTCATAAAAATAATCGGCGGGCAATCCGCTTGACGGCGAAATTCCTTCAGCCACACCAAGCCGTCATCCGTTCCGAGCATGTAATCGAGCAAAACGGCATCGTAGGCACGCCAGGAAAAATCAGCGCTCGGCTTTCCGCGCGCGACCGGATCCCATTCTTCGATTTTCGCGCCCGGCCACTCCACCAAAATGTAGTGCCTAACCAAAAGCCGCATGTCCTGCGAATCGTCAATAATCAGAATTGACGGCGGTGGAATAGTCTCACTTTTACTCATGCGCATTTTTTCTACGTTGCTGAGTAAGCATCGCGTCCAACACGAATGCAATAAACCGGCAATGGCCCGGACTTACCCTTGAACGTCATTGGTGGAAGCGATTCGGGCCGCAAGCTTTCAACCATGGTGTCGAGTCTTGCGTATACCGATTCAGAAATGAGAATTTCATTGGCTTTCGCGTTTTGCATTAGCCGCGCCGCGACATTGACCGCGTCGCCGATAATCGTGTAGTTCATATAGGTTGGCGAACCCACGTTTCCCGCAACTGCTTCGCCTCGGCAAATGCCAACGCCTAACCCAACTTGGATCGCGTACTCTTCGTGCCAGTTCGCCACATGAATCTGGAAACGTTTAATCATGTCGCTGGCCGCTTTCACCGCCCGTTCCGCGCTATCGAATTGCGGCAATGGCACGCCAAATCCCACTAACAAACTATCGCCGGCCATATTAAAAACCGTACCTTCGTGCTCGTACGCGACCGAGGTAATTAGCGTAAAAAAAACGTTCAGCAACTCCACTACTTTACTCGGTTCGAGTTTTTCAGCGATGGCGGTAAATCCGCGCATGTCTGCGAACAGAGCAACCACTTCCAAACGCGACATGCGATCAAGCGGATTTTCCCGTTCATCGCCTTGATCCAATATTTCTTTGACCAGCTTCGGCGAAACATAACGCTCGAACATGCGATGAATCCATTGCCGCTGCTCTATCTCCCGCGCCAGGCGCGCCTCTTCGAGCGCATGTCGCGCTTCCGAGAGCCGCATCAGCGAACGCACGCGAGCCACCAATTCTTCTGGGTACACGGGCTTGGAAAGAAAATCATCGGCACCCGCCTCGATGCCGGCAACACGATCTTCCTTACTTTGCAACCCGGTGATCAGCACCAACGGAATGTCCAGTGTCTCGGGATCCGCCTTCAGCCGCCGGCAAATTTCAAAGCCGCTCGCCCCGGGCATTATGACGTCCATCAAAATGACGTCGGGCTTCGCAAACGCAATGGACTCGAGACCTTCTTCGCCATTGCTTGCCTGTCGAACTTGGTGACCCGCTTGACTCAAATAGCGCACGATCAGCGCCCGATTGTCATCCTGATCGTCGACTACGAGGACATGTCCGCGCCCTTTCGCGCCAACCAACGAAGACGGTGGCCGGCTCGTATAAGAGCGCGTAACGATCTCCGACAGATCTAACTTGCCGGGATCTGGCACTTTTTCGTCACGTGACATAGCGCACTTCGATGTTTGCAAGATATTGCCGATACTGATCTAATAATTTTCGAGCCGCCGCTTGATCACCATCTCTTGCAGCGACTTCGAGATGTTTACCGAATTCGGTAATGTCACCGAATCCATAGCCACCGCCGACTCCCTTCATATTGTGGCCAATGATGAGCAGCGCATCATTGTCCGCGCGTTCTAAAGCCGCCGTAATTTGCTGAAGATCTTTTTGTCGATTCGCCAAAAAATTTGGAACTAAATCCGCCAGGTCAGCGTCGACTTCAACAACAACTTTATGTGTCATGGTATGTTCCAATTCGGTTTAACGAGTTACGGCAACAGGCTCGGCATTCGGCGCTAAAAATGCAGCAAGAATGCCATTCAGACGGTCACGATTCACAGGCTTTTCCAAATAGCCGTCAAAACCCTCTTTCAAAGCCCGCTCGACTTCCGGGCCTTCGGGGTGCGCAGTCATCGCAAATATCGGTTTTGCGAATCCGCTGTTGCGCAATTGCTTAGTGGCGGTTAGTCCATCCATCACCGGCATTTCCATATCCATTAATACTAGATCGGGCATTTCGCTCAACGCTTTCTCTACCGCCTGGCGGCCATCAACGACGGGAATGACGGTGAGACCTTGTTTCTTCAGCAGCCGCGTGACCAAATCGCGAATATCGTTATTGTCGTCGGCCAGAAGAATTCGCCCATGCAAACGCTGCGCGCCAAGCGTCGGTACCAATTGCGCAGCGGGAACAACGATGTCTTCACAAATCGAAGCGGGTATTTGAACAGTGAACGCGCTGCCTTCGCCCAATTGTGAGGCGACGGTTAGCGAGCCGCCCATTAACTCGCACAGATTTCGGCTAATGGCCAAACCAAGACCCGTGCCGCCATAGGCATGTTGCGTGTTATCTGCGCCTTGCTTAAACGGAATAAAGATACGCTCTTGGACTTCTTGCGACATACCGGCGCCAGAGTCGGCCACAACGATGCTCAATTGGTTGCGACGCCAACTTAGCGTCACGTGAACGAAACCGCGCTCGGTAAATTTAATTGCATTGCCGATTAGATTGAGTAGCACTTGCCGCAACCGGAATCCGTCGAAATCGAGCGTCGCCGGTAGGCTTGGATCGAATACCGCCATTAGCTCCAATGTCTTTTCCGAAGCCATGTTCGACAGCGTTGCGACGACATCGTCGACCACCTCGCGAATACGGGCCGGCGATTTCGAAATCTTCATTTGCCCGGCCTCGATTTTGCCCTGATCAAGCATGTTATTGATGAGGGTCATGAGGTGATGGCTATTTTTCTCGATGACTTTGGTATATTGCCCCTGGCTTTTTTCGCTCTGCTCGCTTTCACCCATTAAGCGATTGAACCCCATGATTGCAGCGAGCGGCGTGCGCAGTTCGTGGGTCATATGTGAAATGAATTGGCTTTTGAGTTTGTAAGATTCCTCGGCGGCAAGTTTTTCATAGAACAGGCGCTGGCGTTCGTTGTAGAGCCGCCATAGCCGTCGAACCAAAAAAAATACAAAACACAAAAAGCCGGCCAGCAGTGGAAATCCCAATGCCGTCGATTGTTTCTGCAAATACAACCAAGACGAAACGCCACCAATTGAAAGCGGTAGCAAAATAAACCCGACCGCATAGTTCAGCGGACTGCGATTCTCGCGTTCGCGGAAACTGGCAATCGGGATAAACAACGCCAGTGCCAGCAACACTAAATCCCAGCGCAATTTTGGCGGCGCCAACACTTCGCCTTTCGCAAGCAATTGACTCACCTGGCCAAGTAAATGTAATCCAGCCGTTCGGCCGAACAAGGTGTTCTGATAATCGTTGATTGATTCCGCCGTACTACCAATAAACACCTTGCGGCCTTTGATTTTTTCGGCGATCCCCTCGGCCGGGCGCATGCTCATCGCCGCATAAAACACATCAGAAAAGTGAAAGCCTTCCATCGATTTGTGATTGCTAGGGAAGCGCAAACGCACGGAACCGTCTTCGCCGACGGGCCAAACATAATCGCCAATCCGAAGTTCGCGGGTCATGGTGTCGAATTGAATCTGCGGACGAGGCTTGCCAGAAAAAATGGTTGCCGCCGACAAACCTAATAGCACTTTGTCACCCACTTGATGCAACACCGGGACCCGTCGCAACACACCATCTTTCTCAGGAACGACGGCGATGACGCCGACGTCCGCAACGGGTTTAGCGTTCCATATGAACAGTTCGCGCGGCAAAATAAATTGTTGCCATTGAACTGCAGGCGCGCTGGCGGGTTTGCGCCAAGAGATATGTTCGAGCAAGGTTTCCGTGTCGGCACCCGACGTCACGGTATAGTCCTTGGCCAAGACCGCGAGCGTTGCGCCAGGCGTTACACGCAAAACCTCAGCGAGATCGTCGTCGCCGGAACGCCCTTCGGAAAAAACAATATCGAAAGTCATCGAGCGAGCGCCGGCATCGCGCAAAAATTCGGTGACCTTGGCATAAACCGATCGGCTATACGGCCACGCGCCAATTTCCGGCTCAAGGGATTTGATGGTTTCTTCGGATACGTCGACGAAAATGATATCGCTGAAATCGACATCCTGCGCCAGCAGACGTGCCTGAATGTCATGCAGCTGCGCGTCAAGATTTTGGAAAAAGTCGGTCCGCGTCACCGCATAGGCGGTGAGTAGCGCAATTAACGCAATGGCAACAAAGCGCAGCAAATCCGCAGGTTGCCCGAGTTTTTCCAATGTACCGATCAACTCAGCCCGGGTCGATGGATGTAAAACCTAATTAAAACGCAAAATCAAATGTTTGGATAGATATTTTCGCGTAAATTTGAGGTTAATTTTGAGAATTATACCGAACAACTGCCGCGCCAGCAGGCAATATCCATGGGCATCTCGAAGCATGTGCTGCTAAGCCGCAAGCCCCATGCGCCTCTTCAGCCATCGGCCTAAGGTAAGGCGGATTGCATTGTCCAAATCTCGTTTGTTTGTCCGAGCATCGCGGACACCACTGCGGCACTACGTTCGGCATCACCCGACGTGACGAATCGCACGCCACTAGTCGCGGCACTCAATCGCAACGCAACGCGCCGCGATAATTCGCGCGCAATGGCCGGCGCCGTATCAATAATCATCGCCTGTGGCGCCACGCGCCGGATCGCGGTGGTGAGAAACGGATAATGTGTGCAGCCCAATACCAGCGTATCGCATCCTTGCTTAATTAGCGGTTCGACGACCTTGGCGACTGCGCTTTGCGTCATGGTCGATGCTAATTCGCCGCGCTCAACCAATTCCACCCAATCGGCACCCACTTTCGCAATGAAGTCAGTCTGCGGCGAATCTGCCTGAACCCGCGCCAATAATTCGGCATAGCGGCGGCTTGCCAACGTCGCGGCAGTTGCCAACACGCCGACTTTCCCGGTTCGCGTGGCCGCAATCGCGGGCTTAAGGCCCGGTTCGACGCCGACAATGGGCAAATTGAAATTGCGGCGCAGGGTTTGGACGGCGATTGCCGTCGCCGTATTACAAGCAACAACGATAGCCCTCGCGCCTTGCGCAACAAACCACGTGCCGATGCGTTCGCTACGCTCGATCACGTAGGAATCGGGTTTGTCGCCATAGGGTGCGAAGCCGGAATCGGCGAAGTAAATGAAATTTTCCTGCGGTAATTCCGCGCGCGCGGCGCGCAAAACGGACAATCCGCCGACGCCGGAATCGAATACGCCGATCGGCGCGGCGAGATTCAAATTACCGCGACGGGAATCTTGCCGATCTTCGCCTGCCACTCGCGCGGGCCGGTCTGATGCACCGATGTGCCGCTATAATCGACCGCGCCCGTTACGGCCAGGTCCTACACGTTTAATTCTTAAATCGCTTCCATGCCCAGATCGGCTAAGCCGACGACTTTGGCTTCTTTAATCGCCTTGGCGACGAGATAAGCCGCACCGCCGACCGCCATCAAGTAAGCTGCTTTGTGTTTCTTGATCGCGTCGATACCCGTCGGGCCGCGCTCTGCTTTGCCGATCATCGCGATCAGACCGGTTTGCGCCAGCATCATTTCGGTGAATTTATCCATGCGCGTCGCCGTCGTCGGACCGGCCGGGCCAACCACTTCGTCGCGCACCGGATCGACTGGGCCAACGTAGTAGATGACGCGATTTTTAAATTCGACCGGCAGCTTTTCGCCTTTCGCCAGCATGTCTTGTATGCGCTTATGCGCTGCGTCGCGGCCGGTCAGCATCTTGCCGGAAAGCAGCAGCGTCTGGCCGGGCTTCCACGCCGCGACTTGTTCTTTGGTCAAGGTATCCATATCGACGCGCGTGCTCTTATTGTAGTCCGGCTGCCAATGCACATCGGGCCACAGATCCAGCGACGGCGGCTCCAAATACGCCGGCCCGGAACCGTCGAGAACAAAATGCACATGCCGCGTCGCGGCGCAGTTCGGAATAATCGCGACAGGTTTACTCGCCGCGTGGGTCGGATACATTTTGATTTTCACGTCGAGCACGGTGGTTAATCCCCCGAGTCCCTGCGCGCCGATGCCAAGCGCGTTAACTTTGTCGTGTAACTCGATGCGCAGCTCTTCGGTTTTGTCTTTCGGCCCGCGTTTTTTTAACTCATACATGTCGATGTCTTCCATCAACGATTCTTTCGCCATCAACATGGCTTTTTCCGCCGTACCGCCGATGCCGATGCCGAGCATGCCCGGCGGACACCAGCCCGCGCCCATGGTCGGCACGGTTTTCAGCACCCAATCCACCAGCGAATCGGACGGGTTAAGCATGATGAATTTGGACTTATTTTCCGAGCCGCCGCCCTTGGCGGCGACTTGCACGTCGACGGTATTGCCAGGCACGACATCCATTTGAATCACCGCCGGCGTGTTGTCCTTGGTATTTTTGCGCTCGAACTGGGGATCGGCGACGATCGACGCGCGCAGTTTATTATCCGGATCGTTGTAACCGCGTCGTACGCCTTCGTTAATCGCATCGTGGATCGATCCGCTGAAGCCTTCCCATTTCACCTCCATGCCGATTTTGAGGAACACGTTGACGATACCGGTGTCCTGGCAGACGGGCCGCTTCCCTTCCGCGCTCATGCGGCTATTGGTCAAAATTTGCGCTATCGCATCTTTCGCCGCCGGGCTTTGCTCGGCCTCGTAGGCGCGGGCGAGGTGCTGAATGTAGTCCGCCGGATGGTAATAGGAAATAAATTGCAACGCGTTGGCGATGCTCTGAATGAGGTCGTCCTGCTTGATGGTAGTCATATCGATATCCGAATATTAGTGCGGCGCATCGGTCAAGTGCGCCCCGTGTGACGAGGAAATTTTATCGGTCCACGCCATAACGACCGCCGATAAGACAAACGTAAGATGGATAATCACTTGCCACTTCATCACATTCTCGGGCAAATTGCTGGCGTTAATAAAGGTCTGCAGCAAATGAATTGAAGAAATGCCGATCAGTGCCGTTGCGAGCTTCACTTTTAGCACGCCGGCGTTGACGTGGGACAACCATTCGGGTTCGTCTGGATGATCTTTTAAATTCAGCCGCGAGACGAAAGTTTCGTAACCACCGACGATGACCATGATGAGTAAATTCGCAATCATCACCACATCGATCAACGCTAATACCACTAACATCAACTCGTTTTCGCTAATCGTCGTTGCGCGACCGATGAGATGCCACAGCTCGATCATGAAGTGATAAACGTAAACACCTTGCGCGACGATCAGGCCAAAGTAAAGCGGCGCTTGCAACCAGCGGCTGAAGAATATAATGCTGGCGATGACGCTACGCGACGCAGTTCCGGGATGGGGAGTTGCCATAGTTGGATTATTTTCCGAATTGCTGATGTCCTGCATTTTAACATTCGCCGCAGCGCAGCCCGCCAAATATCAACGAGAGAAACCATGAACCGCTACGAAGCCTACACTGCCCTCAAATTCGAAAAACATCCCAACGGCATTCTCGAAATCGTCATGGGCGAGCCGGGAAAGCTCTCCACCGCGGATCACCGTATGCATCATGAACTCGCCGAAATTTGGCGCACGTTCGATAGCGATCCAGATATGAAAGTCGCGATTTTGCGTGGCGAAGGCAAGGGATTTTCCGGCGGCGGCGATCTAAAACTCGTTGAAGAAATGGCGAGCGATTTCAACGTCCGAAGCCGAGTTTGGCGCGAAGCGAAAGACCTGGTTTACAACATCATAAATTGCAGCAAACCAGTGGTTTCGGCCATGCATGGGCCTGCCGTCGGCGCAGGCTTGGTCGCTGGTTTACTTGCCGATATTTCCATCGCAGCGAGATCGGCGCGCATCATCGACGGCCACACACGCTTGGGCGTCGCTGCCGGTGATCACGCGGCAATCGTTTGGCCACTGCTGTGCGGTATGGCGAAGGCGAAATATTATTTGTTGTTGTGCGAAGCGGTGAGCGGGGAAGAGGCCGAACGTATTGGCCTAGTTTCTTTAGCGGTAGACGAGTCAGAATTAATCGGAAAAGCGTTCGAAGTCGCTGAGAAACTGAGCCACGGTTCGCAATCGGCGATCAAATGGACGAAATACGCATTGAACAACTGGCTGCGGCTGGCCGGACCCAGCTTCGATGCATCCCTCGCGTTAGAGTTCATGGGCTTCGCCGGCCCCGACGTACAGGAGGGAATTGCGTCGTTGCGTGAGAAACGGGCCGCAAAGTTTGGTGGCAATGACCCGTTCTAACGCAACTTCGTACGATCAAATGGACTTTCTCTATCTAGACAGGTCAAAGTGCCGAAATGTTAAAAACAAAACCCAAATCATTTGTTAGGGGAAGGCCGAAACGAAACGCAATCAAATTGGAAGATTAGGCATTGAGACAGCATAGGCGTCCTTAAGCCAGTATCCACGGTGCTTGTGACGCGATTGTCGCTCGGTTGCAAAATGCGTCCTACGCCTGCCTATGGTATTCTTAACCCCTTTTATTGTGCCGATTTGGCGCCATGTTAGGAGCTAACCCTACATTGCCCTCGTGCGCCACCCACTTATGATCGCAAATCTGCTCAAGAAAATTTTTGGCAGCCGTAATGAACGGCTGTTAAAGCAATTCCGTAAGTCGGTTATTCACATCAATAGCCTCGAAGCGGATCTGAAAAAGCTTTCTGATGACGAGCTGAAAGCCAAGACTGCGCAGTTTAAGGAACGAGTAAAAAACGCCACCCCATTGGATGAAATTCTTCCGGAAGCCTTCGCCGTAGTACGCGAGGCATCACAGCGTGTTTTGGGTATGCGCCATTTCGATGTGCAGTTGATCGGTGGCATGGTGTTGCACCAGGGCAAAATTGCGGAAATGCGAACGGGTGAGGGCAAGACATTAATGGCTACGCTGCCCGCTTACCTCAATGCGCTGACCGGCAACGGCGTGCATGTGGTGACGGTGAATGATTATCTCGCCAGTCGCGATGCGGAATGGATGGGGCGGGTTTACAAGTTTCTCGGATTGACGGTCGGTTGTAACCTGTCGCAAATGCCTCATGACGAAAAGCAGGCGGCGTTCGCGGCGGACATTACCTACGGTACGAACAACGAATTCGGTTTCGATTATCTGCGCGACAACATGGTGCAGCAGCCTTCGGAACGCGTAATGCGCGGGCAGCATTTCGCCATCGTCGATGAAGTGGACTCGATTTTGATCGACGAAGCGCGCACACCTTTGATCATCTCTGGGCAGGCAGACGATAACGCTGAGCTCTACCAACAAATCAATCGCCTTGCCCCACGCCTGACCAAGCAAGAAGAAGAAAATGGACCCGGCGATTTTAGTGTTGACCTTAAAGCCCATACCGTCACGATGACGGAAGCAGGCCACGAAAAAGCAGAGCAATTATTGGCCGATGCAGGCTTATTGCAAGCGGGTGCGAGCCTGTACGATCCCTCAAATATTTTGCTTGTGCATCATCTGTACGCGGCGCTGCGCGCTCATGCGCTGTACCACAAAGATCAGCAGTATGTTGTAAATGATGGCGAGATCGTGATCGTCGATGAATTCACCGGCCGCATGATGACGGGTCGGCGTTGGTCTGAGGGTTTGCATCAAGCAGTCGAAGCGAAGGAAGGTGTAAAGATTCAAAGCGAATCGCAGACGCTGGCGTCGATCACCTTCCAAAACTATTTCCGCCTCTACAAAAAACTCTCGGGTATGACCGGTACTGCGGACACGGAAGCTTACGAATTCCAGCACATCTACAACCTGGAAACGGTAATCATCCCGACCCACAAGAAAATGATTCGCGACGATCGCATGGATCAGGTTTATCAGACCGCGCGCGAAAAACATCAGGCAATGGTCACCGACATTAAGGATTGTTACGAGCGTGGTCAGCCTCTATTGCTCGGCACGACCTCGATCGAAAATTCAGAATTGCTGTCGAGTTTGCTGGAAAAAGAAAAGTTACCGCATCAAGTCTTGAACGCGAAGCAGCACGCGAAAGAGGCTGGCATCGTCGTGCAAGCGGGCCGACCGAAGATGATCACCATTGCGACCAACATGGCGGGCCGCGGAACGGACATCGTGCTCGGCGGCAATCCCGATCCGGAAATTCAAGCAATTAAGAACGACGACACGCTAAGCGTCAGCGAAAAGGATCGCAAGATCGAAGCGATTCGCAGCGAATGGCAGCAGCGTCACGATCATGTGATTAAAGAAGGTGGCTTGCATATCATTGGCTCCGAGCGTCATGAATCACGGCGCGTCGACAATCAATTGCGTGGCCGTTCCGGTCGCCAGGGCGATCCAGGTTCGAGCCGCTTCTATTTGGCGCTGGAAGATCCGCTACTGAAAATTTTCGCCAGCGACCGCGTCGCCGCGATTATGCAGCGTTTGAAAATGCCGGAAGGCGAAGCGATCGAGCATAGCTGGGTTACACGCGCCATCGAAAATGCGCAGCGCAAAGTGGAGGCGCGCAACTTCGACATTCGCAAACAGTTGTTGGAATACGACGACGTTTCCAATGATCAGCGCAAAGTGATTTACCAACAGCGCAACGAATTGCTCGAATCAACCGATATCACCGAGACCATTACGGCAATGCGTAATGACGTGTTGACCGCTGAAGCGAACCAGTTCATTCCGGCCGAAAGCGTAGAAGAGCAATGGGACGCGCCGGGCTTGGAAAAATCCTTGCTGGGCGAATTTAATTTCAAAGCGTCAATTGCTGACTGGATAAAACAAGAACCGAACCTTGAGGAAGAAAAAATCAAGGCGCGAATTCTTGAGAATGCAGCACGCGAATACGAAGAAAAATTCGCGATGGTCGAACATAAGGAATATGTTCGCCAATTCGAGCGCGGCGTGATGCTGCAAACTTTGGATAACCATTGGCGCGAGCATCTGGCCGCGCTCGATCATTTGCGCCAAGGAATTCATCTTCGCGGTTACGCACAGAAAAATCCGAAGCAGGAATATAAGCGCGAAGCGTTCGAATTATTTTCGAGCTTGCTCGATATTGTGAAACGTGAAGTAACGCAGAAACTGATGTTGGTTCGCGTCCAAACCGAGCAGGAAGTCGAGCAAGCGGCCGAACAGGTCGAGCATTTGCCTGAGCCGAAGAACGTTCAGTATCACCATGCCGACTACGACGAAGCCTTGGAAACGGCGAAGTCGAATGACGATACCGCGGTGCAACCCTTCGTGCGTCAGGGCCAGAAAATCGGCCGTAACGATCCGTGTCCCTGTGGCAGCGGGAAAAAGTATAAGCAGTGCCACGGTAAACTAAGTTAGCGAAGTTCTGATTTAATCCGATTCTCAAGTGTCAGCGCGGCGGTAGGCACTCCGAACTACCTCTTGATTTAGAAAAGGCTAGACGCGTTGTCCCGACGCAAGTGCCAATGCTCGCTCGCGGGCGCTTTCAATCGCTTTATCTACGGCATTACGATCCGTCTCGGGAAAGGGCGTAAGGACGTATTCGGACGTATCGACGTTTTCGCCCGGACGTCCGACCCCAATCTTGACGCGCCGAAAGGTATCAGTTTGAAATGCGTCGAGAATTGAGGCTACACCACGATGCCCCCCCGCGCTGCCTCGCAAACGGGTGCGTACTGTACCCAGGGGCAAATCTAGATCGTCAAAGACCAAAATGGAATTTATTGGATCGACTGGATATCTTTCGTGCACCGACATGAGCGCAGCGCCGCTCAGGTTCATAGGCGACCTTAGTTTGATCAAACAAATATCTCTGTCGCTCCATTGCCCTACGGCGATCATCGCCGCGTCGCTTGACTCCCATTTTAGATTGAGCGTATCCGCTATCGACTCCACCGATCGATATCCGACGTTGTGTGGCGTGCTGGCGAATGCAGCATCGGGATTGCCAAGCCCAATTATCGTTTGCCACTGACGTACTATTGCGCCGGAATTGTCGTTACTTTCTCCGATCGACAACTCAGGGATCGTCTTTTTTGTTACCGCGACTGGTGCTGCGCCCGATGCCACATTTCGCTGCGGGCACTCATCGCAGAAGTAGATGTTGATTTTGCAGTCATCTTTCCAGCATAGAAAGGGTGCTGACCGAGCAAGAATGATACGCAGCAGGTGATCTTGCTTGGTAGTGCCCTTTAGCAGCACCAAATCTCCCGGTAGCAGAATCGAATTAACGTAGTCACTTGCATCGCGTACGCGGCTAAACGCACGCAGCGTCGCACGCTGCCTCGGTGCTTGAACTCGCAGCGCAGCAGCGGCCCATTGACCGACAAAAATTACGTGATCGGCAAGATCAACTACTTGGCGCGCCACTCTTGCGTATTCCTTGGTAGCGGACCCAGGATAGTCGGCCAACGTCCCAATGACCAGAATTTTACGTTTCGCGCGCGCTGCCTGCATAAATTCAAAACAGGCGTTTAAGGTCCAGACCGGTGCTTTCCAATCGTCTCGAATGAAGGTCACATTGTCAGTTGTGGTCACCGGCTGCATTCGAGCGACAAACGGTTCAACTTTGGCGATTCCATCCGCGCACTCTTGCAACGACAAACCCATAGCCGTCGCTGCTGCGATTGCCGCGAGCACGGAGGGGACCCAATGCGTTCCGCACAACTGTGTGCGAATCAAAACTCTCTCATTTCCTCGAACGATTGTGATCGATAGGCGGTCAGGCCAAACAGCGCTAATCTCTTCTGCCCGAATCTCGGCACCCTCGCTAAGTCCAAAGGTAATTACCCGCCCTTTACATTTCGAAGCCATCGCAGCGACAAGAGCATCATCGACATTAAGTATCGCGATGCCGTTATCGGGCAATGCTTCAATTAACTTTACCTTTTCTTTTGCGACAGCTTCACGTGATCGAAAAGCGGTCAGACCATCATCCGCGACGACAGTGACAATGCTAATGGTCGGTTGAAAAAGCGCCAACGGCTTGTCAAGGTAACCAGGCCAGTTCGCGCTCATTTCCATTATGCAAAAATCGTCCTTCGGACGAGTGCCGAGGATCGTTCGCCCGACATCAAATAGCTGATTGAAGCTGCTTGGGTTGAACTTACCGCGCAATTTTGCTGATAGCATGCCCTGCAATAGTTCTTTTGCGGTAGATTTACCGGCGCTTCCCGTGACGGCGATAAAAGTAGGCTTGGAAAGCATCTTGCGCCAGATTTTGGCAGCCTTTAATGCAATGAAATGCCAAACTGCGACAGCACGCCACCCTGATGCATCTCGCAGTCGGACATAAGATTTCGTTAGGATTGGATGCATGCGACTTCTTGAACAAACGTTAGCAAACCATTAAATGTCAGACTCAAATTAGGCGACTCCTATAGACTTAGCTTTGTTATTGAACGATTCAATTCCATTCTGATTTACAAAATTTCGTTGCTTGAACGCGTGACATCGCATCGGGTCAGGTTAACACTTTGAATAAATGAAACCGTGACTCGAAGAATGTTTCAGCCTTGGAGGATTGCAAGCGCCGGTCGAATGTTTTTGATCACCAATGAATCCATTGATGTTCGATAAATCATTTGAATCAAGCGACCACAGTCGGTAGAAAATGATTGCACCGATATCAACGACATCTACTGCAATCGGCGACGGAAAACGAATTTCCACCGAACGGTTTATTTATTCGAAAGAGCCGGGCGGGTATGTCGTGAAACTTTCAATACATGCCGGGCGAGCAATTCTCTAGAATTAACCTAAGAAATAACTAGTATATAACTAATTATTAGATATTTTCCAAAAATATAACGTTGCTAATGAATTTTTTAGTCAACGTTAAGTCTGGCCATGAACTTGGAACGCTCGACTAGTGATGGCACTGACATTGTCGATGCCATTGCTCCTAATCGGCACCAAATTCGAGCTCGAAATTTTTGGGCGGCGCCCTGCTCCGCATTTAGACTGTTAACGTCAGTCTTGCCTCTAGCTTCCGATAAAGTGCGGTCCTTGGATGACTAACGAGAAACTAATTTAGTCCGAATTCCAATAACAAATCCTTTGCAGCCACCGGATCGCCGGGTTTAACGTGTATGGTTTTGATCACCGCATCTCGCTCTGCTCGCAACATACTTTCCATTTTCATTGCTTCGATCGACACCAATGGATCGCCTTTCTTCACCGATTGGCCGACCTTGATCGAGACCGTCACAATGCTACCGGGCATCGGCGCGCCGACATGATTCACGTTGCTCGGATCGGCTTTCGGTTTTTGCTTTATGTTTACAGCCATGCCCGCTTTAGGCACTCGGACAACCCTCGACTGACCGTTTAGCTCGAAGAATAGGCGCGCGTAACCGTCGTCATCGATTTCAGCATTGCCCTGCAAACGGATCACTAAGGTTTTGCCGCGCGCAATGTCGACAGCAATTTCCTCGCGATCCTTCAACCCGTAAAAAAATGCACCCGTCGGCAATACCGACACGTCATCGTAGTCGCGTAGATGCGCTGCGAAATCGCAATAAATTTTCGGATACATCAAATACGAGGCCAAATCGCGATCGCTAATTTTTCGGCCAACGATTTTTTCTGCTTCGGCGCGCATAAGTTCAAGATCCGCTGCAGGCATGAATTTCCCCGCTCGACCCTTGAGTGGTTTTGCGCCATTTAAAATTTTTTGCGTTAATGCCTTTGGAAAACCATCGGGCGGAAAGCCGAGTTCGCCTTTAAACATTGACACAACCGACTCTGGGAATGCCACTTCGCGTTCCGGATCGAGTATCGCTGCACCAGATAAATCGTTCGCCACCATGAAAAGCGCCATATCGCCGACGACCTTCGAGGTGGGCGTCACTTTAACGATATCACCGAACAGCAAGTTAACTTCCGCGTAAGCGCGTGCGACTTCGGGCCAGCGATGTTCCAAGCCCGTCGCGCGGGCTTGTTCGCGTAAATTCGTATACTGGCCACCGGGCATTTCATGTAAATAAATATCCGACGTGCCGGCACGCATGTCCGCCTCGAATGGCGCATAGTAGCGCCGCACGCCTTCCCAATAGTTCGACAAGGATTTGAACGCGCTGAGGCTGACTTTTGCATCACGCTTGCTCCCCGCGAGTGCCGCGATCATGGAGCCCAAATTCGGTTGTGAGGTGAGCCCGCTCATCGCGTCCATCGCCCCATCGACGGCGTCAACACCTGCATCGATTGCCGCCAATACGCTTGCTGCGCTGATGCCGCTGGTGTCGTGAGTGTGAAAGTGGATCGGCAGACCGATTTCGTCTTTCAGTGCTTTCACCAACGCGTGGGCGGCACGTGGCCGGCATACGCCCGCCATGTCTTTAATGCCCAGCACGTGGGCGCCGGCCTTTTCCAGTGCCTTCGCCATATCGACGTAGTATTTCAAGTTGTATTTCGAGCGTGCTTCATCGAATAAGTCGCCGGTGTAGCAAATCGCAGCTTCACAAACGGCACCACTTTCGATCACCGCATCCATCGCCACGCGCATGTTCTCGACCCAGTTAAGCGAATCGAAAACTCTAAAAATGTCGATGCCTTCGCGCGCTGCTTGTTGCACAAAATAGCGCACGACATTGTCGGGATAGTTGGTGTAGCCGACGGCGTTCGACGCGCGCAGCAACATCTGAAATGCGATATTCGGAATTGCCGTCCGTAATTGACTGAGCCGTTCCCAGGGATCTTCTTTGAGGAAACGCATCGCAACGTCGAACGTAGCGCCCCCCCAACACTCAAGCGAAAGTAATTCCGGCGCGAGCCGTGCGTAATAGGGCGCGATCGGCAGCATGTCACGGCTGCGCATGCGCGTTGCGAAAAGCGATTGATGAGCATCGCGCATCGTTGTGTCGGTCAACAGAACGCGCTTTTCTTTTTTCATCCATCGCGCAAAGCCGGCAGGCCCTAACTCTTTTAACTTGTCGCGCGAGCCTTTCGGAATTGGCTGTGTGAGATCGACTGCGGGTAACGGCGCAGCCGAAAAAATACCCTCGGGCGTCTTACGGCCTTTCATTTCCGGATTGCCGTTTACGACGACGTTACCGAGGAAACGCAGCAACTTCGTCGCGCGGTCACGCCGCGGTGTGATGCGAAACAACTCGGGCGTGTCATCGATGAAACGCGTAATGCAAGTGCCGGCGATGAACTGCGGATGGCGGATGACGTTTTCTAAAAACTGTAAATTACTCGCCACACCACGGATACGAAACTCTCGTAGCGCTCGATCCATACGCGCGATGGCCTCATCGCTGCTATCGCCCCATGCAGTGACTTTCACCAACAGCGAATCATAAAAAGGCGTAATCACCGCTCCGCCGTAGGCCGTTCCGCCATCCAGACGAACGCCAAAGCCCGCGGCGCTGCGGTAGGCGAGGATGCGGCCGTAGTCGGGCGTAAAACTATTCTCGGGGTCTTCTGTCGTTACGCGACACTGCAGCGCGTGGCCATTTAGGCGCAGATCTTTCTGTGCAGGCAAATGCGAATTGATTGCGCCGATTTTCGCACCTTCACTGACGCGAATTTGCGATTTGACGATGTCGACGCCGGTGACTTCCTCGGTGACCGTGTGCTCGACCTGAATGCGCGGATTCACTTCGATGAAATAAAATTCCCCGCTATCCGTATCCATCAAAAATTCTACGGTGCCGGCATGGGTATAGTTTGCAGCGCGGGCGAGTTTCAGCGCCGATGCGCAAAGCGCACTGCGTTGCGCATCGCTCAAGTAGGGAGCGGGCGCGCGTTCGACGACCTTCTGATTTCGCCGTTGCACCGAGCAATCGCGTTCGTAAAGATGAATCAAGTTGCCGTGCGTATCGCCAAGGATTTGCACTTCAACGTGACGCGCACGGCGCACCAGCTTTTCCAGATACATTTCATCGTTGCCAAACGCGGCTTTTGCCTCTCGTCGCGCAACGTCCAAGAGTTCGGTCAGGTCTTTTGCCGACTCGATCACACGCATACCTCGCCCGCCGCCACCCCAGCTCGCTTTTAGCATTAAAGGATAGCCAACCTTGTCAGCGAGTTTTTTTACTTTTGCTAGTTCCTGCGGCAACGCGCGGGTCGCTGGCACAACGGCGATGCCGGCCTGTTCAGCTAATTCACGCGCAGCGACTTTATTGCCCAACAGGCGCATCACGCTTGGCTGTGGGCCTATAAAGTTAATTCCGTTTTTGGCACAGGCGTCGGCAAAGTCCGGATTCTCCGACAAAAATCCATAGCCCGGATGGATGGCGTCAACCTCGGCTTCCTTGGCAATGCGGATGATGTCGTCAATATCCAAATACGCTTGGATTGGCTTTTTACCTGCGCCGACCAGATAACTTTCGTCCGCCTTGAAGCGATGCAACGCAAAGCGATCTTCGTTGGAATAAATCGCGACGGTGCGGATGCCCATTTCGGCGGCGGCGCGCATGACGCGGATGGAAATTTCGCTTCGATTTGCGACGAGAATACTTCGGATTGCGTTCATTTAGGATTAGTTAAACGTAGAGATTTCTATGAATGTCGAATTAAAGCACGACTTGACGATGTTCGGCTCCAAGAGTCCGAAAAATTGGACTCGAGCTTGATGCGTATTTCGAGGCCGCTTTGTAAATTCCGCAGCTTACGATTATGTCGCCAACGCGCTCGATGTCACCGGATTTGTCCTGCACCTTTTGCGTGGCGGGGTTAATCCAATTAAACTCGAACCCGCCATTCAACGTTCACTATTCTATGATTATCTATACCCTACAACAACCAGGGGATAGCCTATTTTCCATGTTGGAATCGTTCTACCGGTTTGGTGTCGCAGCGGATCAAATAATACCAACATAGTTTCGCGAAAAATCCCGAGCGAAGGTTGGCGATGTCATTAGTTGTGTGAGCTTGGATTCATTTACTTTTTGCATGAACGCGATATTGCTTTCATCGTGACCTTCAGGCTTATGTAACATGTGCAACATCGCGAGTGAAAATTCTTGCGCGCGCCAAATAAACGGTAAGCGAATTTCCGAATAGCGATCAAGGCAACCAAGGTTCTGCGGGTCGCGGTAGTAGGTTGCTAGTGTTTCGGCCAATACGCCTGCATCTTGAATGGCGAGATTCATGCCTTTTCCGCCGCATGGGGTAATGATGTGCGCGGCGTCGCCAACGAGGAATAATCGACCGAAGCGCATTGGCTCCATCACATAACTGCGCATCGCCAAGATTCGTTTCTCGAAAATTTCACCATGGGTCAATGTCCAGCCGGGCTTCGCTAATCGACGATCAAGGGCCGTCCAAATCCGCTCGTCGCTCCAATTTTCTATCTCATCACCGAATGCAACTTGTATATAGAAACGCGATATTTTGCTATTGCGCAGCATGTGGCCTGCGAAGCCGTCCGGATGTAGTGCATAAATAATATGTTCGCTTGAGGGTGGCGCGTGAGCCAATACCGCGAGCCAGCTATAGTCGTGTTGTTTGTCGTAAATTTTGACCGCGTCGCTTGGGATGGCTTCGCGCGATATGCCATGATAACCGTCGCATCCAACTACAAAATCCGCTCGGATTTCTATGCTCGCGCCCGTGTTTTTCTCGCGACAACCAACGGCGACTTTATTTTCGAATAGGTCAATCTTTTCCGCGGGAGTTGAGTAGAGAATCCGTCCGCCACCGTCCAAATAAAATTGCGCAAGGTCGTCAACCAAATCATTTTGTGGATAGGTGTGGTGGGTCTCGCCCCCAGCGATTTTGCCGTATTCGAGCAAATAATTAAATTCAGGTGAACGAAATTCACACTGAGCGTGGGCAGTGCCGTTCTTGAATATTGTCGTTGCGAGATTAAATTTATTCAGCAATGCGACCGTGGTGGATTCTAGGAGCCCAGCGCGGCCTCGCGCAAAAATTTCCTCCCGACTATAGGCGTCCACGACCACACAGGCTACGCCGTGATTTTGGAGCATATTCCCAAGTGCAAGACCGGCAGGTCCAGCCCCCAAAATGCATACACTTGTCGTTAACATATCGCTTTCGTTTTAAATTCTAATCTCTATGTGATATTTATATAGCATTTATATAACAATAACTTGTTATGTATAGTTAATATATTAGTTTATATAAATTAGCATCTGCGCGAAAGAGCATAACGCCATTTGGCGTCGAACATGGCAAATTTTTGGCAACGCTTTGGGATTGGCTGGAGCAGGTGCGTCTTACGGAAAAACGTAAGCGCATTTCGTAGTTTGCCGAAATATTAAGAGGTCGTAGGCTGCCGTGACTTGACGCTACGAAACACCGGGCCCCATTGCGGGTGACCGGCTTCCGCCGGGGCAAGTTCGAATCGCGGGTCAACCGCGAGCGCCTTGTTAAATTCGTCGCGGCAAAGGCTGACTTTATTCGACGTACAATAAATAAAGGCGAGATGTTTGTGAGCAATGATTTGTTTTGCGGGCGACAGGCCAGCTTCTAGCGACTGCAGTAACGTGGACGTCGCTCGCTTATAGTGCCCTTGATCATATTGCATTAAGCCGACTTCCAAATACTGATCGCCGTTACGACTAGCTTGAGATTGGCGCGAACCGGCGTCAACTATCGGCGCTGGTTTTGGTTGTGTGAGCGTGCAGGCCGCAGCCAGTGTTGTTACGACGAATGCAAAGAGTAAATAGGGTCTCGTGCACACCGCTATGAGAAATTACTTATCGAATCGGTGAGAAATTTGTAGTAAAGACTCAGGCTGAATATCAAGAGTCGTTTCGAACGGTAAAAAATCGGAATTGCGAACTACGATCTGACGCTTGCCGGGCGAAATGGCGATTTTATGCAGCGGCGGTGTGACGCCGACTTTCTTTCCGTCAACAAAAACCTCGCCCCACGGCTTTATCGCAAGTTGCACCGTAACCGGTCGAACGGGTAGCGCTTTGCGAGGCGTGTCGCGCGCATCGGCCATGACATTAGGCACGGCTGCGGACGTTTCTTGCGTGAAAATTGGTATTTCGATCGAATCGCCAGCCCTGGCGACGGTTTCTGGTGTTATCACGAGTGGTGAATCGGGCTCAGTGACAACAATGGCGGCATTCGTTGCCGTGGGCATAACTTTCGCCGCAACGGTCACTCTTGGTGTAGGGGCGGTTTGGGGCATCTGGACTAGCGGTGTATTGCTTGGAGGCTGTGCCTGATAAATCGCAATACCGGCGGTCGCAAGCAACGCTGCAGCGGCGATTGCGCTCCGGCCCGCGCGTTGAAACGCGCGCGGCAATGGCTTTGAGGGACGATCGCTTGGCGTTTCAAGCGTTGGGAAAGCGGATTCGGGCCGCGCCAACTGATAGACGGCAATCGATTGATCACGCTCGTCCGAAATAAACGTTTTGTGGCGTAGCAACCGATCGTCCATCGACGCGCGCGACAACACGCTATAGAACGAACGCGACATCAGAATTTCGCGCAGCGCGCCGGCTCTGGCGACCCGTTCCGCATCATCAATTCCTGCGCCACTAACTCGCAATTCGCCAAGTTCGTTGCGACCAAGCGTGATCGGGCCTAAATTTACGCCTATCCGAAGCGGCAAATTCGAATAGCCATCCTCGGATTCCAAGGTTAACGCTAACCGAGTCGCGAGCCCTAGACAATCGCGCGGGTCGCCGGGGAAAAGCAATACGATGCTGTCTTCGCGATCAATAATCTGCACATCGCAGGTGCCAGACTCGGCGACTGCCCGCTCAAATAATTGGCGCGTGCGAGTGGTAAGATCGATCTGTTCGAATACGGGGCGATCCTCATAGCCAGCAATTTCTGCCAGCATGACGCTCGCGATAAGGTGTTGGTCGTGCGGACCTAGATGCGATTGCGCATTACTCATGTACTACTCCTTGCAGCAGCGTACTTCAATTACTACTAGCCCCAATTTCCGAGCCATTTTTTGGTCTTTTGTTCGCCGTGAATTATAACGCGATTCGCCCGTGCCCAGCACAAGTTATTTTTTTCGGCGAAAAAACGCGCTTAATTGAGAATTGAGCCGCCCGGAACGGCACGCCCTTATTGCCTTTGCAGGCATATGGCCTGGGAATGTAAGCGGGGTGCGGCTTTTCCTGATTGGACTCTATTTTTTTAGATTTTCCGCCGCTTTTTCCATCCGTTCCAACGCCAAATTTCGAACCTGAGGCAGCTTGGGTTTCTCAAACTCGCTGGATTCGACCGGCGTTTCTTTTTCCTTCAGCCGTTTTGCTTGCTTTTCTAGCTCGGCTTTATCGGTTTCGATGATACTAATTTCTGGTAGATCGGCCGTTTTCACGCCCGCCGGGGCTACGGACTTGTCGCTACTGTAATGCGTTCTTCCGTCCTTGTCTTTCCAAGAATAAATTTTTTGCGGTGCTTTACTACTGATTTGAGCGGGGACAATCTGGTCGCGATAAAAATACGCGCCAATCGCCAATAGAACAACAACAAAGATAGCAAGTTTATTCACCGCGCAGCGCCCAAAATAGTTATCGAGTAAATGATTACAACGGATTAAGGCTAATCCAATGTACCGATATAGTGCACCAAATTTTCGATGTCGTCATCGCTTAAGTTCGACGAATAGGCGGTCATATTGCCAGCGTCGTTGGTGCGATTTCTAGCGCGAAAATCGGTCAATTGCTTACGAACGTATTCCGGATGTTGGCCGGCAACTTTCGGAATTTCATTCTGACCGACAAATCCGCCGAGGTGACACATCGGGCATAGCGCATCGTCAGCGATTTTTTTGCCGGCGGCTGCGCGAGCGTTGTCGGCTTTGAAGCTCACTGGTTTGGGTTTTTGTTCCGAAAAGTGCTTTGCTAATGCCTGCATTTCTTTTTTCTCTAATTGCTTCGCAATCGGGCTCATCAACGGGTCGTTACGACGCCCTTCTTTAAAATCTTTAAGCTGCAAATACAAATAACGCGCGTTTTGCCCAGAAAGATTGGGGAAAGCGCCGGCGGGAGAATTGCCATCGATTCCGTGGCACACGCCACAGGCTTCAGGTGTGTTGACTTTGGCTGGCGCGTCATCAGCAAGCGCAGTGGCGCCAATCGCCAATAACCATAATACAATCAATACGTTTCTCATGTGAACGCACAGTCCTTAGTTGCAAAAAAGGCCGCTCCATGGGAGCGGCCCTTCTATGACATACAATTAACTTCTAAGTTTACGGCAGCGCGAAAACAAATACGCTGTTGCCGCGTTTAAAGTCCAATTGGGTGTTCCCACCTGCCGCAACGGCGATGTATTGCTTACCGTTGACGGTGTAAGAAACGGCCGGGGCATTTGCACCGGCGCCACAGTTGAACTTCCACAGCTCTTTGCCGTTCTTGGCGTAAAACGATTTGAACCAACCTTTGCATTCGCGGTTGAACACCAAGCCGCCGGCGGTCGCCAACAGGCCACCCATCAGCGGCTGCGGCGTGTTGACTTCCCAAGCGATCTTACCGGTGTCCATGTTAACTGCACTGATACGACCGGTCTGAGCAACGCCGGGGATGGTCTTGAACGCACCACCCAACCACAGCTTACCACCCGGATAGGCAGCAGCTTCGACGTGATAGGTCATCGGCTGGATCAGATTTGCGGCGTAGGCCATGCGGGTCTTTGGATTCACAGCCATTGGGCTCCACTCCACACCGCCGTTGGCGCCAAGATTCATACGCGCGCCTTCTTTGGTGGGTAATGTCCACAAACCATCTTGCGGCACCATTGCATCGGAAAAGCGGATCAATTCGCCGGTTACGCGGTCATGCACATAGATATGGCCGGTCTTGCCGCCATGAATCACCACTTTGCGCATTTTGCCGTCTTTGCCGGCGGCGTCAGTTAGGATAGGTGGGCTGACTGCGTCCAGATCCCACACATCGTGCGCGACATACTGATAGTGCCATTTGTACGCGCCGGTGTTCAGGTCCACAGCAACGATCGAGTCGGTGTAGAGGTTGTCACCAGGACGTTCTGCGCCATACAGGTCAGGGGAAGGATTGCCGACGACGAAGAATGCGGTTTTGCTATCCGTATCCACCGCCGGGGTCATCCACACGCCACCGCCCAGGGTTTTGTAAAAGTCGCCGCCGTTTTTAGCGAGGGCTGCTTTTTCCGCTGCGATGTCGCGCTTCATGTCACGATTGGTTGCGTCGTTCGGGTTCCAAATACCTTCGTGACCTTTTTCCGGAATGGTGTGAAAGGTCCACAGCAATTTGCCGTCGTTCGCGTCATAGGCTTTGACGAAACCGCGGATGCCGTATTCGCCACCGTTGGTGCCGATCAACACTTTGCCGTCCACTGCAGCGGGCGCCATGGTTTCGGAATAGCCGAGCTCAGGATCGGCAATTTCGGTTTCCCACAGTACTTTGCCGGATTTAGCATCAAGGGCGACGAGCTTTGCGTCCAACGTGCCCATAAAGAGCTTACCGTCGAGCGCTGCCACACCACGGTTGTTTGGGCCACAGCAGAATGTCGTGACGGCGCCCATTTTATGTTTGTAATGCCAAAACTCTTCGCCGGTTACCGCGTCAATGGCATAGATGTGGTTGTACGATGTCGTGAGGAACATCACGCCATTAACGACCAGCGGTGCGGTTTCCATCGATTCCAACACGGCGGTTTGGAACACAAATGCCGGCTTTAGTTTGCCGACGTTGCCGGTGTGAATTTGCGATGCGGGATAGTAACGCGTTTGCGCGTAGTTGCCATTCGAGTGCAGCCAATGCTTGCCATCGCCCTCGGATGCGCTAAGCATCGCTTGGGTAACTGGGACAAGACTGCTAGACATGGGCTTAGCAGCGATAACTGCACCGCCTTGAATTTCCTCTGCTGCAAATGCAGCGGACGAAATCAAAAGGCTTGTCGCTAATCCTAGCGCGAGTTTTGACTCAATAAATTTCATGTGGCCTCCAATGTTGTATTGCGAACAAATTTAACGTTTTAGGTAAATTGAATGCGGGGAAGTCATTACGTCTCCGATACAATATCGCGGCGCTATTATTACACAGTTAAAGGTTGGAAAAAATGTTGCTACGCATCACCAAAATGTTGGCTCTGATTCTGCTAGTTATTCCGTCCGTCAACGCGCAAGAATCCTCTCAGTCCATGAACATTAACGCACAACTGATCTCAGCGGCAAAGCGCAATCAAATTGATTTGCTTACCCGGGCGCTGAACGCCGGCGCCAGGCCGAATTCACGCAACCGCGCCGGCGATACGCCTCTGAACCTTGCGGCACGTAACGGCAATGTCGAGATGGTTAAAATATTACTCGGCGCGGGCAGTAACGTAAATCAGACGAATTTAGAAAAAATTACGCCGCTAATGAGCGCCGCATTCCAAGGCCACGAGTTGATCGCAAAATTATTATTAGGACAGGGCGCCGACATTCACCTACAGGATCAATCGCAGAAAACAGCGATGGTGTTGGCGGCGGGCAATGGACAGGCTCAAGTTCTTAAAACCTTTTTGGAGCATGGCGTTGCCGTTGACGCTCGCTACCACAACGACCTCACGGCGCTGATGTGGGCTGCGGGTCACGGCGATCCTGAAAGCGTCAAGGTGTTACTCGAAGCCAAGGCTGATCGGAACCTCAAGGATAATCGCGGCAAAACGGCGCTTGTCATTGCCCGCGAGGCCAAAAACGCCGACGTAGTGGCGTTATTGGAGAATGCCGGTGCGCGCGATTAGCTAAGGAAGGATGCGCTGAAACACGCCATTCTTTTCGACGATTAAGTGCTTCAGGGCGGCGACGATATGAACTGCGATTAAGACCATCAAAATATCCGCCGAAATCTCATGCAGTTCTAGCCAAAACTCGCGAGCGCCTTCATCGTCGCTCCCGGCGAGCAATTTAATGCCCCAGGCCTTTATCCCATACTTACTGTACGAAGACATGATGATACCGGTAACCGGCATCGCGACCATGCCCAAATAAAGCGCCCAGTGGCTGATTTTTGACGCGGCGACTTGCCAAGCGGGGATGATGCGGTCAAGCGGCGGCGGGCGATGACCAAGACGCCACCCGATTCTCAGCAAAATGAACACTGCGAGGGTCACGCCGATGGACTTGTGCAAATTGAAATACCACGCGCGATCCGGCGTTTCTTTCGGAATATCCACCATGAACAACCCGAGTGCGATCTGTACCAAAAGCGCGATGCCGATGATCCAATGCAACCAAATGGCGACGTTAGTATATTTTTGTTGTGCTAGACGATTCACGACCGCCCCTCCAAATCGTTGAGAATATTACGAGTTTAACCGATTAGACGATTTGAACTGCATTGGCGGCAAATAGAATTTTAAGCGTAAGGGTACTTCGATCGCGTAACTGTTCTATGCTATTATTTACCATTTAGTTCGGCCAGTTTATTTTGATTTTCTGCTCCTTATTTTAAGAATGGGTAATGATTAATGGGATCCATGCGTGAAGTAACAACTAAGCAATTCGCCCCATATGTTGAAAAGAAGGGCGAGGCCTATATGAGCAAGCGTCAGCTTGGTCATTTCCGCAAGCTGCTGGATGAGTGGAAAGCCGACCTAGGTGTGGACATTGATCGCACCGTGCATACGATGCAAGACGAAGCAACGATATTCGCCGACCCAAATGATCGCGCGACGCAGGAATCCGACATGGCGCTGGAATTGCGCAATCGCGATCGCGAACGCAAGATGATCAAGAAAATCGACGAGATGATCGCGAAAATCGATGCGAGCGAATACGGATATTGCGACGCTTGCGGCATTGAAATTGGCCTAAAGCGTCTGTTGGCACGGCCAACGGCAACCCTTTGTATCGATTGTAAAACGCTGGAAGAAATGCGCGAGAGGCAAGTGGCGAAATAGCTCATCCATGAGCTAAACCCACGATCGCTATGGTTGTATACGACTTAAAGTGCGAGCAAGGCCATGCATTCGAAGGTTGGTTTGATTCGCTTGAGGGTTTCGAAGCTCAGCAGGCGAACGGCAATGTATCGTGCCCAATGTGCGCTTCGACGACCATTCTTCGCCAACTCGCTGCGCCGCGGTTAAATGTGGCAAAACATTCGGCGCCGACGCGCACGGCTGTGGCGATGTCGCACAACATGTCGCCCGAAGTCATGTGGCGAAAAATGATGACGTATTTACGCAATCATACCGAGGACGTCGGTCGCGAGTTCCCCGAAGAAGCCCGCAAGATTCATTACGGCGAAACCGAGGCGCGCAGCATTCGCGGCAGCGCCTCGCAGCAAGAAGTAGCGGAACTAAGCGACGAGGGCATCGACGTCTTACCGCTGCCGCAATTCCCCATTCTTCCAGACAAACTTCAGTAGTTCATTTCAGCCGGTTAATTTCGCGCTGAGCTTCCACCAGCGACGGCACCATCTTGTCGCCGTAGCCGAGCGCGACCGCGTGCTTCAATGATTGCTGCAACGCGGCCGCAATTGGCCCCATCAATCCGAGGCTATCAAGCATGCGGTTGTAGTAAGTCACGTCTTTCGATGCATTCGCGATCGCAAATTTCATCCGCGCGTAATCGCCCTCGGCCGCACCGCCGGCAATCAGTTGAAACAACCCTGAGTTCGCCGCACCTTTGCTGACGAGTTCAACTAATTTTCTCGGATCGATGCCGACCTTTCCCAGCGCGCTAAACATTTCCGAAATCAGCACGCCTTGGCCAATGGCGAAAAAATTGTTGATGAGTTTGATTTGATGCCCGCTGACCGGCCCGCCGATGTGAAAAATATTTTCGCAAAACGCTTCGAGAATCGGACGAATCGCTTTTAGAACTTTTGCTTCGGCGCCGACTAAGGTATTCAATCGTCCTTGCTCGGCTTCGATCGGTGTGCGCGTGAGCGGTGCGTCAACGAAGGTGACGCCGAGCTTTTTCATTTCAGCATAGATTTTTGCAGTCGACGGCGGCTCACTGGTAGAGCAATCGATCACGGTCAAACCCTTACGTGCCGCGGCGCGAATGCCGTCAGCGCGATAGATCATATCTTCTACTTGCGGCGTGCCGGTCACGCACAAAATAACCACGTCCGATGCTTCAACTAACGCTTTGACTGATTTCGCTTCCTTCGCGCCGCGCTTTTTAAGGTCCTCCACCGGCGCTCGTTTCTTGTGGCCCAACACGGTCAACGGGAAACCTTTTTCAACCAGATTTTTCGCCATACCGTGGCCCATCAATCCAACGCCGATAAAACCGATACGTTGTTTCATCATTGCTCCTCCAAAAATTAGTTGTTGTTACATGCCTTGAGAACCAGTATCCATGCGACTCCTGGCGCGATGACATTGCCAAGTATAACGCACGATTTAGCAGACGTAGGGTGCGCACCGCGCACGCGGATTGTTGATCAACCGATGCGGTGAATCAGTCCGCGTGCGCATTGCGCACTCTACCGATGCCACGCCACGAGCCCCTTCCTGCGTGCCGCCTGGCGATACATGGCCTGCGAGCCGCATGGATATTGCCTCCCAGGGCAACATGTTTAATGTTTTTGCGACGCTTGAACAAAGATAAAGCTGAACCATGAAAACCACGCCACGCCAATCGTCACACGTCGTGCCAGCGTCGACGGCCGAACCCGCTAGATCGATGGGATTTACCAGGTATAACGCACTGTGTAGCGTACTACGGCCTCAGCGCCCTTAGCGAGCTTCACCGGAAAATGTACCGTATGCGCATCTTGCTTATCAAAGGGCATGGAATTTTTGCTGATTTTCCAATTGCTCCAGCGATACAAACTTTCCTTCGCAATCACGGTAACCGGTTCATCTTTTTGATTGCGAATTTTAATTTCGATATCTTCTTCCATCCACTTCGCGTTCGTGTCGACGCGAAAATCTACCTGACGGCGCTCACCGACAACGTCAAACGCGCTGCCCAATTTTAGTAACACTTTTTCGTTTTTCGGCGTGTGATCAATCCGGTCTTCGCCGATAAATTCCAAGCTATTGTCAGCGGTATCGAGCTTGCTTACGCGGATACGTCCGGCGGGCAAGGGCATACCTAACTTATTTTCTTTGGTGTTTTTGAATGAAATAAACACATCGACTTTCTTATTCGATTCCACGCCAAAATTGCGATCGAACATCGGGCTGCCATAGTTGTAGTAAGGCGCAGCTTGACCGACATAAAGCAAAGTTTTTTCGCACGGCACGCCGCGCGCGGCGGGGAACAATTCAATTTGCTTGGTTGAGTTGTCCGGCAACGTCGTTGGAAAACCCAGGGTATAAAGATGATATTCGAAGAATGCTTTTTCTTCGAACGCCGGCGCGGCGTCCGCCATCGCCATTTCAGCAACACGGCCTTTCATCAGCATCCGCGGCGAGGGCGCGGGTTGCGCGCGCTGGACATCGCCGGCGATGAGCTTTAGTTTTGCATCGTGGTAACTGCCCCCGGATTGATTCAAAATGCTGACCCAGGCGCTGGCGTCCAGCTTGCAAGAATTCGCGTCTTTACCTTCGGAATAGGTGAAGTTGTAATCCGCCCACCATGTGATGCCAGTCGTTTGATAGGCAACGCGGGTGCGGTGTTCACCTGGCTTGCTGGTAGCGATATCCCAGACCAACGTTGGCTTGGTAATCAAACCGCCGGGTAATTTCGGCAACTTGATGCCCGAATAGCCATTGACAATGCGAATGCTGCCATCTTCCTTTCGCAAGATCAAATTTCCGGCGGTGCTGGTGAGCACGCCATCGATGACTTCAGTCTTGTCGCCACGCTGCTGCTCGACGCTGATTTCATTGTCGATATATTTGTGCAGCACTTTATCGGTGCTGACTAAATCGAACTGATAATTCTGTTCGATCACGCGCGTGCCTTCCGGATCGGTCAGGGACGTAAATGACACCGTCGTCGGATCGATCAGCGCTGCAACGTCGGTGAAACGCACGACGCTTCGCGATTTATCGAGGATAACCTTGCGCTCTTGGCGAATCAGCGCGTAGCCCGGCACATTTTGGCCGTTGCCGCCATCGCGGTAGATTTCTGGAGAAATCGCCCCGGCTTGCGCAGAACTGTAGATGGTTAGCGCGGTTGCGTTGTTTTCATCGGCGAAAACTTCGGTTGAAGGTAGCATAAATAGGCTCGGGCAAAGGGCAGCAAATAGTTTTCTCTTCATCGCAACGTTCCTTTCGGGGAGTGTGGGTAAGGCACCAGTGTTAACGGACGTCGAGCGATTTTGGGTCATTGACGATTGCTTTTTTTTAGCGAAAAGTTCGATAATAAGAGTGTACGCGATTTAATGGTTTGTCTCCGCGGGTTTGATACTTCAAGGAAGGCGGAAGATATGGAACGAACAAATCCATCTCGTTGGGTCAGTGCCGACGAGGCAAGCGGCCTGCTGCAACGCTTTATGCCGAGAAAGCAGGCCAGCGCTTGGCTTGATAACGATCGAAAGTTCGATCCGACGATACCGTTTTTTTATTCACATGGTAGTGTTGTGTATCAGTCCCGCGACTTGGAACAATTTGTCCGTCACTGTTTAGCGTCGAGCGATGTGATCGATTTTCCCGAGCGCCGCGCGCGTAGCGACAGACGCTGCTCGACTGATCGGCGACACAATGTGGAAGTGCGCTTGTCCGCGGTGGCCGAGCGGCGTCGTGCAAATAGCATCGACCGGCGTGGCTCTCGGACGCGAGATCGGCGTTCGGCGGTCTCAGCGGCATGACGTAACGACGTACAAGGAGTTGGGATGCAACGGCGGCGCGTATTAGGATGGGCAGCAAGTTCAGTCGGCTCGACTGTGCTTGGACCGCTTGCGCTTAAGGGATTCGCCGCCGAGGCGATTACAACGCCAAGCCAAATGCGTGGTCCGTTTTATCCAAGAACGTTTCCGCTCGATAAAGATTTTGACTTGACTAAAGTCACCGGGCGTGACGGTGTTGCGTTTGGTGAAATTGTCACGGTCTTCGGACGCGTAGCCGACGTTGAGGGTCTGGCGCTCGAAGGCGTGATGATCGAGATTTGGCAGGTCAATGGTTTTGGCCGTTATCACCATGAGGGCGATGATTCGAACAAACCGATCGACCCGAATTTCCAGGGCTACGGCGCAGTAATGACGAATGCTAGCGGCGCGTATAGCTTTCGTACGATTAAGCCAATCGCCTATCCGGGCCGCGCGCCGCACATTCATTTTGCCGTGTCGCGGAAAAAAGGATCGCCATTTGTGACGCAAATGTACATCGCTGGCGCGCGCGAAAATGCCGGAGATTTTTTGCTCAGCGGCGTACGCGACAAAACAGAGCGCGAAAGTTTGATCGTGTCGTTTGAAAAAAATGGTAACGAGCTGTCGGGAACCTTCGATATCGTTTTACCCAAATCGACCTGAGTTTTTATTTTCGAACGCTACTCTCGTCACGCGTTCGTTTGTGAATAGTGCCTAACAATAACAATCCAATCAATATTCTGCTGTATGGCGTTTTGGTCTACGAGTTACTCGAGACTTTGCAAAGAAAACTAGCCATGCCAGCGTTAATCAAACGTCTGAAGGAAGACGCGCCAAGGGCGGTTTTGGCAGATCACATGTCACGCGCAGACGTGGTCATCGCATTGCAGTATGCGAATATGCCGGCAGCGCCGAAATTGCGTCTTTTGCAAGTACCCGGCGCCGGGCTGGACCAAATCAAGTTTGACGACGTACCGCCACGGGCGAGTATTTGAAATGCCTACGGCCACGACGTCGCTGGTGGCGAATATGTTCTGCTCGCGATGCTGGCGTGGTGCCACGAATTCGTTGCCACGCACGAGTCGATGAAAGCCGGAAGCTGGCACATGAGCGGTCGTACCGGCGCGCCTTTACACGACGAGTTATACGGAAAAACGATCGGTATTCTCGGCCTTGGTCCAATCGGCCTTGCCGCCGCGCGACTGGCAAAAGCGTTCGGAACGACGGTGCTGGGATGCAATCGCACTGTGCGCGAACAACCGGATTTCGTTGATCAGATCTATCCGCTGCAAGACCTTCATGAATTTCTAGGCCGCTGTGACTTCGTTGCAGTGTGCATCGCACTTGCGCCTCAAACGGTCGGGCTCCTCAATCGCGTCGCATTATCGAGGATGAAAAAAACTGCCGTTGTCGTGAACGTTGCGCGAGGCGCGATCATTGATGAGGACGCGTTATTCGAGGCCTTGCGGGACAAACAAATCGCCGGCGCGGTGATCGATGCCTGGTATCGCTATCCAACTCCGACAGATCTCACTATCGCACCATCGAAACATCCCTTCGCGTCATTGCCGAATGTATTGATGACGCCGCATTCGTCGATTTGGACACGTGGCATGATCGAGCGACGCTGGACCGATATCGCTGCAAACATTGATGCCTTAACTTCCGGCGCAGCACTCAAAAATATCGTGCGCCAACCGCTAAGCTGATTTTGCTTTTGCGCCTGGCGTAGTCAAGACCCGCAGCGGATCTCTTTCTTTCACGACGCGATTACGGCCACGGGCCTTGGCATCGTAAAGCGCCATATCGGCGCGGTTAAGCGTCGTTGATATTTCCTCGCGTGGACGATATTGCGTTACGCCGATTGAGACAGTAATTCGAAGGGCGGGATCGATCTCCGGAAATTGAAGTTGTTCGACCATTTGCCGAACGCGCTCGGCATAGACGCAAGCGCCGGTAAGGGAAGTTTCCGACAAGATCAACAGAAACTCCTCGCCGCCGAAACGGCCAAAAAAGTCCGTCGTTCGCACATCGGGCTGCACCACCAAGGTGAGTTGCTTCAATACCTGATCGCCGACCAGATGGCCCTTGGTATCGTTGACGCGTTTGAAGTAGTCGATGTCGATTATGCAGACCGAAAATGGCTCGCCACCGCGGTCGCTACGGCTTTTTTCCTTGGTCAGCGCACCCATTAAGTAACGCCGATTGTAAGCTCCGGTGAGATCGTCGCGTACCGCAATGGCTTGGCTGGATTCCAATTCGGCAATACTCTTATCGAGGCGAAAACGCAGGCGGCCGATATAGGCGCCCATTATCCCAAACCATGGAAGAACAACGAGCAAGACGATGCCATACAGCACGGCGAGACTCTTATCGCTGGAAGGAGTCGCGCCGCCAAGAAGGGGCCAAGCGAGCACAACATAGGCAATCAACACGAGCCCAGCGATTTGAAGGAATTCCCGGGCGCTAAGCCTGAACACGCCGAAGACAAAAATCATCAAAATCACGATAAGGAAAATTCCCCGCGCTGCGCCGGCGTTATGCATAACATAAACCATCGTCAGGCTCGAAGTCAGCATTTGTGCCGCGGTCAAGCTAGGATCGCGAAATTTTAAATTGAGTTTGGTCCGGAAAATGACATAGAAAAGAACCATAATCGTCAGGATCAAACCGCCTGCAATGACGAGGATGTTGCTTTCGACAAACCCAAGCCAACTGCAGACGAAAACGAGAAACATCACAAGCCCCGAAGTGGACGCGGCCATGTAGAAACGGCGCATGCGTATTGCCTGCTTCGGATCGTCGGGGAAAAGTGTGGGGAGAAATGACATGGGGAAATCAATACGCGCTACAGCCCGGCGTACAGCCTTTTATCCATTGAGGTTGAACTGAGATGCGTCCCCAAAATTGCATCCGCTTTCTAGTTGTTCAAAGCAATATAACATAACTTTCGCGCCCTATATTTGGACTTTAACTTCGACCACCTAAGCATTTAAGCGAAAACGCCTGACGTTTTGGTAGAATAGTGTTCCACTTTGCTTCAAGTTTTTGTTCCAACGAGGTTTTCTCGCCCGGGTGGTGAAATTGGTAGACACAACGGACTTAAAATCCGTCGGACTCTAAACAGTCCGTACCGGTTCGATTCCGGTTCCGGGCACCAAATCAATAAGATAATGTACTCGTCCGATTTGCAATTTTTATGCCTTTGACTTTGTCACAGTGAGGCGGTAAACCGCTACCGAAGTTGGCATTATCCGCCCGATGTGCCGGCTAATTTTCTCAACAGACAACCTGGATCGCCTTATGCCGTATGACTTGTTAATTAAAAACGGAACCGTGATCGACGGCACAGGCGCACCGGCGCAACGCGCTGACCTTGCGGTTTCCGACGGAAGGATTGTGGCGATCGGTAAATTTGATGGCAGCGCCAATCGCGTGATTGACGCCGGCGATTGCGTCGTGGCACCTGGCTTCATCGATCCACACACCCATTACGACGCGCAAATTTGCTGGGATAGCGCGGTAACGCCTTCGCCATGGCATGGCGTTACCAGTGTGGTAATGGGCAATTGCGGCGTGGGTATCGCGCCGTGCCGCCCTTTCGAGCGTGAGGTCGCCATGCGCGATCTCGTTAACGTCGAGGCGATTCCATTCGACGTTTTGGATCGCGGCATCACCTGGGAATGGGAAACCTTTCCGGAGTTCATGGATGCGGCGGAACGTCGACGTCCAGCGGTTAATCTTGGATTCTTGGCGCCACTTACGCCATTCCGCCGCTACGTAATGGGCGAAGCATCGATGGAACGAGCCGCCACACCCGACGAAAGGCAGCGCATCAGCTTACTCTTGGCCGAGGCAATGGATGCGGGTGCGTTTGGTTTTTCCAGCACTATTCTGAATCAACACATGGGATACGGCGGTAAGCCTTTGGGATGCCGCAATGCTAGCGCGGAAGAATACAGCGCCTACTCCAATGTGCTCAAGCAGAAGAACAAGGGCGCAATAGAGGTCGCGCTGACGCGGCAAATCGCGGTTTTGGAAGACGATCAGTACGAGTTGCTCGACCTACTGCTTACAGAAAGCAATCGACCCGTTACGTTCATTGCCATGTTCGACCGCGATGATATTCCAGAAGCAGTTCGCGATACCTTGCGCAAGGCGGCGCCGCTTATCAAACGTGGCGCACGGCCGCAAACTTCACCGTTGCCACTCACGCGCGAGGTCAATATGCGCAATCCATTTTCCTTTGCGCCGTTTCCGTCTTGGGCGCGGGTGTTTGCCGATCAGTCGAAAACGGCACAGGCAGCCGTCTATGCCGACCGAGCATTTCGCGATCAGTTTCGCGAAGACCTCAAGCGTCCATTAACGTTCGGCAATTGGTCGCGGGTGCGGGTACACGAAGTGCGATCACCGGCTCTGAAACAGTTCGAAGGACAAACCATTGCGGACATCGCCAAGGCACAAGGCAAGGATGGCGTCGACGCTTTTCTCGACTTGACTCTACAAGATGACCTTGAGATTGAATTTACGTTATCGACTTTTAACCACCGCGTCGATCGCATGAAAGAAATCCTCGCCAACCCTGATATTCTCATCGGGCTCGGAGATGGTGGCGCCCACGTGGATATGCTTTGCGACTCGGGCTATCCCACCTATTTGCTCGGAACATGGGTTCGCGAACACCAAGTCCTTACGCTGGAGGAAGGCGTTCGCAGATTGACCTCCGATCCGGCGGACTTTTATGGCATTAAGGATCGTGGACGTCTCAAACCAGGGTTTGCCGCCGACATCACCATCTTCGATCCACAAACCGTTGGCTCCGGCAATCGTGGTGAGCGACGCTACGATCTTCCCGGCGGCGGCAAGCGTATGGTCATGCCTTCGCGTGGTATCCAACATACGATCGTCAATGGCGAAACAGTATTTGCCGATGGCCACGTTACGGATGCCCGCGCCGGCAAAGTATTACGCTCATGAGTTTACGGCGACTTTAATTGGTTAGCACTATGGACGTTTTCTTGCGCCCGAGTTGATCTGACAGATAGGCCGCCACCGATTGACCGAAGAGCGATCCAACGATCACCGCTAACCGCGTTTCTTGGACTCCAACTTGGCTTTTAGTTCGGCAAAAGGATTGAATGTTGCGGATGATGCTGCGTTTCCCACATCGACGCGCCCCGTCATATCTTTCAGCTTGGAATGTTCGTTTTCATGGCAATAGGTACACAGCAACTCCCAATTGCTACCGTCCGCCGGGTTGTCATCATGATTACTGTTTTTGTGGTGGACTTCTAGTAGCTGCAGATTGCTGTGATCAAAGGTACGCGCGCATCGCCCACACACCCATGGATAGAGCTTGAGCGCCTGCGCTCGATAGCCGGCCAGTCGCTTCTCGGCGTTGCGACGGGCCTCGATGACCACTTGATCGAGACGGCTATTTGCTTTCGACATCGCAGTGCGGTGCGTCTCGCATGGGCATCAATGTTAATCCACGGCCGGGAGGCTGTAGCTGACCTTCAGTCCGCTCACCAAGACATGTTTGCGAGCGACCAGCTCATCGCGCACCGCTTCAGCTTCCGTCAAGGGCCGTTCCTTTCCGATCTTGGCGTGAATAGTGTTTAGGAGGGTTGCCATCTTGGTCGGGCGCGCCGATCTTCTATTTTTTAGGTTTTCTATCACAGACTTGATTTGCTCTTCTTGCGCGAACGCTATTTTGCCGATCGCCGGTTTAGCGGTTGTTTTGACCCGCGCTACAGACTTACTTTTCTTTGCCGACGATCGCGGCAATTCGTCCCTGACCGACGGTCTAGCGATAGATTCAATTCCGGACATTGCTTCGATGGACGTCGCGCGAGCCGCATGCACCGCGCGGGTTTTTAGATGCTGAATCAGGGGATCGAAGCCTTTGTCTTTGGAGATAACGTGAAAATTTGCCGTGGGGTCGGCGGTCGCCAAGACGCCAAGATAGTACGCAATGTGAAAGTCCAACGCATTGGCCCCTGACGACTCCAATGTGATGTACTCCGCTCGGTCACCCAATCTTTGTATTGCTATAGCCAGTTCGCTGTGGATTTTCGTGTTGGACTTGCCGAGGAAAACGCGAACACGAAACTGTTCGCCCCTCAATAACGCCAGGGATTTGACCTGCACGTTTTCGTAATCGATCAACACATAGTGGGGGTTCAAGATGGGCACCCTAGTTTAAGACTTTATTCGAGCGTCATTCTAATCGTATTTCGTGAAGTATCACCCATTGCGGCCCTCCCATTACCTCAAAATATGGGAAATATGCCAAACGGCCTAAGCCAAAAGTGATATTGCCATGACGCCTTGCCAGGCGTAGCATCAACGAAAACCAAACGTCTCTCCCGTAGCGTTGCATGCATTTTTTCTATTGGGTTATCCACGGCGATTCGAGGAAAGTTTATTGCATCGCGTGCATGAGCACAAAAGGAAGTTTTGTCGCAACTCACTGAACCCTGTTATTTTTTTCTGAGGATTAACTTATGAAAAAGCCATCTCTCTCCAAATCAGACAACACTAAGGCAATGTCATTGCATATTGGCCTCAATTCAGTGAGCCCAGCCCACTATGGGGGTTGGAGTGGCGATCTCAATGCATGCGAGTTCGACGCGAATGACATGGCGACAATCTCCGCGTCCCGCGGTATGAAATCTACCGTCTTGTTAACAAAAAATGGCACTCGGAGCAAAACGCTCGCCGCCATTCGGGCTGCGGCCAAGCGACTTGTTGCCGGCGACCTATTTTTTCTGACCTATTCGGGGCATGGTGGGCAAGTGCCAGATATTTCTGGTGAAGAGGCTGACAAGAACGACGAGACCTGGTGTCTTTACGATGGCCAGTTCATTGACGACGAGTTGTACTTAGAACTCAGTCGCTTCGCCACTGGCGTTCGCGTATTGGTGCTATCCGACAGCTGTCACAGCGGTACGGTCACCCGCGCCGCGCCTCCGCAAGCGAACGCAATGACGTCCGTCGGGCGATCCAAGATGATGCCGCTCGCAGTCGGCATGCGAACTTACCGCGAACATCAAGCGTTTTATGACAAGCTCCAAAAAGACGTAGCAAACGTATCAGATAAATCGTCCGAACCCGATCCGGACGCCGTTCTTGCTCAATTAGCGGTAAGCCCGCGCCTGACCGCAATAGCGAAAAAATTCAAAGCGGCCGTGATTTTGATTTCCGGTTGCCAAGACAATCAAACATCGATGGATGGCGACCACAACGGCGCCTTCACCGAACAGCTATTACGTGTATGGAACCACGGGGGATATAAGGGTAACTACGCGAAGTTTCACGCAGAAATTAAAGCAGGGTTACCGGCAAGCCAAACGCCGAACTTATTTGTGCTCGGCCGGGCAGCGCGGTTTCTGAAGCAGCAGCCGTTTACGGTGAAATGAAGAATACCCGCTAACGAATATCCTTGCGACCCATTGAATTTTCGCGTCGCATCCAACTCGAGTTGATTATCTGGCGGAGGACTCGTGGCAAGTTCGAGCAAACGCACTAGCACGGGCATTAAAAAGAAATCGAGTACTAAACGTTTATCGCTTGGCAACGCGGCCGAATCGCCATTCGTGGATAACCTGTTTCAAGCCCGAACCAAAACCGAGATTAGCTTTGCCGCAACGCGGGGTGGAGGCGAGGCGCCGCGAATCAAGCTAAAGGACCATAAACCCGACGACGTCGTCGATCTACGGCTTCAAGGCGGCCTGCGCCTGCTCACCAGGCTTGACGACTATCTCGGCGATTTTCCCGCTTCGCGGGCACGCGGCGCAGCGGACGACGAGATCATTTTATCGGGGGGATTATCGAACGCCGAAGCGACTCGGGGTGTTTCGGACTGGATCGTGGAAGGATTACGCATCTTCGGCATTGATCCCATCGAAGCGGCCGCCGAGCTAACTGGCGAAAAGGTTTGCAAATGGTACGAGCGCAAGCAGTTGTGGAAGGAGGATCAAAAGAAACCTGCAGAGCAACGCATTTGGCAAATTAAGACGGGCGACAAGCTTGAACTCGCTGAGCCGGATTTCAAATTAAGTCCGCGAGATAAGCCGCTACTGGTATTTATCCACGGCACCGCATCCAGTACGCTAGGCAGCTTCAGCGAACTATGGTCTACACAACTGGCGGACCTACGTAAGCAATTACTTTCGCCCTATAACGCGCAGGTCTACGGATTCGAGCATTACTCCCTAACAGAAAGCCCAATCCAAAATGCGATCGCGTTAGTTCGGGAGTTGCCCGCAAACGCCACGCTACACCTAATTACCCATTCACGAGGTGGCATCGTTGGTGAATTGCTTTGCCGCGGCGAATTGGACGGCCGTGATCCGTTCACGCCAGACGAAATCAAGCGACTATTCGTCGACGCCGATGGCAATCCGCGAGAAAACGACCAAGAGCAACTCAAGCAACTGGGCGATCTCTTGCTGCAGAAGCGCTTGCGCGTTGCTCGATTCGTGCGTGTTGGTTGCCCGGCGCGAGGTACAACGCTGGCATCCGAACGCCTTGATCGATGGTTGTCGATGTTACTGAATTTGTTCGGTGATCTATCGACCCTGAGTGCCTCGCCCTTCTTCCAATTATTCGAAGAATTTGCCACGGCGCTGGTTAAAACCCGTACTAATCCGGACAAATTACCCGGCCTTGAAGCGCAGATGCCCAGCGCGCCACTGATTCGGCTCCTGAACCAGCGCGATATCAATTCGCGTTCCGATTTGCATGTCGTCGCCGGCGATATCGAGGGCGCGGGCGTATGGAAGCGATTCGGCGTATTCCTCACGGACTTGTTTTATCGCGAAGATCACGATTTAGTCGTCAACACGTCTGCCATGTATGGCGGCGCCGAACGTGCCGGCGGCGCGCGGCGGTATTTCACGCAAGGACCGCAGGTCAATCATTTTAGTTATTTTAAGAACGACACATCGGTGAAGAAGCTGGTTTCGGCCTTGCATCAGCCCACTGAAAATGACGGATTTGAAGTTTTCGTGCCACGGCAAGTAGCTGAGTCGCGCGGATACCGTGGCCCAAGCGCAACGCGTGGCGCGGCCGATGCATCAAATAAGCCAATCGTGTTTCTACTACCAGGCATTATGGGTAGTCACTTGGCGGTTAACGGCGAGCGCATTTGGCTCAAGCCTTTGGCGCTCGCGGCGGGCGGCCTTGAGAAGCTCGAAATAAGTAGCTCGGGGGTCAAAGCCGATGCGCCGATGGAAAGTACTTATGAAAAAATTCATAACCACTTAAGTCAATTTTATGATGTGGTTTCGTTTCCGTTCGATTGGCGGCGATCGTTGCGGGCGGAAGCGGGTCGGCTTGCCAGCGCCATAGAAGACTGGTTAGAAGTGGCAGAGGCGCGAAACCAGCCGCTCTCGATGCTTGCCCACTC
>JANOLP010000190.1:0-13837 GCA_031419835.1 Pseudomonadota bacterium | reverse complement strand
GTCGAATACTGGTTGTATTTTATTGGCGCGCTGTTTGTCATCGTCGTGATGTTTTTGCCCGGTGGCCTGGCCAGTTTGATGGACAAACTACGTGTCGGAAAAAAACAAACCGAAAATCTTAATGCGCCGGTCGGCAAAAAGCTTGAATCGGAAACGCAATGAGTACTGAAATCCTTTCGGTATCGAGTCTCACCGTTTCCTTCGATGGATTCAAGGCAGTCGATAATTTGAATCTGTTCGTCGAAAAAGACGAACTGCGTTGTGTCATCGGCCCGAACGGAGCCGGCAAGACGACTTTGTTGGACATGATTTGCGGCAAGACCAAGCCATCGGCCGGCAGTATCAAATTTAAGGGCCAAGAACTCACCAAGGCAAACGAGTACAAAATTACCCGCGCCGGCGTCGGCCGAAAATTTCAAACGCCTTCGGTGTATGAAGATTTGACCGTTTGGGAAAACCTAGAGCTGTCCTATCCCAAGAAACGCGGTATTTTTGGTTCGCTATTCTTTAGATCGACCGATGAAATCAAACAGCGCGTCAGGCAAGTCGCGCACGACATGTATTTGAAGGACGAAGTAGACACCAAGGCCGGTACATTGAGCCACGGTCAAAAGCAGTGGCTCGAGATCGGCATGCTGCTGATGCAGGAGCCGGAACTACTGTTGCTGGACGAGCCGGTTGCCGGAATGAGCGCGCGTGAAAGAGATCTAACGGCGGAATTGTTAAACCGAATTTCCAAGGGTCGCTCGATCATTCTGATCGAGCACGACATGGAATTCGTGCGCAAGATTGCCCACCGCGTGACGGTGTTGCATCAAGGCAAAGTGCTCAGCGAAGGCAGTATGGATCAAGTGCAGAACGATCCCAAAGTGATCGAAACGTACCTGGGACTATAGGCGATGCTGAAAGTTACTCATCTGAATGTCAACTACGACGAAAGCCATGTCATTCGCGACATCAGCTTCGATGTCAACGAGGGCGAAACCGTCGCAATCATGGGTCGTAACGGCATGGGCAAGACGACCTTGTTCAAATCTTTGATCGGCATTATCCCGGCCAAGGGTGGCAGCGTATTGCTCAACGGCGTGGAGCTTTTTAAAGCCAAAAGCTATGAGCGCGTGGTGCAAGGCATGGCCTACGTTCCACAGGGCAGGATGGTGTTTCCTTACCTTACCGTCGAGGAGAATATTCGCACTGGCATGGAAGCCAATCCGGATGCGGACGTTCCAGAATACATTTACAGCACGTTTCCGGTATTGAAGGAAATGAAGGATCGCAAGGGCGGCAATCTATCAGGTGGCCAGCAGCAACAACTGGTCATCGCCAGGGCGCTGGTAACTAATCCGAAAGTCCTATTGTTAGACGAGCCGACCGAGGGATTGCAGCCATCGATTATCAAGGATATTGCCAAAGCGCTGAATAAGCTCAAGCAAGAGCGCGGATTCTCGGTTGTCGTGTCGGAACAAGTTTTGAGTTTTACGATGGCGATCGCCGATCGATTTCTTATCATCGAAAAAGGAGAGTTTGTGTACCAAGGACCGAAAGAGTCGGTCGATAAAGCAAAGATTCACTCTTACCTCACGGTATAGATTTGTTGACGCGGGGCAACCTGCATTTTTCGAGGAGAACTAAAGATGTTACATGGAGATATTTCTAGCAGTGATGATTGCGTCGGCGTGGCCGTAGTCAACTACAAAATGCCCCGTATGCACACCAAAAAAGAGGTGTTGGAGAATTGCCGCAAGATCGCCGATATGGTTGTTGGTATGAAGACGGGTTTGCCGGGCATGGACTTGGTTATTTTTCCGGAATACTCTACTCACGGAATCATGTACGACAGCAAAGAAATGTACGATACCGCCGCATCGATACCCGGCGAGGAAACGGAAATATTTGCCGCGGCTTGCCGCAAAGCCAATGTATGGGGCGTGTTTTCTCTCACCGGCGAACGCCACGAAGAGCACCCAAACAAAGCGCCTTATAACACCCTCATCCTGATGAACAATCAAGGCGAGATCGTGCAAAAGTATCGCAAGATCATGCCGTGGGTGCCGATCGAAGGCTGGTATCCGGGAAATTGCACCTACGTGTCCGATGGTCCCAAAGGCCTGAAGATCAGTCTGATCATTTGCGACGACGGCAACTATCCGGAAATTTGGCGCGACTGCGCCATGCGCGGCGCCGAGTTGATCATCCGCTGCCAAGGCTATATGTATCCGGCAAAAGAGCAGCAAATAATTATGGCTAAAGCCATGGCATGGGCAAATAATACCTACGTTGCAGTGGCCAACGCCGCCGGCTTCGACGGCGTGTATTCCTACTTCGGTCATTCCGCCATCATCGGCTTCGACGGCCGTACCTTGGGTGAGTGCGGTGAGGAAGACATGGGTGTACAGTACGCCGCGTTGTCGAAGTTCCTGATCCGCGATGCGCGCAAAAACATGCAGTCGGAGAACCACTTGTTCAAGCTGCTGCATCGTGGTTATACCGGCAAGATCAATTCACACGAAGGCGACAAAGGTGTCGCCGCCTGCCCGTACGACTTCTACAAAAAGTGGATCACCGATCCGGAAGGCGCACGCGAGCAAGTGGAAGCTTTTACGCGCAAGACGGTTGGCACATCGGAAGCGCCTATCCCAGGCATTCCGAACGAGAAAGAAATCGCCCATCGTTAATCGTTGCCATGCCAGCCGCTTCGGCGGCTGGTTTTCATATCAAAGCAATGACGCGAGCGGAGTTTGATTATCGTTCTGAAACGCCGCTAATTTTGGGTGAACTCGACTGCTCGGCTACTTTAATGGGGATGTATGCAAACCCTCACGCATATCGTTGGCTTCGCGACCGATCACGACATCGCGCATCGGCTTCATGACTTGGAGCATGACGGCGCGGTTCATTACATCACACTCAAGAAACAAGATACCCTAAGGCACCGTTTGCGTGCGGTCACCGATCGTGGTGAAGATGTCGCCATTGCCTTGCCGCGTTCGGATCAGCTCGCCAATGGCGCCGTTTTGCTGCTGGAATCGGGTCGCGCCATCGTCGTGCGTATGGAAGCGGAACAATGGCTGGTGATGAAGGCCAAGGACACGGCGGCGGCGCTGGAAGTTGGCTACTTCGCGGGCAATATGCATTGGAAAGTAAAGTTCGACCACGACGCAATTCGCATTGCTATCGAGGGTCCGGCGCAAAGCTATCTGGATAGGCTGCATCATCTACTCACCAGCGGAAAGGTGCAGCGCATCGATGACTAATTCGAAAGCACTATTAAACGCCTTGCAACACGGCGATACGTTTTTCCCCAGCGGCGGTATCGCTTTTTCATGGGGACTGGAAACATTGCATGCCGACGGATTACTGCGCAGCGCGTCCGAGGTGCAATTATTTCTCGTTGGCCAACTGAAACACCGCTGGTCGACTTGCGATCGTATCGCGCTGGTTCGCGCGCATCAAAGTGCCGACGATCTGGATCGCGTGGCGGCGTGCGACAGAGAGTTGGAAGTCCTCGCGCTCGCGCGCGAACTTCGGGAAGGTTCTCGCCGTGCCGGCGCGACGTTACTCAGAGTGCATAGCCAGTTAGGAACACCGCAGGCGGATATTTATCGGGAAAGAGTCCGTGACGGATTCGCCCATGGTCATGTCGCTGCGGTACAAGGCTTGCTTTGGCGCGGCGTCGGAATGTCCTGCGAAGAAGCCCAGGTCACCTCCGCACATACGTTGTGTTTGGGCGTATTGGGCGCGGCTATTCGACTCGGCGTAATTGGTCATATCGATGCACAAAAGATCCTGCAAGCGGCCCACGGCATCATCGACGACTCAATGGCTGTTGACGTGGCCAATGAGATGTCAAGCTTCGTTCCGGCCTCGGAGATTGCCATGATGCGCCACGAAGTCGGTCAATCGCGCTTGTTTGCCAATTAGGAAAACACCATGCTCCTAACGCCAACGGAAATGGAACGCTTGACGATCTACACCGCCGCGGAGATTGCGCGTAAGCACCGCGCCAAGGGTCTCAAACTCAATCACCCCGAGGCGATTGCTTTTATCGTCGATGAAATATTGGAGGGCGCCAGGGAAGGGCGCTCAGTCGCCGAACTGATCGGCTACGGCTCGACGCTATTGAGTATGGACGATGTCATGCCCGGTGTGGCGGACATGATGCCCATCATTCAAGTAGAGGGGACTTTCCCCGACGGTACAAAATTGGTGACGGTGCATGATCCTATCCGCCCTGGCAAAGGCAAGGGTAAAAAACAAACGCAAATTCACCCCGGGGAAATTATCACGCCGGACGAAGACATCGAACTCAACGCCGGTCGACGCAAAGCAAAAATCAAAGCGCTGAACACCGGCGATCGGCCCATCCAAATTGGCAGTCACTATCATTTCTTTGAAGCCAATCGCGCATTACAGTTTGATCGGGAAAAATCCTACGGCATGCACTTGGATATTCCGGCAGGAACGGCGGTGCGCTTCGAGCCGGGCGAGAGTAAAGAGGTGACACTCGCCGCGTTTGGCGGCACGGGCGAAGTATATGGTTTGAATAATCTCACCAATGGCTCAACCCGCAGCCCCGAGCGCAAGGCAGAAGCGATGAAGCTCGCCAAAGACCGCGGCTTTAAAGGAGCGTAACCGTGGCGAAAATGACCCGTAAAGAATATGCGGCCATGTACGGCCCCACCAAGGGCGATGCGGTGCGGCTGGGCGATACCTCGTTGTTCGCGGAAATCGAACACGACTATGCGGTACCCGGCGACGAATGTCTGCACGGTGGCGGCAAAACCCTGCGCGATGGCTTGGGTCTGACCGCCGGCTACGACAGCGCCATGGGTTCGCTGGACATGTTGATCAGCAATGCGGTCATCATCGATCCCGTGTTGGGCATTATCAAAGGTGACATCGGCATTAAGGACGGTCGCATCGTCGCCATCGGCAAAGCCGGCAATCCCGCCGTGATGGACGGCGTCCATCCGGAATTAATTTGCGGTGCGGCCACCACGGTGCGCGATGCGGAAGGCTTGATCGCGACACCTGGCGGTATCGACGTGCACGTGCATTTTGACAGCGCGCAATTGTGCGAACACGCCATTTCATCCGGCCTGACGACCATGCTGGGCGGCTCTCTTGGCCCGATCACCGTGGGCATCGACTGTGGCGGTGCCTGGAATGTCGGCAAGATGCTGCAAGCCTCTGAAGCGTGGCCGATTAATTTCGGTTTTCTCGGTCGCGGTAATTCCTCCAAGCCGCGCTCGCTGATCGATCAACTCGCGGGCGGTTGTTTGGGGCTGAAAATCCACGAGGATTGGGGTGCCATGCCGGCGGTTATCGATACTTGTTTGAGCGTTGCCGATGAATATGATTTTCAAGTTCAACTGCACACCGATACCTTGAACGAGAGCGGTTTTCTCGAAGATACCCTCGCTGCGATTAACGGCCGCACCATCCATATGTACCACACCGAAGGCGCCGGTGGCGGCCATGCGCCGGATATTATTTCCGTCGCCGGTCATATGAACTGTTTGCCTTCGTCGACCAATCCGACCAATCCCTATACCGTGAATACTTTCGATGAGCACCTCGACATGATCATGGTATGCCATCACTTGAATCCTTCGGTACCGGAAGACGTCGCGTTTGCCGAGAGCCGCATCCGCGCGCAAACTATTGCGGCCGAAGATGTGTTGCACGACATCGGCGCCATTTCGATGCTCGGTTCCGACAGCCAAGGTATGGGGCGGATCAACGAAGTCATCTGCCGCACCTGGCAGTTGGCGAGCAAGATGAAAGATCAGCGCGGTCGGCTGAAAGAGGAAAAAACCAAGCTCGGCGATAACGAACGCATCAAGCGCTACATCGCGAAATACACGATCAATGCCGCGCGCACTTTTGGTATCGATGCCCACATCGGTTCCTTGGAAAAAGGCAAACTCGCTGACATCGTACTTTGGCGCCCCGCGTTTTTCGGCATTAAACCGGAATTGGTCGTGAAAGGTGGCTTCATCGTCTGGTCCGCGATGGGTGATAGTGCCGCCAGCCTAATGACATGCGAGCCAGTATTGATGCGGCCTCAGTGGGGTGCGTTCGGCAATGCTAAACAATCGTTGAGCGTGAATTTCGTTAACCAGCTTGCTGTCGACAATCGCATCGAAGAAAAACTCGGCATCCGCAAAGCCTGTGTCGCCGCGCGCGGCACCCGAAAGTTAAACAAGCAACACATGCTGCATAACGATATTTGTCCCAACATAACGGTGAATCCACAGACGTTCGAAGTATTCATCGACGATAAGCTTGTCACCTGCGAACCGGCGCGTGAATTGCCGCTCGCCCAACGCTATATGTTGCGCTGACATGAGCGCGATTCTAAAGTCACAGCGTCATCCAGGACCCGCCCGAGTCGGCATTGGTGGTCCGGTAGGCTCCGGCAAGACGGCGTTACTCGAGCAACTGATCCCGCGTTTCATCGCACGCGGAACCGAGATCGCCGTCATCACCAACGATCTGGTCACCAAAGAAGATGCCGAGCGCATTAAACGCAGCGGCTTGATTGCCGCCGATCGCGTGATGGCGGTCGAAACCGGCGCCTGCCCCCATACCGCTATCCGCGAAGATCCCACGCTCAATCTGCAAGCGGCGGAATTTCTCGAGCAGCAGTTCAGTCCGCTGGATTTGATTTTGATCGAGAGCGGCGGCGATAATTTAGCGTCGTCGTTTTCGCTTGATCTCGTTGACTATTGGCTGTTCGTTATCGATGTCGCCGGCGGCGACGATATTCCGCGCAAGCGCGGTCTGGGTGTGTTGCAATGTGATTTACTGATTATTAACAAAACCGATCTCGCGCCCTATGTGCGGGTCGATCTTGCACGCATGACCCGTGAGGCGAAAGAGGTGCGCGCCGGAAAACCGCTACTGCTGACCAATTGCGCCACCGGCGAGGGCGTTGACGCCGTGGTGGAACAAATCGCCCGCGAGGTGTTGTTTGACCGGTGATCGAATTCTCGCGGCAGATGTACCTGCACTAGCTTTAGATGCGGCCTCGCGCACGGCCGTGCTGCACTTTGCCACCGACGAATCGGGTCGGACGCATATCGCAAAACAGTTCGCCCCCTATCCGTTTCATGTGTGTCGGCCGTTTTATGTGACGGGTGACGCGGCGGGCATGGCGACGGTTTACGTGCAGTCCTGCGCCGGTGGAATTTTTGAACATGATCGCTTAGGCCTAAGGCTGCAAACAGAGCAGGGCAGTCAGGCCCATGTTACGACATCCGCGTCGACTATCGTTCACAGCATGCCCTTGGGTGGCGCACGCCAAGACGTTAATTTGGTGGCCGAAAGTAACTCGGTAATCGAATATCTGCCCGACCCGATGATCTTGTTCGCAGGCTCGCGCATTGACTCAACGGTCAATGTTGTCATGGCCGATAGCGCGCGGGTGATTTTAAGCGACGCGTTCTTGATGCACGACCATCGCGATCAAGGCGAAGCATTCGATTGGTTGCGTAGCGAAATCGTGGTTCGCGACGTTGACGACAGGGTGTTGGTACGAGACCGCATCCGTATTGATGGCAAATCCATGCTGACGAAGAGGCCCGGCGTGACGGGAAGGTTCGCCGCCCAAGCAAGTTTTATGTGTCTGCAACGGGGCTTGACCGCCGCGATGCTGGCGCCGCTACGCGTCGCACTGGACGCGATCGACGACATTTACGCCGGGGTATCGTTGTTGCCAAGCGGCGTCGGTGTATTCGCGCGCATTCTTGCCGCCGATGGTATTGCGCTGCGCGCAGCGCAACTGCGTCTTTGGTCGCAGGCGCGAAAATGCCTGACCGGCTCGCTGCCGACGCCGCGACGAAAATAATTCGGTAAACTTACTATATGAATAACGACATGCTAAAACCCGTGCCGCCCTTGAACGATTTTGTTAAACAATATGTGATTCACACCGAGCCCTATTACCGCGCGGTGTCGGACGAGATCGAGTTGTTCGAGGCGGCCTACGCCGCGCGCATGCCGATGATGTTGAAAGGTCCGACCGGCTGCGGCAAAACGCGTTTCATGGAATACATGGCGTGGAAATTGCGCAAGCCATTGATCACCCTTGCGTGCAATGAGGACATGACCTCATCGGACCTGGTCGGTCGTTTCCTGCTCGATGTCGCAGGCACCCATTGGCAAGACGGCCCACTGACATTGGCGGTACGCAACGGCGCGATTTGCTATCTCGACGAAGTGGTTGAAGCGCGGCAAGATACCACCGTGGTGATTCATCCGCTGACGGACACACGCCGTATGTTGCCGCTGGATAAAAAGAACGAAACAGTCGCCGCGCACCGGGATTTTCAACTGGTGATTTCCTATAACCCTGGCTACCAGAGCGTGTTGAAGGATCTCAAGCAATCGACCAAGCAGCGTTTCGGCGCATTGGATTTTGGTTATCCCAACCACGCCGTCGAGGCGGAAATTGTTATCCACGAATCGGGGGTCGACGCCGATAGTGCTGACAAGCTGGTCAGCATTGCGGAACGGGCAAGGAATCTCAAAGGCCACGGCCTAGACGAAGGCACCTCGACCCGCATGCTGATCTACGCCGGTCAGTTAATCGCGCAGAAAATTGATCCCGTCGCCGCTTGCCGCGTCGCCTTGGTGCGGCCCATCACCGACGATCCGGATATGCGCGATGCACTGGATGCGATTGTTCGGACTTATTTTTAATTAGGATTTTTTGTTTCTTTAAGCCGTTTTTGGCGCGCCACCCTTATGGCCTTAGAGCAGTGGTGCGCCCGCCTGACTTTGTTCCAACTCTGCGGGAGAAGAACAATATCCCCTCTCCCCCGAAATCGGGGGCTAGGGTGAGGGGGTATTCGAATGTCGAACAGGTAACCGATAATTCTGCTAAGAGCCATAACGCTTGATCACTAGTTCATTAAACATGCCCGCCGATTTGGATCCGTCGCTGGTCGCTCTAGTCCAGTCTGCAGCAACAACTGCCCACGGAAAGTTAGGGGACGCTGGCCTGGACGCCTACATTCGCGGCCTGATGAAACTCAAAACCAACGGCGTAGGCTGGGCGGCGCTGGTTTCCTATTTGCGGCAAGTTCCCCTGGTCGTGGAGATTTTGGACGCGAGCATTATTCCACCGCTGATCGAAGCCGCGCTGCGCGTAAACGAACGCGCGGGCAGCGCGCCGCTCGATCAGTTTTTCGCCACCAGTACCCTTGCCGCGCAGAAGCTCGGCGATACGCCGGCATTTCTGGAATACCTGCGCCTAGTTAGCGAAACAACCGCCGTATCGCCCGCCGTATTACCGCTGTTTTTTGACCGCCTGCCGCTATTGTTCGATGGCCTGACCATCAACGGACTGAGGCGCTGGGTTCAAGTCGGTCTGCGTACCCATTCTCGCGATGCCGAGGCGCAAAAGAAATATTTCTCTCTCGATAGCAAAGATGCCATCGCCATGCTCAAGTTGGGCGGGGAGGGTACGCTGTTCAGCCACGTCAACCGGCGCTTGCAGCTTTATCTACGCGCGCTGTGGGGGCACGAATGGATCATGCATCCGAAAGCCAAAAAAGATTTAGCGATCCACAATCATCGGCCGTTCATCGATGAGCAAACCATCTATTTGCCTGATGCCTATGGCGGCAAAAAAATCGGTCCCGGCGCAGAACTCTATCGTGCCGCCGCCGCCCACGCCGCCGCGCACCTGACCTTCACCCGCGCCCGCTTCAAAGTCGGCAACTATAAGCCGATCAAGATCGTGGTCGTGTCGATGTTGGAAGATGCGCGCGTGGAAGCCTTAGCCATCAGAGAATTTCCCGGGCTGCGCAATATTTGGAAAGCTTGGCACAGCGCTACACCGGAACTCGGTGGCACCTTCGTGGAACTCGTCGCCCGATTATCGCGTGCGCTGCTTGATGCCGATTACGCAGACGATCATCCCTGGGTAGAGCGCGGTCGCCGTATGTGGGCCGAGAATCAGGCGCGGCTCGAGGATCAAAATCTAAGCGTCGAACTGGCGAACCCACTCGCCAACGACATCGGCCAAACACGCCTGCAGTTCAACTACAAAACCTATGTCGTGCAGCCGCCATACCGCGACGATCACTCGTTCATGTGGCATTACGGCGATGAGGCGCCGCAGATGTTGGACGAGGACGACGACATTGTCCTGGAAGAAATCAAAACCAACCCGGAAGAAGCGGATCGCGCCGATCATCCGGAGTTGCGCGAAGCGCAAGTCGACGATCCCGATCCAGACAAAAAAGAACAAGACTCACCGCACGCTATAGCGTTGGAATTAGTCACACGCTCGGTCGATTATGGCGAATGGGATTACAGCATCGGCCTCGAGCGGCCATCTTGGTGTACCTTGTTCGAGAAGCAGCCGGTGCCCGGCGATCCGAGTTTGATCGACGCCGTACTGCAGCGTCACGAAGCTTTGCAACAGCGAGTCAAAGCGCTGATCCGAGCCGCACAAATCCAGCAGGCGTTGCGGCTGCGCAAACAACACGAAGGCGATCGCATGGATCTGGACGCGGCGATCCGTGCGGTCATCGATATTCGCAGTCGGCACCAACCCGATCCACGCATCAATATGCGCACCGTGCGCCGCGGTCGCGATCTATCGGTGCTGGTGCTGTTGGATATTTCAAAATCCACCGGCGATGTTATCCGCAGCGAGAACACCACGGTGCTCAATCTCGCGCGCGAATCGCTAGCATTGCTCGCCGATGCCATGAGCGAGTTGGGCGACGAATTCGCCATTCATGGCTTCACGTCCAATGGCCGGCGCGATGTGAGCTATTTTCGCTTCAAGGATTTTGGCGCGCCCTATGGACCGCAAGCAAAAGCCGCGCTCGCCGGCATTACGCCATTGCTGTCAACGCGGATGGGGCCGGCTATCCGCCACGCCGGCGAATTCTTGCGCGCGCAAGCTTCCGGGCGCAAACTATTGTTGGTAATTACCGACGGCGAGCCGTCCGATATCGACGTTCATGATCCACGCTATTTGATGATGGATGCGAAAAAAGCTTGCGACGGATTGATGCGCCACGGCATCCAGCCGTTCTGCATGAGCCTAGACCCGCGCGCCGATAAATATGTCTCGACGATATTCGGCCGACGCAATTATTTGGTGATGGATAAGATCGCCCGATTACCGGAAAAACTTCCTCTGATTTACCTAAGGATGACCCAGCACTAGGAGGATTTATGGAGATTTTGAAGATACATCGCGAAGCCGTTCAACACGAAGCTGACAACGGCAGGTTTTTGATTATCGTATGGTCGTCGCGTGGCGCGGATACTACGCCAATGTTAGATTATGCGGCCCTAGTTAACGCCCAATTTCCCGATGCCTATCTGGCGCAAATCGTCATCGAAGATGAGCCCGAGTTCGCTGCATCTTTCGGCATCGACGAATCGCCGGTGCTGATGATTATGCGCGAGCAAGTCATCCTCTATCTCGAGCCAGCGTTACCCGAGCCGGAGATATTCGAAGGGCTGCTGCGTCGTGCGGGAAACCTAGATATGACGACGGTTCACGCTGACATCAAGCAAGAGAAAGAAGCGGAAATAGCGATATTTTCTCGCCGGGTTTGTCCGACCGCGAAACGTTCTGCCTAGAACATTAATAAAGCGCCGTGCCATGTGCCGCATTCCGCTTGCTTCCTGGCATTGCATGCCTGTAGAGGTATTATCCATGCGCCTTTCCCGACATGTTCTTGAACTTTAGCGGCTTCCGTATTCAAAAACAAGTTGCGATTCGGGTGACAATAGCGCGCCGCTCATCGATTGGATAGCCGCGCCAATCGTGCCCGCGCGCAAATGGGAATTTTTGGGGACTTTTCCGGCTATAACCATTGAGCACGCGGGCGGTTTCGTCGTGTATCGCATACCCGTTTTGCAACGGGGAACTACCCATTGCCAGGTAGTCAATCAACTTGTACGTCCACTAAATTTGACTTAGCTCAGGTCATTGACCTATGCAAAAACTGTGCGTAGACTTTAATGACTCTGTTGCAATTAGACCGAGCATAATTCAGTTGCATGCAAATTTTTAAATTGAGCGTAGTATAAGTAAGGCTTGCAATTCAAAAATTTGATGTGCTGAAGCTGCAAGAGAACCAAATAGTTTGAGTCTGGGAATCTGATCGCGCCAAGATAAAAATGGACGCGACAGTATGAAGAGGGCTACCCGGCTTAAGTTGAGGGATATTTCTAGGGTGTCGAGGTCGTTTTTTCGATGCTAAGGGTTGAACTAAATTTAATGCTGTCGCCACGACGAGGCTGTGTTCGTCGAGGTGCGTAGTCTGGAGAGAAATCCTGCGACAGATTTTTGAACGCTTTGGTAGCGGCTGGTGCGTCCCGCGAAACGCCTATGAATTTGCTGCTCGGTACAAATTCCCCGAGTTGTTTCGATTGTCGTTGTATCCTCTATTTTGTTAGCCATCATTTCAGTCGTGCGTAGGGTCGTCTGCGCTGCATTCTGCAGAAGCGCATGAAAATGTTTCGCGTCGACGAAAAGTTTGAGCTGATCGCGAGCGTGATTGAATCCGGTATTGCCGATTGGGATATTGGGTCTGACGAGTATATTTTTAGCGCTCGATATTGTGAACTGCTTGGTTACGCGCCCGGCACGTTGAAACTGAACCACGCGGCTTGGTTGGCGACCTTACATCCTGAGAATCTCGAAAATGTGCAAGGTAACCTGCGCAGTCACCTCGATAATCAAACGCCGTTCGATGTCGAGTGCAGAGTCCAAGTAAAGAATGGTGACTATCGATGGTTTCGAATCCGTGGTCAGGCAACTTTCAATGAGCAAAAAATTGCCGCGCGTATGATTAAGTCTATGTGCGATATTTCGGCGTGCAAGGAAATGGAGCTGGAAATTACCAATACTCGAACGCAACTCAAAAACCTAACGTTGCGGGCGCTGGAGCGGCAAGAGACGGAGCGAAAAAATATTGCACGAGAATTGCACGATGAGATTGGTCAGGTGCTCACTGTGATCAAACTAAATCTTCAGAGCGTGCTGCGGTCTAGAGAAAATCAGGCGGTTGCGACGCAACTTAGCGATAGTATTAAATTGGTGGGGGAATTATCGGGCCAAGTTCGTCATCTTTCGCGCTTGTTGCGACCCCCGCAGCTAGATACGTTAGGGTTGCCGTCGGCGCTCGCGGCCTATGTGGAAAATCGCGCTGCTGCTACGGGACTGTCAATTCATCTGACTTGCGATCCTTTTTTGGTGCGCCTGCAACCGGACTTAGAGACAAATTGCTTTCGCATCGTCCAGGAATGCATTACCAATGTACTTCGTCACGCGCAGGCGCGGCATGCCGCAATCGAACTTCGACGCTATGACGATACGGTCTTGGTCGGAATCAAGGACGATGGAATCGGATTTGACATGGTCAAAGTGCGCGGGCGCACGACGCTTGGCGAATGCATGGGATTATTCGGAATCGAAGAGCGCGCAAGCTTGCTTGGCGGGAAGGTAACGATATACAGCCGAGTCAACGAAGGCACCAATATCCAAGTTTCTTTCCCTTTCCTGGTAGCGAAGCCAAGAAGCCGAACGAATCCAAGATGACACCATGAACATAACTCGAATTTTGCTTGCTGACGATCACGCATTAATACGCGCGGGTATTCGATCGTTATTGCATGAAAGTGACGATCTGAAGGTCGTTGCTGAAGCTTGCGATGGACGCGAAGCCATTGCCATGGTGAAGCAACATATGCCCGATGTGGCGATTCTGGATGTCACTATGCCAGAACTTAACGGGCTCGAAGCGACCGAGCAAATCAAGCGGCAATTTCCCAATGTATGGGTTCTTATGCTTTC
>JANOLP010000189.1:0-1647 GCA_031419835.1 Pseudomonadota bacterium | reverse complement strand
GGGCGCGGCGCCGAACAGCGCGCCACTAAGTGGCGGCAGCCCTTCTAGCTCGCGCACCTCGGCATCGGAACGCTCGAAAATCGCACTACACGAAGTCAATTCGCGCAATGCCTCGATAATCGCATCACGCCAGCGCTCAATCCCCGCTGTTAACAATTGCACGACCAACACGTCGGCGTATTGATCGACGATCAATCCTGGCATGCCATCGGACTCCGCGTGGACCAAGCGCACCGCATTGGTTTCGCCGGATTGCAACAATGCCGCACGGCGCGTGATCGATGCTTGCAAACGCGCGCGCAAAAACGCGGCATCGATCTGATCGGCCTCGTTGAAACTCCACACGCGGCCGACGATTTGCGACTTCGGGCTCCAGCCCGCATAGGCGAGAAATTTGCCGTCAGCGGATTTTATGGTCACGGTTTCGCCCGCGCTCGGCTCACCATTAATCTTGGCGACGGCGCCGGAAAATATCCAAGGGTGGCGGCGCTCCAGTGAGCGCTGACGATCGGGTTTGAGAATGACATCCATAGAATTTTGACCGGTAGACAAACAACAAGGATCGACATCATACTTGATCCCTCCACCGACACCAGCTTTACCATGACCGATCTTGAATCGCTGCGACAGGCCGCTGATCTTCTAGGGAAGGGCGATTGGCAGCGCGCCCACACCCTTTCGCAAGAGGATAAATCGCAAACGGGATGCTGGATACACGGCATCGTACACGTGCTCGAAGGCGATCTCGACAACGCGCGTTACTGGTATCGCCGCGCCGGGCGACCGTTTCCTGAAAATTTTTTTATCGATAACGAACTCACATCGCTACGCGAGGCGCTGATGGGTTTAGGTGGACTCTAAAATAAAAAGCCTGTCATTCTGAGGCCGACAGGCCGAAGAATCTGCTTTTGTTCACTTGGCGAAAGCAGATTCTTCGCTTCGCTCAGAATGACAGTCTGGGTTTATTGAAGTTCCCCACAAATTATTTAGCTGCGAGCGATCTCGGTTGATCGATGTCGGGATAGGATAATGCCCAAATTTCAAGTTCCGCTGGCGTTACGGTGCTCGAACTCGTCGGATTGAGCGAATCCAAGAATTGCTTGGTTTGAATAGCGACCGTTGCTGCTTCATCTTCCATCCAAATTTTTGCCCACTCACGCGGATCGACCTCTTGACCGGCGGTATCGCCGCTAAACACATAGGGGATCGCCGGCGGCCATGTTGCGCGCGCAGATTTAGCGTTTATGGCATTGCACGATGGATCGGTGTTATTCCCGTCGGCTGCGTACGCAAATGCAGCGGAAGCCATGGTGATGGTAGCGATAACGAATGTACGAATTGTTGTGTTCATGATATTCCTTTTAAAGTGAATATTGAAAAATTGATGGTTAAGTTGTATTTTTTGCTGCGGTCCAGCGATGAAGTTTTTCCCGTGCGCCATTCTTGCTCGGGTCCATCTGAGTGTCATGATCACCGCGCTTGGTGCATAGTTCGATGACGTATCCATTCGGATCGCGAAAATAAATGGAATCGATAAATCCGTGATCGGAGATACCACGCGTTTCGACCCCTTCAGCTTTGCCTTTAGCCAGCATCACCGACAACACGGGCCGCGCCACTTCAAGCGCGATGTGCAAATCAAAGTCG
>JANOLP010000188.1:0-15771 GCA_031419835.1 Pseudomonadota bacterium | reverse complement strand
CACGCGGCCACCTTAGCCTCGGGCGCGGCGGCGGATTTCTGACGCGCACCGTCCGGATCGTAAAACGGTGGTTTGACGATGGTGGATTCGACCATCGCGCCGCCGTCAATGCGTATCTTGAATTTTCCACCGAGGCTCGCGAGGCTAGGCGTGATGTATGCAAGGCCAACCAGTTGCCCCGCAGATTCGCTCAAAGCAATGCTGGTGACGCGACCGGTCATGTTGTCGCCATCGATGACCAAGTGACATTCCTTCGGCGTTGGCCCGGCGTAGGATTTATCCAGCACGAACGCGACAAAAATTTGCCGCAATGGTTTGGCCTGGACAATTTTCAAGCTGCGTTGACCGATGAAGAAGGGCTTGTCCATTTTCACGGCGAAACCCGATGCCGCCTCGAACGGTGTGGTTAAGCCGTCCGTGTCTTGGCCTATGATGATGTGGGCTTTTTCCAGGCGCAGCAAGCGCTGGGCTTCGACGCCGAAAGGTCGAATGTCGAATCGCTTGCCGGCCTCCATTAGACTATCCCACAGTCCCGCTCCATATTCTGCCGGGACATGAATTTCGTAGCCGAGTTCGCCGACAAAACCCACGCGCAAGAGTCGCGCCGGTATACCGGCAACGCTTCCTTCGCGAGCACCTAGGTAGGGAAAGGCGCTGTCGGTTACATCGAAATCCGCTAAGGTTTGCAACACATCGCGCGATCTCGGGCCGGCCAGATTCACTGCTGCGTAGTGGCCGGTGACGTTGACGATGCCGACGTTCAAGCGCCATAGGGCATTCAGGCGTGTGAGTTCGCGATAGACGGTGGCGGAGCCGGTGGTCGTGGTGGTGAAATAAAAATGTTGCTCGGCCAATCGCGCGACGACGCCGTCGTCGATCAACACGCCGGATTCATCGCACATTAACGCGTAGCGCGTCATGCCGACTTTCATGTTGGCGAAGCGTCCGGTGTAGATGCGTTCCAGGAATTCCGCTGCATCGGCGCCATAAACATCGAGTTTTCCGAGTGTGCCGACATCGATCAGTCCTAAACTTTGTCGCACAGCGCGGACTTCTTCGCGTACCGTTTCGTCTTTCGTTTTTCCGTTGAGCTGGTAAAACTCGGGCCGCAGCCATACCCCGGCCTGCATAAATTTTGCGTTCAGCGCGGCATGGCGGTTGTGCATCGGCGTGATGCGCTCGGGATAAAAACTGCGTCCGGCCAGATGGGATAACGGCACGGGATGAAAGAACGGCCGCGCCGTCGTCGTGCCGATTTCCTGAATCGGCTTGCCGGTGATTTTCGCCAAGATGCGAATCGCATTCATGTTCGAATGCTTGCCCTGGCTCGGGCCCATGCCGACGGTGGTGTAGCGCTTCATCAGTTCGATGTTGTCGAAACCTTCTTGCGCGGCGTTGACGAAATCTTTGACTTGAATATCTTCGTCGAAATCGACGAAATTTTTTCCTTTCGGATGGTCGATGATCGGGTAGGGGTGGGTAGGTGACGAGACCTCGGCCGGCACGATAACCGGACCGACCGGTGCCCCAAGACCCAAGTAGCGCGCGGCGTCCAGCCCGGCGCGTTCGCCGTCGCGGATCTTGCCCTGAATGAAATAAACGCCGTTGGCGCGTCCCGCGGCAAACACGCCGGGCGGCAGTTGCGCCGGAACGAATTGCTCGATGGTTTGATCGTAGCGCGTTTTCATTCCTGCTTGATAAAGCAGATTCAGTGCCGGCGTGAAGCCAACACTCATGGCTACGCCGTCGCATGGAATAGTTTGCGTGGCATTGGTTTGCGGTTCGCCATTAGTGGCAATCGGACACACCATCACGGCTTGAACGTTGTCCTTCGCCCGGTTTGCGATCGCCTCGTAAATGCAAAAACCCTTTAGCAATTTAATGCCCGCTTTCTGAACTCTTGAGGCGAATTCCGATGCTTCGCCATGGACACGCAAGTCAACCAGTGCGGCGACGGTGACGCCATGTCGGTGAAAATCCAGCGCGGCGCGATAGCCTTCGGTATTCGCCGCGAGCACGACAACATTGTCGAACGGCTTGACGCCGTAGCGATAGATCAAGCGTTGCGCCGCCGATGCGAGCATGACGCCGGGAAGATCGTTATTACGAAACACCGCTGGTTGCTCGAACGCGCCGGCGGCAACAACCACGGCACGTGCGCGCATTTTAGTGATCTTGTCCTTGTCGACCAGTGGTACCCAGTGGTCGCCGTAATAACCCGCTGCTTCCGTGGCCAGCATCAGGCGAATGTTGGGGTGCAGGTGTGCTGCGCCGAGCAATTCCGCAAGCGCGTTGTCGACATAGGTATCGACGCCGCGCTGATAGGTGAGGCTGCCGCCGGGATGGGAATTTTCATCGACCAAGACCACTTTTGCGTCAGCATCCGCCGCCGCGATCGCTGCCGATAGGCCGGACGGTCCCGCGCCGATGATGAGCACATCGCAAAAATCGTAACGCTTCGGCGTTTTGATGCGCGGCGCGTCGAACTTGATTTCGCCGAGGCCCGAGGTGTTGCGTATGGTTCGTTCCCATTTCGGGAAAAATGATTTTGGCGTGTGGAACGCTTTGTAGTAAAAACCGACCGGCAGAAATGGCGAGAGCTTATCCATGATCGCCAATCGGTCCGCGCGTAAACCACCGCGCGTGTTGATGGCGATGGCGTTGATGTCGTTTTCGAGCGGCGTGACATCGGCGCGCAAGTTCAATTTATCGCCGATTTGTATCATGGTATTCACGTCGTGATTCGCCATCGAGAGAATGCCACGCAGCCGATGGTATTTGAAGCTGCGCCCCATCGCGCGCACACCTGCGGCATGCAGAGCACTGGAAAGCGTATCGCCGGCGAATCCCGAATAGCGCTGACCTTCGAAGGAAAACTCGATCGGTTTATTTCGATCGATCCATTCGCCGGCAACGGCGGGCAGGCGTTTGCTCACGCGTTCTCCTGGCCGAATAAATAGGTTCGCTTTACTTCGTCACGCTCGGTGTCTCGCTCAGCGACGAACCAGACGCCGCTCGGCAGGTGGTACCACCATTCTTTTTTGATGCCCGGCGCCCCGTTGCGATTGAAGACATAGTCGGCCCACTGATCGTCGCCCGCGGTATCTGGTTCCGGCATGTCACGCATTTCACCCCAGTAGAAAAATTCCGCGACGGGGCGGGGGCCGTTGATGGGGCAGTGCAGGATCTTCATCGGCGGTGCAGTGAGGCGCCAGAAGTGCGGAGTGAGGGAAACGAACTAGCGCATTGCTTTGGAACTAACGCGACTTTCCTCCCCTTCAAGGGGAGGGTACGGTGGGGATGGGTGGATGTTAAGAAATACCATAACCCATCCCAGCCTTCGCCTTGAAGGGGAAGGGGGTTTCTCTGCGTATCGTGGCAACATACGTAGCCGTCAGAATGAAGCGCTGCACTAGTGGCCGACACTTGCTGCGCCTTTCTCACCGGTTAGTTTAAAGTCCTTAAAGCGCGACAGCGTAAAGCCTTTGATCAACTCGTGGTTCTCGTCTTTCGCGACGGTGTAGGACATGGTTTTGCCTGCGACCGGCGTCGCCTTGAAGCCCCAGGTGCCCCAGCCGGAATCGAGGTAAAAACCTTTGACTTGTGTCTTGCCCATAATCGGTGCGAAATCCGGCGTCATGTCCGCCATGCCCGCCCACTGGCGATTGATTTTCGCGTTCGATAAAAATGGAAACATATCGAGCATGTGAGACGCAAGACCTTCGACGAAATCGAACGTCGAGCGGGTGTTGTGCAATTCATAGGGATCGAGCGACGCGCCCATCACCAACTCGCCGCGCGCTGATTGGCTGACGTAAACATGTAAGCTGCCGGAAACGAGAATCGGATCGAGCCAGGGTTTCATCGGCTCCGTGACCATCGCTTGTAGCGGATGAATGTAAAGCGGCGTGCGGATGTCGAGCATTTTCGTGATGCGCGGCGTCGAGCCGGCGACGGCGCACAACACCTTGCGTGTCGAAATATAGCCGCGATTGGTTTTCACGCCTTTGATCTCGCCGGCTTCGACATCAATGCCGAGCACTTCGGTCTTCTGATGGATCTCGACACCGCGCTGATCGGCGCCGCGCCCATAGCCCCAGGCAACGGCATCATGGCGCGCGATTGCGCCGGGCGCGTGATACAGCGCGCCGAGGATCGGTGCGTGACCCGCGCAACTGATGTCCATTTGTGGACAGGCTTTTTGTACATCGTCGGCGTAAACCACTTCGCTATCGACGCCTAAATGTTTGTTCACTTCCGCGCGCCAGCGCGTCGTGCGCATCGCCGAATCCGTATGTGCCAACGTGAAATGCCCGCGCGTAGAATAAAACAAATTCAAATCGAAATCGGCGGAGAGATCTTGCCAAAGCTTCACGCTTTGATCGTAAAACGCGACGCCTTCCGGCGTGAGGTAATTCGAGCGGATGATCGTCGTGTTACGCCCGGTATTTCCACCGCCGATGTAACCTTTTTCCAGCACGGCAATATTGGTAATGCCGTGATCCCGCGCCAAATAATAAGCCGACGCCAACCCATGTCCGCCGGCACCGATAATCACGACGTCATAGCTTGATTTGAGCGTATCGTGCGCACGAAACATGCGCGGCTCCGGGTGCTTGGAGTTCAGCGCAAAACGCAGTAAGCGATAGGGCATGAGGCGTCGTTTAAATCGATTGATGTTAGGTAATATTATGCAACTAATTTTCTTGTAGGTAAACTGAGCGAGGCCCGATATTCAGGACGGGCAAGTTGAGGGGACTCCTCAAACATTATTTTGAGCGGGCCTGTGTAAAGCCGCTACGAATAAATCTGACTAGTTCATGATGCGAACTATTGTTTCCTATTTCTCACTCGACGCCCTAAAATTGTGCGGTGTCAATAGTTCCTGCGGTTTGTATGGATCCGCATTCGCTGCGTCGGCACTGTTATACTTTTTGCTAATTTCACAGAGAGAATTATGGCAACATCTCGATCCGCTAGCTCGCGTGATTCCAACGGTCGAACCCTCGATCAATATTTGGGTAATGCGATTCGCGAACTCAGGCAGCGTCACAATTTGACCATTGCCAACGTCGCCGAAAGCGCGGAAATCAGTCGCGGCATGTTGTCGAAGATCGAGAACGGCCAAACGTCGACCAGCCTAGATACCTTGTCTAACATCGCCAGTGCGCTGGGCGTTACGCTCTCTAGTCTGTTCCGGAATTTCAATGTTCCCGCCGGCGGCGCGCAGCATGTAAAAAAAGGCGAAGGTATGGAGGTGGTACGTCGCGGAACGAAAAAAGGCCACACCTATCACCTTCTCGCCTACGATCAAGGACCGAAGAAATTTTTCGAACCATTTTTGGTGACGATCACGGATGCTAGTGAGGTGTTTCCCGCATTCGAGCATCCCGGTACCGAGTTTATCTATTTGCTAGAAGGCAAAATGAAATATCGCCACGGTCAACAAACATACGTAATGTCGCCGGGGGATTCGCTCGCGTTTAAAGGCGGGGTGCCTCATGGACCAGCGCAACTGATCAAGACGCCAATCCGTATGCTGGCGATTTTGATCTACGCTGATGACGGCGATTAACGGCGCCCAATTTACAGACCAGCGAAGCCTTATCCGTACGCGCTGGTTTGCCAATCTATTGTCGTGGGTCACGGCTGGTACATTTGTTAGTAGGCTCATGCGCCTCTCCAGGTCACCTACGTAGACATTGAGTCGAGGTGGTAGCTCCGGTGTACACTCGCGTCCAGTGCTGACTTAGGGATACGGTTGTGCAACCGCGCTGGAAAATTCAATCAACTTACGCTTGGTCGATCTTGGTGTGTATCGCCATTGGATGGGGCGGGGTTTTATTCGGCCGTTTTCAATACGACGATTTTCCCAACATCCTGAATGATCCCGCGACGAAGTTCGGCCCTTTGCTGTTGGAGCGTATCGAGAGTGGAATCCGGCCATTGTCGCGCCTCTCTTACGCGTTTGACTTTGCGTTGTGGGGCAACGCGCCGCGTGGTTGGTTTGTTACGAATTTATCGCTGCATATCGTAACAACTTTCGGGGTGTGGCGACTTGCACGGTACGCCTCGGTGGGCTCCTTAGGTGCATGGGCGGGCGCAATCATATTCGCGTTACAACCCGCGCACGGCGGTGTAGTCGCCTATATCAGCGGACGTTCCTCCGCATTGATGACGATGTTATTGGTGTGGGCACTCGTTGCCCATGAATTTGGCACGCGGCATCGGGAATTTCATCGCCGTGCAACCTGGCTTGCGATGCTGTTTTTTCTCGCCGCTTGCGCGACCAAAGAAGTTGCGCTAGTTTTCCCCCTTTTATTGTTGCTTTGGGAATACACCAAGCCAAACCGTGAGCCTGTCGAGCGGACACCCTTACACGCAATTATGCCCTATTTGCTGGCCGCGTTCGCAATTGCGGCATATGCGATATCGATCACACGCTACCGGGAATTGCTGACCTACTCATTGAATTTGCGCGCTCCGGTCGATTCGGTGATTCAGAATTTGACGGCACTACCGCTAACGGCATCGTTACTCGTAAGGCCGTGGGCGCTATCGGTGGAGCACCCGCCGTCGCCGATCGGTTTTTTTCCCGCGTCAATTGGCGCAATGGCGATTGTTGGCTGGTGTGCGATTGCGTTGGCCGTGCGCCGCGCTCGGCCGATGCTGACCTTGGGACTGTTGTGGCCGTTGATCGCGCTGCTTCCCACGCACTCGTTCATTGCGAAAATCGATTCGATCAGCGAATCGCCGCTCTATCTCGCTTGGGTTGGTCCGGCAATCGCGCTGGGCGCCGACGGGGGTCGTTGGCTTGCGACTTTCAATAGTGTGCGTATGCGTTACTATTGCATTTTAATGTGCGTGTTCGCTGCGACGGCTTTATGCGCGTGGCGCGTTGCGGTCTGGAGCAATCCTGTACGTCTTTGGCAAGAGGCGGTACGCAGCGCGCCGCATTCGAGCCGCGCCTGGAATAATTTGGGTATGGCGCATCTTGCGGACGACAATGTTGAGTTTGCTCGCGCCGCGTTTCGAGAGGCATTGCGGCTTGAGCCGACTAACGTCCAGAGCCAATTCAATCTGGAGCTCACGGGATTGTTTAATCCGGCAAAAAATTTGGAGGGTGAAAAATGAAGCGGATCGGTCGCGCAGTTTTTGTGTTGGTGTTGTCAGCATTGAGTTTCTCAGTACTTGCCGCGGATAAAACCAAAGACGGCATGCCGCCGAGTTGTACCTGCAAAAATCTTCCGGCGATGGTGAAAGAAATCATTGAGCAAGAATTTCTTCAAGACCTCTTTTTTAGCTGGAATGATTACCTGCCGTCAGACATCAACGACATCGCAACGATGCAGAATCGTGCAACTCAACTGATGCAGCAGCATTTCAATCCAAAGGCGCCGAAGAACAACGCCGGTACCGCCAACGGCGCCCATGCGGAATTAGGTACGGACTTCCGCAGCCCGGGATGCACCATAGGTGCGTTTCAATATGACGTAAAGGGCAATCCCGTGCTCGACAATAACGGCGATCAAGTCGTCACGCCGCAAACGGAGGAGGAATATATGAAGTCGCAGAAGAAGACCTGCGAAGCGTTGGCGCGCTATCCGTACGTACACGAGCAGTATCACGAAAAAACCTGTAAGGACTTGAATGCCGCTGGTAAACAAAGCAAATGGGATAGCCTGGAATTTTTTGCGCGCAACGATTCCGAGGCCTACAAGGCCGGTGTGGATTATTTGCGCCAACAGACGAAGGCGCTGGCGCTGAGTTGCGGCTGGCAGGGTTCGACGGGCACCAATGCGGTCCCGACGCCGAAAGATGCCCTGAAGTTGGCGAAGAAGGGTGGAAAAATTGTTAAAGGTCGTGCTGGTGCACGCAAATCCGGCCATGCACCGATTGCCGGTTCGATAGCGATCATCACCGGTGTCGCGATTACCGACGAGCCGCTGGAAGATTTAATTGTCCAATGGGAGCAATCGTGCGCGAGTGCGCCAGCCGATCAATGCGACGGGCTGGCAAGCAACATCGAAGTCGGTTTGTACGATCTAATTCGCACGATGCAACGCAGCGGTGCGAATATCGAACGCGAGACGCTGTTCGAACTTTCACATACCAGCTTGCCGATGCTCAAACGCCAGGCATTGGCGATGTTGGGCTACGCGCAATCGCCGGACGAAATCGATTTCGCAGTACAGGCGGTCGACGACCCTTCGCCTGCCGTGCGCGATGCGGCGGAACGCATGCTACAAGGCACCGACGACGCACGCTGGAAGGCCATGCAAAAGTGGCGCCCGCGCGATCGTTCGGGCATCGCGGATGGCGTCACTGCCGGACTGGTTCCCGAGCTGGCGCCGCAACCGGGTCAATTGGAAATCAAGCCTTCTGACAATTTGCACTTTCGCTATTTCGCCAGCACGCGCGAACGGGCCGTTTTTACCAGCAAAGAGTCGGCAGAAGCCATCGTCAAGAAAATGTCGGAAGGCCGCGAAGTGATGAAAAGTGCGGACGCAATAGAAAAAAATATGAACGCTCAATTGCCGATGATGCAAGCCATGCAACAAGAAATGATGGCCGCTGCCGCTGCCGGCGATTCGAAAAAACTCAACGAATTGATCGTTAAAATGACGGAGATGCAAAAACAATTTACGGCGGTTGACCCACGAGCGCTCAATCCGACAAAAAATTCAACGGCCATCATAATTGCCAAGGCCGCCGATGGGCATCCAACACAAACGGCGACTATTCAGCGCGACGACATTTGGGGCGAAACCATCGTAACTCTATGGCGCGAAGGTGGATGGCGATAGTTCGTCAAATTCCCACTTAGTTTAACTGATCGCGAATCATTTTTTGCAGGTGCGATAACGGCATTGCTACGAGGCGGGCGGGGATTGGCTCTCGGGCAATGATGCCTTGAGAGCCAATATCCACAGTCCTCTTCGGGCTACGAAATTGTGGAAATACCCGCTCAAAGCTAAGGATTAATTAATCGCGAAGTTGTTTTCATCTTCAGGAGATTATCATCATGACAATACAATCCATCGATAGCACCATCGTCACGTCATCCGCTCTTGTGGTGGGCGAACAGCTCGACGACAGCGCTGGCGTCGGTAGCAAATGGCCAGCGCTATTTTCCGCTGTTTTGGGCGCGGTCATACTATTTGGCGTCGGCTTTTCCAATCTCACCGTAGCTCATAACGCCGCCCACGATACGCGTCACTCTATGGTATTTCCATGCCATTAGGTGCTCAACGGTCATTTCGGCATATGGTGTTGTCGGCGGTGATTGCCGGATCGATCGCTGGCGCATTGTTGACCTTCGTGCAGATGTTCACCACGGCGCCATTAATTGCGCAAGCTGAAATCTATGAGCAAGGCAGCGCGCCGCCTGCGGCTGCCAGCGCGGCGGCGGCGCACGATCACGGCGCATCCACTTGGGAACCGAAGGACGGATTCGAACGAACCTTCTATACCGGTGTGACCACGGTCCTCACTGCCATCGGCTATGCGTTGTTGTTGGGCGCGGTCTTTTCACAACTACGCCGCGTCGGTTGGAAAACCGGATTGGGTTTGGGCATCGCCGGGTTCCTGATATTTCAACTCGCGCCGGCCATCGGGTTACCGCCCGGGCCGCCGGGATCGCCCTATGCCGATTTGGGTGCGCGCCAAATCTGGTGGGTCAGCACGGCGCTAGCGACTGCGTTGGCCTTGGGTGCCTGGTGGTATGCCCGGTCTCACTCGAAAGCGATTTGGATTCCGGTGGGCATCGTACTAATACTGCTGCCGCACTTGATTGGCGCGCCGCAGCCGGTACCGGGACAAACCACCATTCTTCCGCCCGAACTCACGCAGCGTTTCGCCATCATGGCGCTGTTCACGGCAGGGGTATTCTGGCTCGTGCTGGGAAGTGTGCAAGGATTTGTTTTTAACAAGTTGGGCCAGCGTCGCGCGTTTGGTTGAGTGATCGGCATCGACCAGCGTTTGTTGCGATTTCATTCAATAGCGCTAGGAATGGCCTGAGAGCCAATATTGGTGCGGCTTCCAGGGCATTGACGGCGCTATTGAATGCGCGCGCACGTGAGGGGCGTGTCTTAATCTCCCAGTGGATTTGCTGCGCTTGTCGCGAAAATCCACTTCGCGCACCACGGCGGCTGATTTTCCCTTGTAACCCAAAATTTCATTGGCATTGATAATCGCCGTCGCGATTTCTTCGGTGGTCACGCGCTTGCTCATCGCTTGTTCGCGAATAATTTCGTAGGCTTGATCTTCCGAGAGACCGCGCGTATCCATGAGGATGGCTGTGGCCTTGGTGAGTTTGCGGATGCCGCCAAGACGTTGTTCGAGGCGTTCGATGTGTTTGGCTTGTTCCTGTTCCTTTGCGGCGAGCTGCCGGGCGACGACCATCGCGGTGAGTAAGCCGAAAGACTTTACCGGGGACGCGAGCACGCCATGGGCGTCGACCTTGATCACCGCTTCGATGACGGTGGGATTTTCGTAGTTCACCACGGCGATTAGTGGTGGCGTTTTTTCCATCTTGAGCCACGAAAAATCTTGCCCAATAGATTCGGGGCGAACGGCGAGAAATACCAAATCCGTGTCGTCCGGCAATTTTTCCAGTGGCGGCCAAAATGCTTTTACTTGGCAGCCGATACGCTGCAATTGACGAATGATTTCCTCGCCGTCGTGGTCGCTTGGATGGAATACGACGACCCTTAAAGAGCGCAGGTCGCGCAGTAATCGTGAAGTGCCAGACAAGGGTTTCATTCGTTCCCCATACCGTTAAGAGGTAATTGCCGTAACTCGTGCCGACCAATCTTCCAGCGAATGCTCAACTAGGTAGGGATCGGGTTTCACTGGTTGTTTTGCTTCGTGCAGAATATCAAATTGTCCGTCGTTACGCACGCGACCAATGCGCGGCGTGAGGTAGGCGTGATGATTTTCGGCATCGATTTTAACCATGCCTTGCGGTGCCAGAAACTCGGAATCCAGCAGCGCGGGGATCAATTGTTGAACGTTATCGCCGCCCACAGAGGACAATGCAGACGCTAGCAAATAGGTTTGAAAATAAGCCGCCTCCCAACACATGTTGGTGACAGTATCTTCGCCGAAGCGGTGTTTGGCTTTGGCGACGCACCGACGATTGTTTTCGCTATCGATCGATTGAAAGTAGGTCGCGGCGGTAATGTGCCCGGTCGCGATGCCTTCGCTCATTTGTCGCACTTCGGTTTCGCTGGTGGTCAGACTGGCGATGGGCATTGTCGAGGGGTCGAGGCCGGCATCGGCATAGGCGCGATAGAAATATTTTGTGGCTTGACCGACTACCGTAGAGAAAATAAAGTCTGGACGCTTATTCTTGATGTCGGCACAGACGTCTGCAAAATCTTCCTCGCGCGCGTTGAGTTTGACATAACGTTCGCCGACTTTTTCGCCGCCGCGTTCGAGCAACAGATCGCTCATGATGCGATTCGATTCGTAGGGATAGATGTAATCGGAACCGACCATATAAACCCGCGATCCGAAATTGCGCATCATGTATTCCGCAAGCTGAACGCTGTTTTGATTGGGCGCGGCGCCGGTGTAGATGACGTTGCGGGAATACTCGAACCCTTCGTATAGTGTCGGATAGAACAACAAGCCATTGGCGCGCTCGACGACCGGTAGCACTGCTTTGCGCTCGCTCGACATATAGCATCCTAAGATGACGCGAACGCCATCCTCGGCCATCAATTTTTCGGCAAGCGCTTTGTAAGTATTGGGCGACGAGCAAGGATCGTAGTAGACCGCCTGCAATTCGCGTCCGTCTATGCCGCCGGCGCCATTGATCTCTTCAATGGCGAGTAGCGTTCCTTGAAGCTGAGACGATTCGATACCGGCAGTCACTCCAGTTTTCGAAAAAAGAATACCCACTCTCAGTGGAGTGTTTTGTTGGTTCATGCATGCCCTAACAGTTGAATACGCAGCGCGTAATCAGCTTGGGACGGATCGCGACGCACTTCGAGGGAAGTCAATTATAACCAACGCAGAAGCGTTTTGGATAGCGCTAAAGTGGCTACGAAATATCTTTCAGCGATTCTGGCGCTGTTCATTTTTGTGCGTGGCCAAAAATCATGCACCGCAGCGGCGCACACAAAAATTACTTGACGTAGTTAAAGCTCTCGCGGTAAGTTAGAGGAAGACGAACCGTCTATCGAGATTATGAATTTCCCTGGCCGCCAACGATGTCGGCCGAGGGATACGGCACAGGAGCCCATTGGCAATGTAGATTGCTGGTTGGCTTTGTTTTTGCGTGCGTCGGATGGCATGACTCGTGCTTTGGGGAAATAGACGCTACGTCAGAGGGAAGTTTTTTCGGAGGCGCGATCGTCGTTGAAGACTGTCGTGGCTAAATCTTTACCAAAAATAGAGGAGTTTTTGCTATGAGTTTTGCCAACAGGCGTGATTTCATTAAGGCTGGGACTGCGATCGGCGCGGCAGCAGCCGTAGGACCATGGATTATCAGCAAGGATGCGTTTGCTCAAGATGTTATCAAAGTCGGTATTTTGCATTCGTTGACGGGAACCATCGCCATTGCCGAAAAATCCGTTGTGGATGCCGAACAGCTTGCCATTGAAGAAATCAATGCCGCTGGCGGCGTGATGGGTCGCAAGATCGAAGCAGTGGTTGAAGATGGCGCCAGCGATTGGCCAACATTTGCCGAAAAAGCGCGCAAGCTAATCGAAAAGGATAAGGTTGCTGCCGTGTTTGGTTGTTATACGTCGGCGTCCCGCAAAGCGGTTCTGCCGGTATTCGAAAAACTCAAGGGCCTGCTCTACTACCCGACGTACTACGAAGGGCTTGAGGTCTCGCCCAACATCATGTACACCGCCCAGGAAGCGACGCAATCGGTGATTGCCGCGATGGAGTGGTTGTACAAAAACAAAGGCAAGACCTTCTACATGATCGGTTCCGATTATATTTGGCCACGCACCACCATCAAGATCGCAAAAGCAACGCTGACCCGCCTTGGTGGCAAGCTAGTAGGCGAGGATTACTACCCACTTGGCCATATCGAGTTTTCTTCGGCGATCAACAAGATCAAAGGCGCTAAGCCGGAAGTAATTCTGAACTGTACCGTCGGCGGTAGTAATGTTGCCTTCTTCAAACAATTGAATGCAGCCGGGATCAAGGGCGCCACTCAGCCGATTCTTTCGCTCGCCGTTTCCGAGGAAGAAGTGTCGGGCATCGGCGCGGAAAATACCGTCGGTTCGTTGACTTGCATGGGTTATTTCCAAAGCCTAAAAAATCCGGCAAACGAAAAATTCGTCAAGGCATTCAAAGCCAAATACGGCGCGAATCGACCCACCGGAGATACCCTCTCGTGTGGCTACACGTCGGTGTACATGTGGAAGCTGGCTGCGGAAAAAGCGAAGAGTTTCGATATTCCGAAAGTCATCGCCGCCTCTTCAGATCTCGAGTTCGACGGCCCGGAAGGCAAGATCAAGTTCCACAAATCGAACCATCACCTTTGGAAGCACGCCCGCATCGGGACATTCAATAAAGATGGCCAAGTGGATATGATTTACGAATCCGGATTGATTGAACCTAACCCGTTCCCGAAGTTGTAACCGAACTGTCCAATGATGTGCCAGACGTAAGCCGCTCACGGCGGCTTACGTCTTTTGCTTTCTCGAGTGACTAGACGACCCAAGATGAAAACTAGGGCTGTAAGTAAAATAAGAAAGATGAGTATATGAACTTGGATATGCTTGTGATGCAGGCCTTCACCGGCTTAAGTGTATTCACGATATTGATGTTGATGGCACTTGGCTTGGCGATTGTCTTTGGCTTGATGGGTGTGATCAACATGGCCCACGGTGAGTTGATGGCAATGGGGGCCTACACCACGTACGGCGTCGCGCTGTTGTTTGAGACCTACTTTCCGAATGCCATGGGCGTTTATTTTCTCATTGGCATCGTGCTCGCATTTTTCGTGACCTTCGCGTTCGGCTATTTGCTGGAGCGAGGGTTGATACGCTTTCTATACCAGCGCCCGCTCGATACCATGCTCGCGACCTGGGGTTTGAGTTTGATCCTGCAACAAATCTTTCGCCAGTTTATTAGTCCGAAAGAAGTCGAAGTGCCGACCGTGTCGTGGCTGCAAGGTGCCTGGCAGATGACGGAAACCTTGTCGTTTCCCTTAAGCAGAATATTCATTATCGGCCTGGCGATCGTGACGTCGGTCTTGGTCTATTGGTTGTTATACCGGACGCGCTGGGGCTTGCGTATTCGTGCCGTGACGCAAAATCGCGCCATCAGCGGCGCCGTGGGCATCAATACCGAGCGCGTCGATGCCTTTACCTTTGCCTTGGGCTGCGGCTTGGCGGGGATCGCCGGCAGTTCGTTTACCATGCTCGCTTCCACCGGGCCGGTGACCGGCCAGGCTTACATTGTCGATACGTTTATAGTCGTGGTATTCGGTGGGGTTGAAAGTTTGCTAGGAACCATTGCATCGGCCTTTATCATGGGGCAAATGCAATCCTGGTTTGAATATTTCATGAGCGGCTCGATGGCGCGGGCAAGCATTTTGTTGCTGGTGATTGTCGTCATTTATTTCCGCCCGAATGGTCTGTTTTCAACCAAGGTGAGGCGCTAATGGCGAGTTCGGCGTCCTCACTAAAACCAACTGCGCTGTGGGATTTTATCAATCGCCACGCGGTGATCATTTTGGCTCTGTTGCTGCTCGCGGTGATTCCATTTTCGCTGGGAATATTCAGGCTTGGCCTGGCGGCAAAATATCTTAGCTTCGCCTTCTGCGCCGTCGGCATCGTGCTGATTTGGGGCTATGGCGGGATATTGAGTCTCGGCCAAGGGGCATTCTTCGGTCTCGGTAGTTACATGATGGCGATGTTCCTTAAACTAGAGGCGGCGGCTAACGCCGATTCGTCTTCCAGTACCGCGTTATCGGCTTTCTTCGGCCAGGCCGGGTTACCTGACTTTATGTCTTGGAACAGCGTGGAAAGGCTACCATGGTGGTGGGAGCCGTTTCATTACATCGGGTTCACTCTGCCGGCTATCGTCGTTCTTCCGGCCGTACTCGCATTCGCGCTGGCCTACGCCAATTTCCGCAAACGCGTCGGTCCAGTTTATTTTTCCATCATCACGCTGGCGTTGTCCGGGATCATGGCAATCGTTATTATTGGTCAGCAAGGCTACACGGGTGGCATTAACGGCATTACGGATTTCAAGACGTTCTTGGGGGTCGATATCGATCAGGACAATGCCAAGGTCGTCATGTATTACCTCACGGCGGGACTATTGTTGCTTACCGTGATCATTGGTCGGTTTATCTTGAAAAGTCGGCTCGGCAAGGTCTTGGTGGCGATTCGCGATCGCGAAGATCGCGTGCGTTTTTCCGGCTATGACCCGGCGATGTTTAAAGCATTCATTTTCGCCGTCGCCGCCGTGTTTTCTTCTATAGGCGGCGCCATGTTTACCATACAGGTGGGCCTGGCTTCACCTTCGCTGGTCGGCATCGTGCCCTCCATCGAAATGGTGATCTACGCCGCGGTGGGTGGCCGACTGTCGTTGCCTGGTGCAGTCTACGGCACGTTGGTAGTCAGTTACGCCAAGACTTTTTTCTCCGAGAATTTTGTCGAATACTGGTTGTATTTTATTGGCGCGCTGTTTGTCATCGTCGTGATGTTTTTGCCCGGTGGCCTGGCCAGTTTGATGGACAAACTACGTGTCGGAAAAAAACAAACCGAAAATCTTAATGCGCCGGTCGGCAAAAAG
>JANOLP010000187.1:0-14393 GCA_031419835.1 Pseudomonadota bacterium | reverse complement strand
ACGTTGGCGAAAAAAATACCGATCACCATTGCGCCGCGCGAACATTTACAATATGTGTGGTTGCCCTGGCAGGAAGCGGCGGAAAAAGTGTTTTCTTGGAGCAATCGCGAGGCCATTATGTTGTTGCCGCAATTCGCCGGCTGGGCGAATGATTTGTCGTCGTAAAGAAAAAACGAAATGATCGAAACCTTACGCATCGCGACTTATAACATCCACAAGGGATTTTCGAATTTCAATCGGCGTGCGATTTTGCACGACGTGCGCGATCGCCTGCGCATGCTCGATGCCGATCTGATTTTTTTGCAAGAGGTGCAAGGCTCGAACGAAGTTCACGGAATAAATCACACGCTGTGGACCGCACCGCAACACGAATTTCTCGCCGATTCGGTGTGGGGCGATTTTGCTTACGGCAAAAATGCCGTCTACGAAGAAGGCCATCACGGCAATGCGATTCTGAGTCGCTTTCCGATTGTGAGTTGGGAAAATGAAGACGTGTCTGCGCATCCACTCGAACGTCGCGGCTTGTTGCATTGCGAGTTAGACATCCCCGGTTGGGACGAGCGTTTGCATTGCGTCTGCGTGCATCTCGGGTTGTTTTCGCGCTGGCGTGCGCAGCAAGCGCGCGCGTTGTGCGACCGCATCGACCGCATGGTTCCGCGCGACGCGCCATTGGTGATCGCCGGCGATTTCAACGATTGGCGCGAGCAGTTGAGTCATTTGCTACGCGAACGCCTCGACGCGCATGAAGTGTTCGAAACCACCCGCGGACGGCCCGCGCGCAGCTTTCCGGCCGGCTTGCCGATACTCAGTTTAGATCGAATTTATGTGCGCGGCCTGCGCGTGAAAAGCGCGCGCCTGATGCATGGAAAAGCGTGGTCGAAATTGTCGGATCACGCCGCGCTCTCGGCTCACGTCAGCCGGCCTTAAGACGTTTTGGCTACACCTCGTTACGTCGCGGGTAACTCGATTACCCTGCTAAAAAATGGTACGGACTTCTTCCCGGCGCTTGAAACCGCGATCGACGCCGCACACACTGAAATTCATCTAGAAACCTACATCTTCGCCGACGACACGGCGGGCCAGCGCATAGCAGCGGCATTGCGTCGAGCAGCGCAACGCAATGTCGTCGTGCGAGTGGTGGTTGATGGCTTCGGCAGCCACGATTTTTTTCCACCGCAAATGGCGGATGAATTACTGCAAAGCGGCGTCGAAGTATTCATCTATCGCACCGAAGCGTTCCGCTTCAGTTTTCGCCGTTACCGGCTGCGCCGCATGCATCGCAAAATTGCGATGATCGACGGTCACACGGCGTTCATCGGCGGCATCAATATCATCGACGATATCAACACGCCGCACCATACGCCGCCACGCTACGACTACGCAGTGAAAGTGATGGGGCCGTTGGTGCAAGAGTTGCGCCCGATCGTGCATCGACTTTGGTTGTTGCTATCGTGGACTCGGGCACGTACGCGCATTCGCAGCATGTTTCCAAATGTGCCGCCGGCGCCGCCGCGCGGGACGCACCTCGCGGCGCTGGTGATTCGCGACAACTTGCGGCATCGCGACGATATTGAAGAAGCCTATCTCGATGCGATCGAAAACGCGCGCGATGAGATCATCATCGCCAACGCCTATTTTTTTCCAGGGTTGGGATTTCGCCGCGCGCTAGTTGCTGCGGCATCACGCGGCGTGAAAGTGAAATTGATGCTGCAGGGGAAAGTCGAATATCGAATGCTGCATCATGCCACGCGCGCGTTGTACGGTTCGCTACTCGCCGGCGGTGTCGAAATCATCGAATATCACAAAAGTTTTATGCACGCCAAAGTTGCTGTGATCGATAGCGATTGGGCGACGGTCGGCTCGAGCAATATCGATCCGTTCAGCTTTATGTTGTCGCGCGAAGCGAATGTCATCGTGCGCGACGCCAGCTTCTCGGCGCAATTGCGCCACAGCCTGCTTACCGCGATTCACGACGGCGCAGTTCCCGTCGACTTAAAGGAATGGAAACAACGCCCATTCTTGGAACGATTCATGGCGTGGCTCGCCTATGGTTCGGCGCGATTTATTCTCGGCACGTTGGGCTATCCGCAGAAGTAATTTCGAAGGCGTTAGCCTGTGGGGCACAACCAGAGCGGCTTTCCGGGCATGCCATGCCGAGAGGCAATAGCTGCCTGACTCTCAGGCCATTGCCTTCGAAAGATATGCGAGCAATTCCACTGCTCGAATTTTACTTGCCAGGTTGTGTATTAGTGTCGTCCCGGAGGCAAGTCATCGGTACGAGAAAATGCACTTTACCGCTTAAATGGCCGGTGCGGTGCTGCCCTTGCGACCGATTCATCTTTGTGGCGAAAATTAATGCGCCCTTTAGACAGATCATAGGGCGACATTTCTAACGTCACCTTGTCGCCGGCCAAAATTCGAATGCGGTGTTGCCGCATTTTGCCGGACGCGTGCGCAGTAATTTCTACGCCATTCGCCAGCGTGACGCGAAACTGGGTATTACGCAGCACTTCGCTGACCTGACCTTCCATTTCAATGGTTTCTTCCTTCGCCATGCATTACCTTTCATAATTACTCGAAATCACCGCTCGCGGTTAACGCGAGCGGCTGGTAAAAATATCCAGGCAGCGATTGCCCGGTTGAAAAATTAGGCTTTCTTAAGATTCACGGCAGACAGTTTGCCGTTGTCGCCTTTTTCCACGTCGAACGTTAATTTGTCGTTCTCGTTTAAGCTACCAAGACCCGCGCGCTCAACGGCGGAAATGTGGACGAATACGTCTTTTGCGCCATCATCTGGCTGGATAAATCCGAATCCCTTAGCGGGGTTGAAAAATTTTACTGTGCCGGTCGACATAATGTCCTCCGAATAGGGCGTGACCTAACGCAGGTTTGCGCTAAGCATCTAACGAGGCTGTGGAATTGGACCGGAGTGACACCGCAAGGTGATACGCGAGGACGATCCCAAAGACATGATCGATATCGTAGATATTGTGGCGTTATACGCGATTGCAAGGGATTAGGCGAGCTTTTTTTACGCTCGTTCAACCATAAGGTGTAATGCGGCCGTGACGCCACCGGGTTTGATCGGCACTTTAGCGGCAATCAACCCCATCTCAATACCCGACAAAGTGCCGGCCAGCATCAAGTCGTTGAAATAGCCTAAGTGACCAATACGGAAAATTTTCCCGGCGAGGTTTCCAAGTCCCATCCCCAACGACATGTCGTAGCGCTCGAGAATGATTTTACGCAGCGTGTCCGCGTCGTGTCCGGCAGGCATCATGAGGGCGGTCAGGCTTGGGCTGTATTGGTTCGGATTTTTGCACAGGACTTCCAGGCCCCACGCTTGCGCCGCACGGCGCGTCGCTTCGGCGTGGCGAAGGTGTCGAGCGAAGACATTTTCCAATCCCTCATCTTTCAACATCGCGATGGCTTCACGCAGGCCGAACAATAGATTGGTGGCGGGTGTGTAGGGAAAAAATCCGTTCTTATTCGCCTTCAGCATTGGCTCCCATGCCCAATAAGATTTGGGCAATGTCGACGCTTGACTGGCGGCGAGCGCTTTTTCCGATAGGGCATTGAAGCTCAGACCCGGCGGCAACATCAAGCCTTTTTGTGAGCCACCGACTGTCACGTCGACGCCCCATTCGTCGTGGCGATAGTCGATGGAGGCAAGAGACGAAATCGTATCGACTAACAACAGCGCGGGATGGTCGGCTCGATTGATCGCTGCACGAACCGCGGGAATATCGCTCGTTACGCCCGTCGAGGTTTCGTTATGCACGACCGCGACAGCCTTGATGGTGCGATCGCGATCTTCATGCAAGCGCCGCTCAACGTCGATGGCGTCGACACCACTGCGCCAGTCGCCGCTCACCAGCTCAATCTCCAGGCCGAGCCGGCGTGCCAACTCGCACCACAGTGACGCGAATTGCCCGGTTTCGTACATCAGGACTTTGTCGCCTGGCGAGAGCGTATTCACCAGCGCGGCTTCCCAGGCGCCCGTACCCGAAGCGGGATAAATCACGACTGCATTTTTAGTCTGAAAAATATCCCGCATGCCGCTCAACACGTCGAAACCAAGCTGTTGAAACTCAGGGCCGCGATGATCAATCGTTGGTCGATCCATCGCGCGCAAAACCCGATCGGGCACGTTGGTCGGGCCGGGGATTTGCAAGAAATGACGGCCGCTTGGATAACTCATAAAATTCGCTCTATGGTTGAAATGCTCGGTGATATTATCGCCCAATGGGGACCAAACAATCCAACTTAGTCGAACGGCTACGGCGAGAAATCCAAGGAGACGTATTGTTCGACGCGGCATCGCGTGGCCGCTATGCCACTGACGCGTCGATTTATCAGATTGATCCGGTCGGCGTGGTTGTGCCAAAAACCGAGCAAGACGTTGCGATTGTGCTGCAAATTGCGCGAGAAGAAAATATCCCAATTTTGCCGCGCGGCGCAGGAACCTCGCAGTGCGGCCAAACCGTCGGCGCCGCGCTGGTGATCGACAACAGCAAATACCTAAATCAAATTTTTGCGTTTGAACCCGGTGCGACAGAAATCGAGGTTCAGCCCGGCGTTGTCCTCGATCAACTCAATGCCTTTCTGAAGCCGCATGGATTGTGGTATCCGGTGGATGTTTCCACCAGCGCACAAGCCACGCTCGGCGGCATGGCCGGAAACAACTCCTGCGGCAGCCGCTCGATTCGTTACGGCAATATGGTGCACAACGTCAAAGGTATCGAGGCGATACTTTCCGACGGCCATGTCGCCTGGTTTTCTGAATTAGACGATAAGCCGCTCGCGGGACGGGCCGGTGAAATCGTCGCTGGTTTTCGCGCCATCGCAACGCGTGAGGCCGATGAAATTCGCGTACGCTTTCCGCGCTTGTTGCGTCGCGTCGCGGGTTACAACTTGGATATTTTTGAGCCGCAAGATCCGCTGCACTACAACACCGAATGGCCGAACATGGCACATTTGCTGGTCGGCAGCGAAGGTACGCTCGCTTATTTTAAGCGCTTGAAACTCAAGCTTTCGCCGCTACCGAATCACAAGGCACTGGGCGTCGTGAATTTTCCGACGTTTTATCGCGCAATGGAGTTAACGCAGCACATCGTCAACCTCGGTCCGAGTGCGGTTGAATTGGTCGATCGCACCATGATCGATCTTGCACGGAACAATCCGTCGTTTCAGCCGATCATCGACGCCGCCTTGCTTGGCGAACCCGAGGCAATCCTGTTAGTCGAATTTTCCGGTGAGGAAGCCACGGAACAATTGCGCAAGCTCGATGAATTAGTTGCGCTAATTGGCGACTTAGGTTTGCCGGATAGCGTGGTGAAACTGACCGACGCAAGCCAACAGAAGTCCTTGTGGGACGTGCGCAAAGCCGGCCTCAACATCATGATGAGCATGAAAGGCGATGGCAAACCGGTGAGCTTCATCGAAGACTGCTGCGTGCCGCTGGAACACCTTGCTGACTATACGCAACGTCTGACGCAGGTGTTCGAGAAGCACGGGACGCGCGGCACCTGGTATGCCCACGCCAGCGTCGGTACGTTACACGTGCGGCCGATTCTCAATATGAAGCAAGACGGTGCGCACAAAATGCGAGCAATCGCTGAAGAGGCCTGCGAATTGGTGCGCGAATACAAAGGCGTGTATTCCGGTGAGCACGGCGATGGCCTGGTGCGCAGCGAATGGATCGCGCCCTTCTTCGGACCACGCTTAACGGCGGCACTCGTGGAAGTGAAACAACTGTTCGATCCTCTTGGATTGATGAACCCCGGCAAGATTGTACGGCCGAGCAAGCAAGACGATCGAAGCTTGTTCCGCTTTAAACCTGAGTATCGTCACATCGAAATCAAGCCGGTGTTCGATTGGTCGGCCCAAGGCTCGCTGGCGCATGCGACCGAGATGTGCAACAACAACGGTCACTGCCGTAAATTCGACGCCGATGTGATGTGCCCGTCCTACCGCGTCACACGCGACGAACAGCATTCCACGCGCGGCCGCGCCAATACCCTGCGGCTCGCATTATCGGGGCAACTTGGCGCCGATGCGATGGCGTCCGACGCCATGCGCGAAAGCTTCGACCTGTGCGTTTCCTGCAAAGGCTGCAAGCGCGAGTGCCCGACCGGCGTCGATATGGCAAAAATGAAAATCGAATTTTTGCATCAGCAACAACAACGACACGGTTTATCAATCAAAGATAAACTCGTTGCTTACTTGCCGCGCTATGCGCCTTATGCGGCCAAGATCAGCGGGCTACTAAATCTGCGCAATAGCTCACCTCGCCTTGCCCATTGGAGTGAAAAATACATCGGCCTAAGTGCGCGCCGACCCTTACCGCTGTGGCGATCCGATTATTTCCGAGTCAATCGCGGCGCTCGAACGCCCGTTATCGCCGGCCGTGACGTTGTACTATTTGTCGATACGTTCAACACTTATTTCGAACCGGAAAACCCGCGCGCCGCGCTTCGAGTATTGCGCGCGGCGGGCTATCATTCCCATATTCCGCGCTCGGAAAATAGTAATCGCCCGCTTTGTTGCGGCCGCACTTTTTTGAGTGTGGGCCTTATCGATCAAGCCAAACAAGAAGCGCAACGCCTCGTTGATGCGATGCTGCCCTACGTCGACGAAGGCTTTCCGATCGTCGGGCTCGAACCCTCCTGCGTGTTCACATTACGCGACGAATTTCCTTCGCTCTTAAGTAACGCCAACGCCGACAAGCTGGCCAAACACTCCTACACGTTTGAAGAATTTTTGTTTCAGGAACGTCAACAAGGTCGCTTAGATTTGACCTTGTATCCGGTCTATCCGCCACGGGTATTGCTGCACGGCCATTGCCACCAAAAAGCCTTTGGCGTCATGGGTGCCGTTGAAGGCGTATTGGGTTTAATTCCGGATCTCAAAATGGAAACGATTCAATCGGGCTGCTGCGGCATGGCCGGTTCGTTTGGTTTTGATGCAGATCACTTCGACGTTTCGATGCAAATGGCGGAGCTTAATCTCCTTCCGGCCGTTCGTGCGTCCGATGAACACACTACGATCGTCGCTGATGGCGTGAGCTGCCGCCAACAAATACGCGACGGCAGCGGGCGTCAGGCGGTGCATGTTGCGCGTGTACTAGCGAGTGCTCTGCGAAGCTGATCGGGCGCGGCTTTTGGTCTACCGCAGGTTTTCGCGATAAGTTGGCGCGTTGTTTTCGCCGGGCGGGGTGCTCACTAAATGTTCAATTAGCGCGCGTAATTTCGCCGGACGCACCGGCTTGTGCAAAATTCGCAAACCTTTATCCTTTGCTTCGCGCAACAATTCCGGCCCGGTGTCGCCGCTGACCAACACGCCGGGAATATCCAAGTCATAGTGCCGGCGAATTTGCGCGATGACATCGATACCATTTTCTTGATCGCGTAAACGATAGTCGCTGACAATAATGTCAGGCGGTCGCCCGGCCGCGACTAGCGCGGCTAACGCGCCGAGGCCGCTTGCGGCGATTACGGGTTCGCAATCCCAATCGCGCAGCAATACTTCCATCCCTTCCAAAATGGTCGATTCGTCATCGATGAAAACGACCAGCGCGCCTTTGATTTCGTCGCGACGGATCGGCATCGGCGACGCCGACTTCTCGATCACCCGCTTCGCATTGCCACGTGAAACCTTAATGGAGAATACCGAGCCTTTGTCCTCGATCGACTTGATCTCTGTCTCGGTGCCGAGCAGCCGAGCCATTCGTTCGACAATCGCCAACCCCAATCCCAACCCCTTATTGCGATCTCGCTCAGGGTTATTGAGCTGCACGAATTCCTGAAAAATTTCTTTCTGTCGATGGGCCGGAATGCCTTTGCCGCTATCCCATACTTCGATGCGCAATCCACCTTTGGCACGACGGCACCCGACTACCACCCCGCCTTCTACCGTATAGCGAATACCGTTCGAAATAAGGTTCATCAGAATGCGTTCTAACAGCACCGGATCGGTCCGCACAATGGCTCGGGTGGGAACGATGCTCAGGCGAATTTGTTTTTCCATGGCGTGGGGCGAAAAATCCAATAGCAATCGATCGAACAAGGCCTGCAAATGAAAATCGCGTGGATGCGCCTGCAGTACCCCCGCATCGAGCCGAGAAATATCCAGTAACGCGTTGAACATCCCCTGCATCGCGGTAACAGACGATTCGATGTTGTAGACGATCCGGCTCACCTCGGGATAGTGAATCCGTTCCTTCAACGCGGCGACGAATAGCGTCAAAGCGTGCATCGGTTGGCGTAAATCGTGGGTTGCGGCGGCAAGAAATCGAGATTTCGCTAGATTGGCGCGTTCCGCCTCCTCTTTTTGCGCGGTTAGTAACCGTGTTGCCACTTCGATGCGCTGCTCGAAAAGCTCCTGACCATGCTTGAGCTTGGCGGCCATATCTTTAATTCCGGATTCGAGCACCGCCAATTCGCCACTGGAACCCGACGGCAGATCAACATCGAAATCACCCTTGCCGATGCGCTCCACCGCTCGTGCCAATTGGGTCACCGGACGCGCAATCTGGCCGCCAATTTTGCGCGCCGCGAGCGCGCCGAGCAGCAAGCACAGGCTACTCAAGCCGATCGCCCAGCCCCATCCTGGGACACCTCCGCGCGAACTTAGGTCACCCAGATGAATAAATCGCCAATCGGCGATCAGATACCATAGGCCCAGCACCAGCGCGATAATCAGCGCCGGCAACAGAGCAATCACCAAAATACGGGTGCGAATGCCGCCGAACTTCACCGCAGAACGTTTCGCAGTAAAAAAAACTGTTTCAATTGACTACCAATCGCAAGATTTGCATGAAACGTACTATTGAGTAGTGCAATTAACGAGTCAAGGCATTTTGAGGGATTACAACTTCTAGCCTATATCGAAGGTACTACTACTTTTGGCCTATATCGAAAGTAATAGTTTCGCGATCGCTTACCCATAAGTGATATAGGAGGCGCGAAGATCCTATGGCATAACACTGATTCACAATATCTATTTGAAAATCATGCCCGTTATCGCCATATCGTCCGGACTCGGTAGCGAAGGGTTCAGCATCGCAGGTCAAGTCGCTCGTCGCCTCGGACTAGCGACGTTAGACCATCAAAACGTATTGGAAAGGCTCGCGCTCCATGGCTTTTCGTTAGCCGAAATCCAACCTAAGCTCGTGAATGCGCAAACCAAACAAGAAAACAACTGGAAAGTGCACAAAATTGGGAAGATAATCTCTTCGGAAATTTTGTTTCTTGCACAGAAAAACAGCATGCTGATTCACAGTCCCTTTGCGCCCTATCTGCTCGCTGGAATCCGTCATATTCCGCGCATCCAGGTGCATACGCCTTTGGTCCAACGCGCACGAAATTTGGCTGCGGCGAATAGCTGTAGCGAATCCGCGGCGCTGCAAAAAATTGAATTGAGCGACGCGCAATCGAGTTGGATTCTCGAAACCGCCTTTGGTGTTGAAAATCCCAATCAACCCGACGACTTCGATCTGATCGCTGATACCGGATGGCTCAGCCCACAGGATTGGGCCGAACAAATTCTCGATCTAGCCCAAGACCCGGATTTTTTGCCGACGGCGGATTCAAAAGCGAAACTGCGCGCCCTTGCTACGCGTAACGCAACAACGGGATTCGGTATACATTGCGGTACAGAACCGTGCCAAACCAGCTCCCCAACCTAGGCCCATAGAATTGCGTGCTTTTTCGCTTAGCACAGACATCCTTGCGCATAATTTTTCCGGCTCGCACGCGAAAAAGAACGCCATCGGCCGTGAACGTGAATTATTGTACGAGCAGATCGTTTACGCCTATCGCGAGTATTTACCGGGAGCAATTCCCGCATTTCTTGGTGGAATTTTGTTGGTTGCCGTCATGTGGCAAGAGATTCCGCATTCGCTACTGTTAGCTTGGCTTGCGGTGCTCTATACCGCTACGGCAATTCGCACCTACTGGTCATTCACATTTAATCGACAAAAACCGTCTATCGACGACATCGACCGCTGGAAATTGCGCTTTGTAATGGGTTCCTGCGGCGCCGGTGCAATTTGGGGTAGCGTCGGCCTTTTGATGTTCGTGCCGAATTCGCTGCCGCTACAAATGTTCCTGCTCGGCTGCCTGTTCGCAATCTGCGCGGGTGGCGTAACCGTGATCGGCTATTATTTGCCGGCGTTTTATGCGTTCGCGACTGTGCTTGTGCTACCCAGTATCGTTCGCCACGCCATAATGGGCGAGCCGATTCATTGGCTCATTGCCGCCATTTGCTCCATTTTCCTAGTGTCGTACTTGGGATTCGGTCGCCGACAGAATCGCTTTGTCGTCGATACGCTCAAGATGCGCTACGAAAATTCCGACCTGATCGAGCAACTCAGAGCACAAACCCATGCCGCCGAGTTGGCGACCACAAAAGCCGAGCATGCCACGCATGAAGCGGAACGCGCAAAAGTAGAAGCCGAAATTGCCAACCGCGCCAAATCGAAATTTCTCGCCACGGCAAGCCACGATCTGCGCCAGCCACTGCAGGCGATCGCATTGTTTTCAGAAGCGTTGCGCCAGCGCATTTATTACCCCGAAGTACGAAACATTGTCGACAACATCAATGCGTCGGTAGAAGCGCTGCAGTCGCTCTTCAATTCATTGCTCGATATTTCTCGCTTCGAAGCGGGTGTAGTCGACGCCATGCCAATTCATTTTCGCGCGAACCAATTGCTCGATAAGCTGCGCACCGATTACACGCCGCCGGCGCACGAAAAAAACATCACATTGCGCGTGCGCGCGTCCGGCGAGAATTTATTTAGCGACCCGATCTTGCTTGAACGCGTCGCACGAAACTTCGTCGCCAACGCGGTGCGCTATAGCGGCGAAGGCGGCACAGTTCTGGTCGTGTGCCGACAGCAGCGCGATGGTCGCATACGCCTTGAAGTGCGCGATAACGGCAGTGGCATTTCCCATGATGAACAGGAAAAAATATTTCAAGAGTTCTATCAGGTCGACAACCCCGAGCGGGATCGCGCGAAAGGATTTGGCCTTGGCCTTGCGATCGTTAAGGGTATCGAAAAAATTCTTGATTGCAACGTTCGCCTACGTTCGGAGGTCGGCCGCGGCTCGATTTTCAGCGTCGCTGTGCCGCGCGGTATTACGGCGCCAACCGCGGTGGACGCGAAAGAAAATACCAAACAGCAGATTAAGCATTTGCGGGGTCGCTACGTCGTGGTTTTGGACGACGATCAGACCGTGCGAGAGGCGATGCAGTTGCTGTTAACGGATTGGGGATGTCATGTCATTAGCGCATCGACGGTCGAAGACGTAATCGAAGAAATCCTGCAGTCGCAACGCCAACCGGACTTAATTGTCGTCGATTATCGGCTGCGCGGTGGTGCAACCGGTATCGATGCGATCGCTCAGATTCGTGCGGCAACCAGACCGACGCTGCCTGCGGTGCTGGTCACCGGAGACACCGGCGTTGACCAATTGCGTGAAGTTCGCGAAAGCAAGCTGACCTTACTGCACAAACCGGTCGTGATCGCGCAATTAAGCCAAACGCTCAGTAACGCCATCGCACAGAAATAGAATCTTTGTTGATGACTGCACCAACAGGTGCTTGCAGACGGAATGCCCACGACTACTGACTCTCGGTCATGCAGCAGCAATGACCGCCCCAGTACGGGTAGCCTCGCGCCATAGCCTTCAGTACAACAACAATATTATTTTTTGACTAGCCGATCTTGCGCGCGGATAACGGCATCGGTGCGATTTTTTGCGTCAAGTGCGCGAAAAATCGCAGCCAAATGAACCTTGACCGTTCCTTCGCTTAAGTTGAGCTTGCGGCCGATCAACTTATTCGACAATCCTTCGGCAAGCGCCTCCAACACCTCGAACTGGCGCGGCGTCAAATCTTCGGCGCCACCAACGGTCGCTGCCGGACGCGCTGTCGTGCTGCTCGGCGGGTCAATCGCGTATTGGGCGCGTTGCAACAACATTGGCGGGATGTAGGGCCCACCGGACAACACCAAACGTAACGCGCCAAGCATGACTTGCGTACTCGACGATTTCGGTATGAAGCCCATGGCGCCCGCATCCAATACCGTTTGGATATCGTGATGCTCTTCGCTTGCGGACAATACCACCAGCGGCAGCTCGGGAAAACGATCGCGAAACGTAGCCACTGCCTTCAGACCATCCATGCCGGGCATATTCAGATCGAGCAGAACTAAATCGAGATCGGATTTTGCTTCGGCAATCGCCAACGCTTGCGTAGCAGTGCCTGCCTGGAAAATTTCGGCGTTGGCGTCCAATTGCCCGAGCGGATGCAACATCGCCTCGCGGAATAACGTGTGATCATCTGCCAACAGAATTTTCATGGTGCCTCTTGTATCCACTACAGTTGAGTCGACCCTCCCCTTCGAGGGGAAGGAGTTTCCCACTTAAAACGGAATATCGTCCTCGAAATCGTCGAATTTTGCGCCCGCTTTTGCGGGCGCTTTGGCTGGCCGCGCGCTACTGCCGCGCTCTTCAGAATTGCCTTGTGACAAATCGTCACCACCGGCTGGCGCGCCCATGCCGCCGCGCGAGCCGAGCATTTGCATGCGATCGGCGACTACCTCCGTCGAATAGCGATCCTGGCCGTCTTTGTCCTGCCATTTGCGCGTTTTAATACGACCTTCAACGTAAACTGGGCTGCCTTTTTTCAAATATTCCCCAGCGATTTCCGCAAGCTTGCCGAAAAACGAAACGCGATGCCATTCCGTTTCCTCTTTTTTCTCGCCGCTGGCTTTATCTTTCCACGATTCGGTCGTGGCGATGCGAATATTCGCCACCGCATCGCCGCTCGGCAAATAACGCATTTCCGGATCGGCGCCGAGATTGCCGATCAACATAACTTTATTCAGTGATGCCATAATTAACTCCTCTCCATAACCTCAATTGTCTCGCCGTCTTTTTTGTCATGCGGCAGAGACTGCAACGGTAACGCCACCAGCCACCATAGTATCGCAAGCGCGGCACAAAAAACATACACCGCGGCCGACCCGGCGTGATCCAGCAGCCAACCGCTGGCGTAACCACCGAACGCGGGCCCAAGAAATTGGAAAATGCTGTGGACGCTTAACGCTGTTCCGCGGTTCTGGGCAGTTGCGAGTTTCGAAATCCAAGCGGGCAAGCTCGCTTCGAGAATATTGAAGGCCGTAAAGAAAATGAGCAGCCCAAGGCACAGCAGCCAAAACTTTTGCCCTGCCCCGGCTAAGACTAAAAATCCTGCGGCCAGCACACCTATTGAGATGACGAAAATGCGTTTATCGGCGCCATGCCGATCGCCGCGCATCACCGCCGGCAACATCAATACGAAAGAGAGCAATACTACCGGCAAATAAACTTTCCAATGTTGTTCCGCCACGAGCCCACTCTGCTTAAGCATCAGTGGTGTAACGATGAACAAGGCGGTCATGCCCGCATGCAGGACGAATACGCCGAAATTCAAACGCAGCAACTGTCCGTCACGCATCACGGGGCCGAGTAGTTGCTTATCGACTCGGCGCGGATTGGCGTCATCGGCAATGCGTTCGTTCGGGACTGCTTTCGCGACGACGATAATTGCGAGCAAGGCCAACACGCCGGTGATCACGAAAATGCCCGGCACGCCGATCCATTGATTCAACACCGGCCCGAGAACAATAGATAGCGCGAACGACACGCCGATGGTCGCGCCGATGATGGCCATGGCCTTGGTGCGATGTTCGCTGCGCGTAAGGTCGGCCGCGAGCGCCTGCACCACGGCCGAGATCGCCCCTGCGCCTTGAATCAAGCGTCCGACAATGACGAGATAAATATTATCTGCCGACGCCGCAACAAAACTGCCGATGGCAAACAGTATCAGACCAAAATAAATAACCGGTTTACGCCCGTATTTATCCGATAACCAGCCAAATGGAATTTGCAAAATCGCTTGCGTAATGCCGTAAGCACCCAGCGCGATGCCGACCAGCAAATGACTTTGTCCGCCAACTAGGCCGATCGCGTAAAGCGAAAACACCGGCAAAATAATGAACAAACCGAGCATGCGCAAACCGAATACGCCGGCCAAACTAATGCTGGCGCGCAGCTCCTGAGGTGACATTTTACTTGGGGAGGACATCGAAGGTTTGAGCGAAACACACGTATTCGCGTATATTAACAGGTTTACATTTGACTGGGCCTGGCCTGTAGCCGTACACGCGCTTTCACGGAAGATTCGAAAAATTCCCTCCCCTTCAAGGGGAGGGCTAGGGTGGGGATGGGTATCAGGCCAAATAGAAACTTGACCCATCCCCCCTCCCAACCTCCCCCCTTGAAGGGGGAGGAGAGAATTTCCGGCGCTCTCGCTCGGCCAACCCAGCACTCAGGAACTCGTCACAC
>JANOLP010000186.1:0-1945 GCA_031419835.1 Pseudomonadota bacterium | reverse complement strand
CCGACTACGGGTCCAACTACTATGGCGCTTACGTTCGAGATCCAGACGGAAACAAAGTCCATTTTGTTCATCGAGGCGAGCCTTGAACTCGCAATTCATGCGCATCGAGTCCAACAAGCTCATCTACCGGACCGTCAACGGCGCGTTTCGCCCGCCATCGTTGGCAAGTGATGGCGGGCGTTGAGCAACCGCTTATCGGCAAGCTCGAAAGGATCGCTTCTGGCGGGCACTGAATGTAATAGTTCGCCAGACCGCAACATTTTTCGAAACGCCGCTACGCCGCCCCTCGTGAATGGCAGCTAAAAAATCAGGCTATGACGGCAATCCGCGGAGGACCGTGAATTGCAAGACCGCTCTTCGAAGGAACACTTATGGCCGAAATTTCCGACCGCAAATTTTCAGTGATCGACCGGCATAGAATCTACTGCCGACAGAATGTCGTCCGGCTTGGCCGGTGTTCAGCTCAAAAAGCGGTGCGGCGTTCTCCTCACGCCTGCCACACACCGAATCCTGCTTCGCGCAAACTAATGGCCAGTTCCACTTCCATGTCGCGCGCGCCGTCGTACGGCATCGGGTTATACACTTCGTAGAGTGTCGGCAATAGCCGTAAGCCGAATTGCTGGACGTATCGATTGGATTGAATACCTGCTTTATGTTTATCGAAGCGCGTATCCGGATCGAGTCCGGTCATGCCAACATAGACGCATGGCTTGCCGGTAATATAGTCGGGGTTGGCTTTCTTGAAGCGAGGCTCAAAAAGAACGTCTTTCGACAATTCAATGACATAGACGTGGTAATGCGCGCGACGCCCCATAGCCGTTATATAAAAGCGAACCTGTGATCGCTATTCCATCGCGCTCAGTCGCTTGCGTAGCGGCGGGGCATCGGGACAGGTTTCGCGCTCGGCAATCAGACGCATACCCCAATTAGGTAACATGCGCTAATCATACCTAAATTAGCATCATCGGCGCCGTGCACAAACCGTCCCATTTACGGTTAAGCTTGCGCTAACCATCACGACAAGCATATCAAACCAATGATTCCCTTTTCCGTCCTTGACCTATCCCCCATCAAAGAAGGAAGCGATGCAGCCGAGTCGTTTCGTCACACACTCGACCTTGCCCAGCACACCGAGCGCTGGGGCTACCAACGCTACTGGCTAGCCGAGCATCACGGTATGCCGGGCATTGCCAGTGCCGCAACGGCCGTCCTAATTGGCCACGTCGCCGGCGGTACATCGACCATCCGTGTCGGCGCGGGTGGGATCATGCTGCCGAATCACTCGCCACTGGTCATTGCCGAACAGTTCGGCACCTTGGAATCACTCTATCCTGGGCGAATTGACTTGGGTCTCGGGCGCGCGCCCGGCTCCGACCAAATCACCGCGCGCGCGTTGCGTCGAAATCTAAACGCCGATGTCGATCAGTTTCCCCAGGATGTGCTCGAACTGATGGATTATTTCTCGTCGGAATCTGAGAGCGCCGTGCGGGCCGTTCCGGGTGCCGACCTCAAGGTGCCAATTTGGATTCTGGGCTCGAGCCTGTTTGGCGCGCAACTGGCGGCCGCCTTGGGTCTGCCCTATGCATTCGCCTCTCATTTTGCGCCGGCGCACATGATGCAGGCGATCTCCATTTATCGCGCGACGTTCAAGCCGTCTGACGATCTCAAGAAGCCGTATGTGATGCTGGGCTTTAACGTCGTTGCGGCAGAAACAGACGATGAGGGGAAATTTCTTGCAACATCCATGCAGCAAGCCTTTGTTAATCTACGCAGTGGCCGACCCACGCGTCTGCCGCCACCGATAGCGGGTTATATGAATCGCATCGGTCCCAGCGAGCGGGCGCTGCTAGATCAAGTATTGTCTTTCGCAGCGTTCGGCTCGCGCGACTCGGTCAAGGTTATGTTGATCGCGTTCTTCGAACACTCCGGCGCGGATGTATTGTTG
>JANOLP010000185.1:0-1816 GCA_031419835.1 Pseudomonadota bacterium | reverse complement strand
GTGTAATCTCGCCGACGTTTAACGGGCGCGGCTTCGTGCCCGTGACAAGCTCCGTAATGTCGGACGCCGAGACCGGATCGTGGGTACCGGCAAAGCGCGGTACGACTTGGCGACCGCAATGATTAAGCTGGGCAATCATTTTGCTGCCGTGGGCGTGAACGGCATCAACCAAGCGCGCGAGCGCCGGAATCTTGTCGTCATGGTCCACACCCAACTGGCGTGGCGCCGATTTGCCGTCCAGGCCGACGTAAATGTTGCCGGTGATGATCAGCGGTGTGCCGCCCTTGGCCATCGGCACGTAAAAGTCGAGGTGTGCTTGATTGGCGAAGCCGTCGGCCGTGGCGCACGTTTCGGCGGTCGCGGTTTTGATCAGGCGACCGGCTAGGGTGAGTTTGCCGATTGAGATGGGCGAGAAAAGCAAGCGATCATCATCAGGCACATTTACCTCCGCACGTTTGAAATGTGGCGACATTATGCGCCGTTCCAAAAGGTCACTGCGGCGCACGCATCGCGTTTTTTCCAACACCGACACTTTCACATCAACACCATCGGGTCGCTGATGGTCGATAATGCGGTATGTGTCATCGAACGGTGTTGAGCGGAACAGAGCGTAACTGATGGAGGAACTGAAGACCCTTGAATCCTTGGGGTTCATCCTTCCCAGCCCGACCTATATTGTCGCCGCCATCGTCTTCGGCATCATCGGATTCGCCGCTTATCGTTATGGCAAAAAATCGGCGCGCGTGAAAGTGAAATGGATCGGCGTGGCGCTGATGCTTTACCCGTACGTCATATCAGAAACTTGGCTGTTGTATGTCGTCGGTGTCGGTTTGTGTATCTCGTTGTACTTAGTGAAAGACTGACGCTTGTTGATTCCGTGACGAGATAAACGTGATTCACGTGCCTGTCGCGTTGCTAGCGTAGTGTTTCACAGTTAATGCTACTTTTACTTTCACGATACATAGCTTAACCCCAATGTGTCATCCCCGCGAAGGCGGGGATCCATTTGGCCGCGGCGGCTTCCCGGGCAACAACTGATCCAAACGGGTAAGCGCAGGGATTGCGGCACCCTTACTACGCCCTATGGATTCCCGCCTGCGCGGGAATGACAATCGGTTATTACGCCGATATCGCAACGCATTGAGGCCGTTTGCCCCTACAGCCATGCAAATTTTGCATCTACATCATTACGCATAAGTCGCAAACAGAATGCAACACTACACTAGTGGTCAACACTACTCTCGTATGACGGCGAGGTTTAAAACAGTGCGATGCCTGGACGAACGACCGCACTTTCCAAAAGTTTCGACCGAACTCCCGATTGACCCTTCAAAGTCGCGAGTTCGAGGACGAATGTATTTTTTGAAGGGCCGAAGGGATTTCGTCTCCGACAATTTCTTGAATAGCAGCAATACAATTCATACTGTTCAGTGAAATTCAAGCGTGGCGCTCACGCGAACGGCCATAAAGTGCTCCTTCGAAGAGCGGTCTCGCAATTCACGCTTCTCCGCACTATGCCGCCATTCACGAGCGGCGGCTTAGCGGCATTTCGAAAAATGTTGCGGTCTGGCGAACCATCGCATTCAGTGCCCACCAGAAGCGATTCTTTCGAGCTTGCCGATAAGCGGTTGCTCAACGCCCGCCATCACTTGCCAACGATGGCGGGCGAAACGAACCGTTGACGGTCCGGTAGATGAGCTTGTTGGACTCGATGCGCATGAATTGCGAGTTCAAGGCTCGCCTCGATGAACAAAATGGACTTTGTTTCCGTCTGGATCTCGAACGTAAGCGCCATAGTAGTTGGACCCGTAGTCGG
>JANOLP010000184.1:0-12232 GCA_031419835.1 Pseudomonadota bacterium | reverse complement strand
GTCGATAACGCGGTGGTCGCGCTGATCGGCGATATTTCGCGCGCTGAAGCCGAAGCAATTGCGGAAAAATTAACTGGCAAGTTGCCGAAGAGCCAGGCCGCGCACGCCGAGATTGCGCCGGTGAAAATTCCCGTCAAACCGTTGTTAAAAGAAGTCCAATTTCCATCGACGCAAAGCCATATCATGCTCGGTTATCCTGGCATCAAGCGCGTCGACCCGGATTATTATCCGCTGCTGGTCGGTAATTTTATTCTCGGTGGCGGCGGTTTCGTTTCGCGGCTGACTAACGAGGTGCGGGAAAAGCGTGGATTGGTTTACAGCGTGTCGAGTTACTTCATGCCAATGCACGACATGGGACCTTATCGCGTATCGCTGGCGACGCGCAAAGATCAAACCAAAGAAGCACTGCAGGTCGTGCGCGAGACGATCAAGGAATTTATCGATAACGGTCCGACCGAGGAAGAATTGGCGAATGCAAAACGCAATCTCGGCGGCGGCTTTCCGCTACGTATCGATAGCAATCGTAAGCAATTCGAGTATTTGCAGTTGATCGGATTTTACAAATTGCCGCTGACGTTTCTGGATGACTACGTGAAGAAAGTTGAGCAGGTCACGGTCGCGGAAATCAAGGATGCATTCAAGCGCCGTGTTGTGCCCGATAACATGGTCACCATTGTTGTGGGATTGCCGGACTCGACGGATCAGAAGGTTGAGGTTAAGTGACGGTTGGATGTTGGTAGCGCGAAACGCTTTGGGATATTTATACGCCCTCCCTCACCCTAACCCTCTCCCAGAGGGAGAGGGGATTAACTCCCTTCTCCCTCTGGGAGAAGGGAGGGGATGAGGGGCGGCTCTAATTTAGCCAACGACGTTCATGAATCGCAAAGCGCCAAACCAAATCCGTATCATCGGCGGATTGTGGCGTAGCCGCATCATCGAATTTCCCGATAGCACGGGGCTGCGGCCCACACCGGATCGTGTTCGCGAGACGGTGTTCAATTGGCTTGGGCAGCACCTCAATGAAAAAATGTGTCTCGATCTCTTTGCCGGCAGCGGCGCGCTGGGATTCGAAGCGTTGTCGCGCGGTGCGGCCGAAGTCGTAATGGTCGAGCAATCATCAATCGTTGCGCGCCAGGTTAAGGAGAATGCGCAACTTCTGGGCGCGAATAATGCAACCGTGGTCAACGCGGACGCATTGCAGTATTTGCGCGGCACGGCGCGCCCATTCGATGTGGTTTTTCTTGATCCGCCATTCAATCAAGGAATTCTCGATCGAGCCCTCGCATCGCTGACGCCATGGCTAGCACCCGATGCAAAGGTCTATGCCGAGTCCGAGCTTAGCTTCGAGGCGAGCCCGGATTGGAAAATCCTCAAACAAAGTCGCGCCGGTCAAGTAAAATTCCAAATCATGACTCCCACTCGTGCCGAGGAAATCTAAATGACCCGAGCTGTTTACCCCGGAACGTTCGATCCGCTCACGCTCGGTCACGAAGACGTCGTGAAGCGCGCCGCGCGATTATTCGATGAAGTGGTGCTCGCGATCGCCGAGAGTAGCTCGAAGCGGCCGTTGTTTTCGCTCGACGAACGAGTGCAGATTGCGACGGAATTGCTCGCGCCTGTCGCGAATATCAAAGTGGTTCGCTTCAACGGATTGTTGACAGAATTTCTTAAGAAGCAGGGCGCGGACGTCATTCTGCGCGGTCTGCGCGCTGTTTCAGATTTTGAATACGAGTTTCAAATGGCCGGCATGAATCGCAAATTATTGCCGCGCGTCGAGACGGTTTTCATGACGCCGTCGGATGATTACATGTTCGTCTCGGCCACGATCGTGCGCGAAATCGCGTCGATGGGCGGCGATGTGAGCCAATTCGTCAGCCCGCTTGTGGTTAAGCGCATGCAAGATAAAATCAAGATTTAGCGATGGCTTTGTTGATTACCGATCAGTGCATCAACTGCGACGTCTGCGAGCCGGAATGTCCGAACGATGCCATCTATCAAGGCATCGAGTTTTACGAAATCAATCCAAAACTTTGCACCGAATGCGTGGGTCATTTTGATCAGCCGCAATGCATCGAAGTGTGTCCGGTCGAATGCATCATTCCCCACCCGGAAGTGATCGAGAGCAAAGAAATACTCCACGAAAAATATTTGAAACTCACCCAGGCTGCGACCAAGACGGGACCTGCCGCCACGTGATGCATGCCTGGAGAGGCGCATGGATAATGGCTCGTAGGCCGAAGGCTATTCCGTGAGTGCGTTGCGCAATCTATGGCAACGCTTTTTGCATTTGTCACTGCACGACGCGGTGATCATTGGTGTTGCCGCGTTAGCGGTCTTGTTCGCAGTATTTTGGGCGACTTACAAATTCATGCGTCCGGCACCGCCGAGCCATGTCACCATCGTTACTGGGCCGGCTGATGGCGCCTATCAAATATACGCCGCGCGTTATAAAGATTTCTTCGCACGCAGCGGCATTACCCTCGACATCAAACCCTCCGCCGGATCGGCGGAAAATTTACAACGCTTGCAAAATCGTGATGAGAACGTCGATATCGCGTTTATACAAAGCGGTGTGACGTTAGGTAAAGACGTAGAAGGTTTGGTGTCGTTGGGTGTGATCTATCCCGAGCCGCTATGGTTGTTCCACCAAAAAGATTTAACGCTTACCAGCCTCGAAGAGCTGAAGGGCAAGCGTATTGCGATCGGTCCGGAAGGTAGCGGTACACGCCTACTCGCGTTGGAATTGTTACGCGCCCACGGTGTTGCCGAAGCGCCGACCTCACTGTCGCCGCTCGGCGGTATGAACGCGGCACTGGCTCTGCTGAATAAAGAGGTTGACGCGGTCTTCATCGTGGGCCCGGCGCAGTCGAGTGCCGTATGGACGATGCTCTATACCCCGAACTTAGCAATGTTTAACTTCACCCAGGCCGAAGCCTATGTGCGCCGTTTTCCGTATTTATCGGCGCTAACCTTGCCGCGCGGCACCATCGATTTGCCGCAGAACATTCCATCGAAGGACATGAGTCTGGTTGCGCCGAGTACCAATCTCATCGCGCGCGACGATTTTCATCCGGCCTTGATCGATTTGACGCTACAAGCCCTTAGCGCCAATCACGGCGGAGCCGGCTTATTTGCGCGCGCCGGCCAGTTCCCTACGCCGAACGGTGTTGAGATTCCACTCTCTCGCGAGGCGGAGCGTTACTACAAAAACGGTAAACCGTTTTTGCAGCGCTATCTGCCATTTTGGGCAGCGACGTTAGTGGATCGACTTGTGTTCATGTTGCTGCCCATCATTGCGCTGCTGTTTCCGCTATTTCGAATCGCGCCGTTTTTGTATTCATGGCGCATCCGTCGCCGGATTTTTCGCTACTACGGCGAACTGAAAATGCTCGAAATCGAAGCGCAGCGTAAGCCCGAGAGCAAATCACGCGCCGAATGGCTTAACGAAATCGAGCGCATTGAACGCGCCGCTCATCGTATTCCCACGCCGCTGGCATTCGCTAATCAGGTTTATACCTTGCGTCAGCATGTGCATATGGTGCGTAAGGCGTTACTACATCAGTTTTCACAGAGCGCAAAATCGGAGTAGCTCGAACCTCAGCCCTTATCCTCGTCCTACAATAACTTACCGCTTTGTCATTGCGAGCTGCCTGTATCGGCCATGCCGATACAGGCAGCTCGCAATGACGGAATATGGGACGATTAGATTACCTTGCCAGGATTCATAATGCCAAGTGGATCCCATGCGCGCTTCACCGTGCGCATCAAATCGAGCTCCAGCTTGCTTTTATAGCGCGTAATCTCATCGCGCTTTAATTGCCCCAAGCCATGTTCGGCGCTGATGCTGCCGTTCATCGAATGCACCAAATCGTGGACAGTTTCATTGATGTGATGGGACTGCGCAAAAAAATCCGCATCGCTTTGCGCCAGCGGACGGCTGACGTTGAAATGCAAATTGCCGTCACCCATATGGCCGAACGCGACGATGCGAATGCCTTGAAACGCCGCTTCCAGCGCGGCGCTCGCGCGAGTGACGAATTCTGGTACGGAACTGATCGGCACCGAAATATCGTGCTTGATGCTCGCGCCTTCAAAGCGTTGCGCTTCGGAAATATTTTCGCGCAATGCCCATAGCGCTTGGCTTTGCGCGGTGCTTTTTGCGACGACGGCATCGACAGCCACGCTTTTTTCAAGCGCGAAGCCGAGTTCTTGTTCCAACATGTCACTGGCGTTGAGCGACACGGCGCTTTCCGACAACTCGATTAACACGTACCACGGGAACGGTGTTGTAAGCGGATCAAGCGTATTGGGAACGTGGCGCAATACGAAATCAAGGCACGGGCGCGAGATCAACTCAAAACCCGTCAGCCGCTCGGCACAATTCGCGCGCAGTTGATTGAAAAGTTGTAACGCTTGCGATGGGCTGGTGACGCCGACGAAAGCGGTCGCATTCGATTTCGGTTGTGGAAATAGTTTTAACACCGCGGCCGTAATGATGCCAAGCGTGCCTTCCGCGCCGATGAATAATTGCTTTAGATCGTAGCCGGTGTTGTCTTTGCGCAAGCCACGCAATCCGCTCCAAACCTCGCCGTCCGGCAACACCACTTCTAACCCCAAGGTCAATTCGCGCGTGTTGCCGTAGCGCAGCACCGCCGTGCCGCCCGCGTTCGTTGAGAGATTGCCGCCGATGGTGCAGCTACCTTCCGCAGCCAGACTCAATGGGAACAAGCGATCATTTTCTCGCGCAATTTTCTGCAACTGCGCGAGAACGCAGCCGGCCTCGACCGCGATCGTGTTGTTATCCAAATCTATCGAACGGACTTGGTTCATGCGGGTGAGATTCAATACGATCGCGTTACTTTTCTCGGAAGGCACCGACGCGCCGCACAGGCTGGTGTTGCCGCCTTGCGGCACGATGGCCGTCCGCGTTGCTGCACAGAGCTTGACGGTCGCGGCGACCTGTTCGGTGCTGTTGGGTTTGACGACAGCGAGCGCATCGCCATGATAGCGGCCGCGCCAGTCGTTGAGATGCGGCGCCATTGCCTCGGGTTGGGTGAGGATGGCTTGCGGGCCGACGATGGTGGTGAGTTTTTCGAGAAGATTTTCAGACATACAACGCGACTTGTTACAAAAAGACTTAAGACTTGTCATTCCCGCGTAGGCGGGAAACCATTGGGCATTTGCTTTGCGGACGTACTATGGATTCCCGCCTACGCGGGAATGACACATTTGATTTTTTGCGGCCAGCGGAAATTAGGCAACTCACGCACGAATTTTCTTCAGCATCGCCGTCGTCGAGCGCTCATGCAAAAAAGGAATAGAGTGCACCGTTCCGCCCCAGCCTTGCACGTCTGTGGCGCCGACTATTTGTTCGACCGGCCAATCGCCGCCTTTTACGAGCACATCCGGCTTGCAGGCAAGAATCAAATTCAGCGGCGTGTCCTCGTCAAAGAATGTGACCAGATCCACCATCGATAGCGCTGCTGCGACAGCCATGCGGTCCGCTAGGATATTGATCGGCCGATCGTCACCTTTGTTCAAGCGTTTTACCGAGGCATCGGAATTCAGCGCCAAAACCATACCCGCGCCTTGTGCCCGCGCTTGCGCAAGATAAGTCACATGGCCGCGATGCAATATATCGAACACGCCATTGGTGAAAACTAGCGGTCGCGGCAACGACGACACCCGTTGCGCTGCTTCCGTCGGCAAACATATTTTCGATTCAAAATCCGGCCGCGAATACATTACGCGAGTTCTTTTCGGTAACGGCTTAAGTCTTGCGACGTCGTAAAACTGCGTTTACAAATGATCGATAGATTCTTCAGAATAACGTGAATCACGCGCTCATCCCAGGTTTTATCAAAGCAGATTTGCTCATCCAGCCAGCGATCCATCCACAGCGGATCGGGCAGACGGCTTTGCACCGTGTCGTTCGGAAACAAACTTCGATTGACGTGCAAATTAGTCGGATGCATGGCTTTGCCGATTTTTCGGCTGGTCATCAATAAGCCTATTTTAACGAAAGCCAGTCGCGCTTGGTTGCCGTACCGGTCGATCGCCCGCAACATGTATTGCCGATAGGCGCTACCGTGGCGCGCTTCGTCGTGGGACATCAGGCCGTAGAGTCGTTTGATGACGGGTTCCGTATGCCAATGGGCGGCGCGGCGATACCACTGCGTCAGCCGCACTTCGCCGCAAAAATGCAGCATCAAGGTTTCCAGCGCCGGCGCGGAGTCGAATTCGAAACGCACGGCAGCGAGTTCTGCTTCGGTCGGCGCTAGGTTGGGGCGAAAGCGCGACAGATACTCCATCAGCGCCAACGAATGTTTTTGCTCCTCATAAAACCACACGGATAAAAACGCGGAGAAATCCGTGTCGTCGCGATTGTCGCGCAGAAACATCTCGGTTGCCGGTAACGCCGCCCACTCGGTGATCGCATTCATCTTGATGGTTTGCGACTGTTCATCAGTTAGGCGAGATCCGTCGAAGCGATGCCATTCAACGTCGCTAACTAGGCTCCAGCGCGCCTGCTCCAGTTGCTTGAATATTTTTGGGTAGAGCATGGGGGCTTTACGAAAAGCCGCGGCCCAATTGCAACTGGATGCGCGGAGGTTGTGCGCCGTGGGAAACGGCGCGTTCTTCGACCGATCGTGCTCGACTATTCTACAATAGTTCCGCGGCGCAACATGTCTTAGCGTTCAAGACCAGTCATCCGACGATTACTTTGCGTTTCTATGCTCACGAAAAGTTAAGTCGATCGAGATTCTTTAGGCGCGCGGTTGCTATATTATGCAATTCGAGCAAATGGTCGAAATCAAGCGCTGGCGCGGCTTATGGCGGATTCTTTGACTGCAACGCGCGCGGATACGCGTAATCTGCCGATCGGCGCCGCTACATCAACCCACAATCGGGGGCTCATTCAGCGTGTGCTGCAACTGGTCAACGTCGTCGAGCAGCTTGATGAACTTGTCGCCAAACGCGGTCATCCGGTATTCTACTCGCGGCGGCACTTCGGCGAAGCTGGCTTTTTCCAGAATGCCGAAACGCACCAGCTTGGTGAGCCGTTCATTCAGCACTTTGCCGCTCAGACCCTCAATCGCATGCTCCATTTCACCGGGGCGGCGCACGCCTTTTCGCACCAGGCTTAAAACGGTCAGTGACCATTTGCAACCGATGATGCTTTCAACCATCTGATGAACGCTTAGATTGTCCACTGCCTGAAAATATTTATTCCGTTTGTGATCAACAAAAAGCACCGAAAAGTGCCTACCCCACGAGTTTGTACCCGCTTGTCCCGGCCGTAGCGGACTTGTAGATTGACATCTGTATTTTCATCCAAATGTTAATCGAAAAGGAGTGCACTATGCGAAAAATTCTCTCTGTCCTAGCAATAACTGCGGCCACTGTAACCGGCCTCGCGGTCGCCGCGGATGAACCACCGGTTCCGTATCCGACGGGTTACCGCGATTGGCGCCATGTCAAATCGATGATCATTAATCCCGGCCATGGTCTGTACGATGCATTTGGCGGCATTCATCACCTATATGCGAACAAGGCGGCGTTGCAGGGATACAAAACCGGCACGTGGCCCGAAGGCGCGGTGATCGTGTTTGATTTGCTCGAGGCCACAGCGGCTGACAATACCGTCACCGAAGGATCGCGCAAAGTGGTCGGCGTAATGCATCGCGATGCAAAAAAATACGCATCGACCGGCGGCTGGGGCTACGAAGGATTCAAAGCCGACAGCACGACGGATCGCGCGGTGGGCGGCAATGCGTTGAGCGCCTGTCATCAATGCCACATCGCACAAAAAGATGCGGGTTTTGTCTTCAGCAAAACGCGGCCTTGAGCGATCGCGCTGAATTTCCCGCCGCGCCGCCGCTGTGTGTTTCGCAATGGTTTAATAACGACCAGGCAATCACGCTGGACGAATTGCGCGGCAAGGTGGTGCTTATTCACACCTTCCAGATGTTATGCCCCGCTTGCGTCATGCACGCCACGCCGCAAGCGGTGCGCCTGTGGCAACACTATCGGCAAGGTGCGCGGAATAACGATGTCGTGGTGCTCGGGCTGCACACCGTCTTTGAGCATCACGACGTGATGACACCGGCCGCACTCGCAGTCTATCTGTATGAGTTTCGCGTGCCGTTTCCGGTCGGCGTGGATATGCCGGGGACGGACGGTCCGATCCCGCAAACCATGCGTGCCTACAACACCCAGGGCACGCCCACCACACTGTTGATCGAAGGCGCCGGGCGACTGCGTAGACATCACTTTGGTCTTGAATCCGATCAACAGTTGATTGCAGACATTGATCGCTTGATTGCCGAGCTAGTGTAGAGTTTTTTGACGTGCCTCTACGAACCTTATCCTGCTTGCCTCGTGGCAAGGCATGGCCTGCGAAGCACTATTCATGCGCCTCCTGGCGCGTTGCTTAGAAAATATATGCAACAAAGGGCGTAAACAAACCGCTGGTTTGTTGCACATCCCCTCGCCGCTTTGGGGGAGAACGGAAAGCCTTATTACTACAAACGTCGGTTAAATTGGGTTCATGGTAAGGAGCCTGAAGGGCCGGGTCGCCTTGGGATACGACGTGGCGATCTCGGTTTAAAGACGCTGCTGCGCGCTGCGCGCGAGATTGCTTCGCGTTCGCTCGCAATGACTATGTGTGTATTGTCAAGTTTGTAATCGTGCCAGCAGGCGCATGGATATTGCGTTCCAGGGCATGCAAAGCCAGGAGGCAAGCAGGCCGCGGCGCCTGGCGAGTTCGGTTATGTACGGCTCGCGTCGCGGTAAATCGGGCGTAATCAGATCGAAGGCTGTGTTGTACAGCGCTGCCCAACCCGCCACCGCGATCGACAGCGCAATCAGCACGACGAGCCGATGCGCCAGCGAAGTGAGCGAACAATGGGCTCATGATCGCCAAGCCCAACGCCTCGAGCCACAGCGTCTGCATTAAGCGTTCTCGCCGGCTCCTGATGGGGATCATCTTGGGCCAGTGAGCGCTGCGCTCACACCCAAACCAATAAACATGATTGCAGCAAAATAGCGTTGTCCCTTGGCAAAGTGTGTGCTGCGGCGCAGCCATCGTCCCAATGAACCGGCCAACAGCGCATAGCCGCCATCTGTAATCGTCGCTAAGCCGATAAAGATCAGCCCTAGCAGCAACGTTTGCAAAGCGACGTTGCCGCGCACCGAATCCACAAATTGCGGAAAGAACGCCAGGAAGAACAGCGCGGTCTTGGGGTTGAGGGCACCCACCAACACGCCCTGCCCAAACGCACGGCGCAGATTGGCCGAGTGGTTCAGAGCGGTTTCGCTCTGCGAATCGCGCTCCATCGTTTTGCGAATGCCGAGATAAACCAGATACGCGGCCCCGAGATACTTAATCACGTCAAACGCCGACGCCGATGAAAGAACAATCGCCGAGATGCTCGTTACTGCTACTGTCATCTGCAGCAGCGTGCCCATCTCCACCCCTAACACCGAGACCACACCAGCCTTGCGCCCCTGGTTCATGCTGCGCGCAATGATGTATAGAACGTTCGGGCCGGGAGCTAACAGCACCGCCAAGCTGGCAACTACAAACAACGGAAAATTCGCGAGATCAAACATGATTCACCTCATTGATTCACGTAAGCCACGAACATCAGCAACGGTGCGAAGCAGCCGATCGTTTAGTAGGCGCTCATGAATAGCCACTTCAGTATCCAAACGACACCAGCGCGGCAGGCTGCGCGTATGCGGCGGTGTCGTCTGGCTGGCCACCACCGTATGGGCACGTTCGATTACAGCGAGTGAAACGCATGCACAACAGCGCAACGATAGTGTCGAGAATGTTTTCATGGATTTCTCCTAATGGAAAGTTAATGGTGATATTCGTGGGTCCTTACCCTACCCAGTGATTTCCCCCGAACACAAAAAAGGTTCAACGAACGGGTGAACTTTTCGAGATTGCCGAGCGATGTCCATCGTGGTCGTGAATATTTCACAAACACGCATTGAACCTTCGCTGGTGTGGCGGGGAATTACTAAGAAAAAAGCGTTATTGCGCTTTGTCAAAAGCCCGGTGATTCACCGGGCGCACTCTCAAACGATGTGAGACAGGAGACGATCATGAGACACACATTATTTTCGGTATTACCCGTAGGCAACGTGGGCGAGCAATCGACGCCCAAAGTCCGGCGCACCAACAACGGCTCCATTTAGGCATATGGATATCTTTTCTAACCTTATGGTCATCGGTGAATGCTTGCTGGATACCTGCCGCACTAACGCCTTTATCCGTGCGATAAAAAAGACGGTGCGGGAAGGGGATATTGCATTGGATGTAGGAACGGGATCGGGAATTCTGGCGATGACATCTGCCCGGGCCGGCGCCAAGCATGTATATGCCATCGATATCGCTGCGGACATCGCTGCCTTTGCGACAATGAATATTCGGAATAACCGTCTGGGTAAACGCATTACCGTTCAACAAACCGATGCGAAACACTTTGTCCGAGAATCTTCAGTGGATGTTGTCACGATGGAACTCATGGATACCTGGCTGGTCGCCGAACACCAGGGTGTGGTGATGAATGCATTGCATAAAAACGGCACGATAGGGGAAAAGACGCGCCTCATTCCGTATCGCTATCAATGTGCGCTGACGCTTGCCGATTACGATTTTTCTTTCTATGGCAACCATATGCCATTTGTTATCCAGGCGAGAAATTTTGCTGTGATCAAGCGCATTATCGATAAGCGTTCCAAACGAATCATCGTCAACGATATCGACTTTGCAAAACCCGTAAAAACGCAGATTGACGCTACCGTGACGATTCCAATTGAGGCAAATGGACGATGTAATGCGCTTGTTCTGGAATCAAAAACATTCCTCGCGCCCGGCATTGCTGTCTGGGGAACTACGGATATGAATATGCCGGTGATTGTTCCTATCGAAGAAGTAGATGTCGTGAAAGGTCAGCAGATTAGCATTCGCATCCGCTACACCATGGGTCAAGGATTCAACAATTTTAATGTGCTCGTCGAAGCATAATCCGTCTTCGATTTGTCATTGCGAGTTGCCGGTATCGGCGCTGCCAATACTGCTCACGTACCATGAACCGGATAACATTCATGGAAAACAGACGTTTAAAGGTCTGCGGCGCAGCACGGCCAAGTGCGATAGCAAAGTCCCAATCTTGTCATCGCGAGGAGCCTGAAGGGCGACGTGGCGATCTCGATTTGAAGACGCGGATGCGCGCTGCGCGCGAGATTGCGTCGCGTTCGCTCGCAATGACTATGTGTTTATTGTCAAGTTTGTAATCGTGCCAGCAGGCGCATGGATACTGCTTCCCAGGGCATGCATTGCCAGGAGGCAAGCAGGGTGCGGTGGCTGGCGAGTTCAGTTATGTACGGCTCGCGTCGCGGTAAATGGGGCGTAAGCGGTCAAACCCAAGATGAAATAAATAGCCGTACAGTGCGTAGATGAGCGTCAGACCAATATCCGCAGCCAGGGCTTCGATCCAGCCCAGCGTTGTCAGCGCGACGATCAGCGGCCAGGTCACGAGGGCTGCGGTCACCTCAAACCCGATTGTGTGCGCGATGCGTAGCCCATGCGGGCGATCGCTCGCCACACGGCCGGTGCAGCGAAGCTCGATCAGATCGAAGGCCGTGTTGTAAAGCGCCGCCCAGAACATCATCGCTGCGGAAAGCGTAATCAATAACATAAGCGACTCAACCACCGATGTGCCCGCGAAATGCGCGAACAACGGGCTCACGATCAACCACCCCAGCACCTCAAGCCACAGCGTTTGGATCAGGCGTTCGCGCCGGCTCCTTATCGCACCCGGATATGTCGTCGCCATCACCATGGCTCGCAGGCGTAGACCGCGACGACCAGCGCGCAGACCGGTAGCGCGGTGCACAGTCGCGAGGCAATCGCCGTCTGCACCGGACCATAGTCCACGTCGCGATAGCGGCGCATCGCCCCGAGCGTGATGTGCAGGTCTTGCTCGAGCCGGTCACGATCATCGTCGTGCAACTCGACGAACAGCCCGCGTCCGTCGTCGCCCTCCTGCACCCAGCCGATGCCGGCGTGCGCATATTGTCCGGCCACGCTCTGGCGCATCTGCGACATCACAACGTACAGCCGGCGGCCATAGTCGTTTGGCGCCGTGCTGTGTTTCGCGCGCACGATTCTCGCGTTCGGTGGTATTACCGACGATAAGCACAGCAGATTGTAATT
>JANOLP010000183.1:0-3035 GCA_031419835.1 Pseudomonadota bacterium | reverse complement strand
GCCGTCGTCGACGTGGATTTGCACGCCTGCACACAGCTTGCCGACGTATTTGTGGAACGTCGGCTCGAACCAACACGCGCGCAAGCGGCATCCCCGCAACCACTGCGGCGCCAGTGTTCGCATTTCAGCGATGAGCGCGTCGGCATCGATATCCGGCGCGCCAAATAATTCCAGCGGCCGCGTGGTGCCGCGCCCCTCGGACAGCGTCGTGCCTTCCAGCATCACCGTACCGGCGTAGCACCGGGCCATGGAAAGATTCGGCGCATTCGGGCTGGGGTTGATCCAGGTGCGCTCGCCGAGCGGCCAGCCATAGCCCGGCGCTTCATCCGGCCGCCAGCCCTCCATCGTAATCACGCGATAATCGACATCGAGTTTTAATGTTTCAACAAACCATTTCGCCAACTCGCCCATGGTCAGGCCATGACGCATCGGCAGCGCGCCGGCGCCAACGAAACTCTCCCAACCCGCGCGCAGGCGCAAACCTTCCACGGGCCGCCCCGCTGGATTGGGGCGATCGAGAATCCACACCGATTTCTTCGCCTTCGCGGCTTCTTCCAACACGTAGCGCAACGTGGTGATGAAGGTGTAAATGCGGCACCCCAAGTCTTGCAAATCCACCAGCAGCACATCGAAGGAATCCATCATCGCGACGGTCGGGCGGCGCACTTCGCCATAGAGGCTGAACACCGGAATGCCGTGCAGCGCATCGTAGAAATCCGACGACTCGACCATGTTGTCTTGCTTATCACCACGCAGGCCGTGCTGCGGGCCAAACGCCGCGGTAAGTTTGATGTCGGCCAAGGCCGCAAGCGCATCGAGCGAGTGAGTTAACTCGCGCGTTACCGATGCCGGATGGGCAAGCAACGCCACGCGTCGCCCGGCGAGCGGTTTGCGCAGTGTGGCCTCATCAAGCAAACGTTCTAAGCCAAACTTCATGCGGAATTTTTCAAAGGATTAAGGGTCAGCGCAAAACCATCGGCGTGGTGAAAATCCGGCTTGCCGGGCGGATGCGCGAGCGCCCAGTAGAATAGCTCGCCATGGCTATTTTCGACTACCGCAGACAAGGCCAGGCGCACCTCGGCGTGAGCCGTAAAATTGGGCAACTCTCGCAGGTCGATTACAGCGGTCACGATCAAATTATGCGCCATGCGGAGCGTGGTGATGGTCGGCGACGGTGCTTCAATCGCTTTGATTCCGGCACGGTACGCATCGAACTGATACATCGCCCACTCGCCGGAAGGCGCGAAGTTGAACTCAAAATAACCCACACTGCGCGGCGCGGCGATGAAGGCCTCGAAGCAAGTGTGTTGCCACAGATGACCGGCGCGCCGTGGTGTGGCGTTGGCAGGGACGCGGAGATTGTTTACGTCAGCATTAAGGCGATATTGGATCTCAAGTGCACCCGAAGGCAAAACGCTAACTTGTGCGCGCAGGTGATTCGCATCCGAACAAGGCGCGGCCGGATGAGGGATGAGATGAACGGAATGCATGGCGCATTTTAGCGGTTCTGCGAAAATAACATGGGGTTCCTGGAAAGGCTCGTGGGTACTGCCTTTCAGCCCATATGCGGCTACGAGACAGGCAGGGCGCGGCACGTGGCGAAGCGAATAAAATATGTAGGTTGGGTTGAGGGACGAAACCCAACTTACGGGCTATTCGTCGCCTGAGCTTTCGATGTTGGAATCGCTTTCGTCATTACGGGAGGTGAAATTTAAACGAAGCTGCTCAGCTTGCGGCGCACAAATCTTAAGTTTGTGACCGGCCACGTTGCCGTTTAGGGTAAGAAGCTTGCCGACGTTTCCATCAGGTTTTTTTCCATCAAACGTATGAAACTCAGTAGCCTCATAGTGAATTGCACTCGCGAGATGAATCGCGTCTGGAACCCGAATATTTTTCAGAGCCGATTTTGCAGTAGATTTTCTATGGAAAGCACGAATCTCCGAGGCTAAGTCCATCACTCGACTATCTATCCCGACCTCTTCTATCAATCGAAAGTCGAAAATATTCTTTAGTCGTTTTTTCTGTGGGGAGGTCAAATCGCCACTGAGAACCTCCGACCTCCAAAGTACGGACATCAAAATAGTCGCTTTACTTTGCTCCACAAGTTCAATTACTTCTGCCAAACCATCCAACTCGGATGGATCAACCCTCTCCTCATCAGTAATCCAAGCAATGAGACACACGGTATCCCAGTAGAATCGGGGCTTACCAGTCGCCATTCCGCTGCTTGTCTACATAATCTGCAGCTGCCAGTTTGCCAAAGGCGCCCTTGCCCATGCCGCGAAGCGCGGAGAGGCTGACCTCAGATGGCTTCTCCGGCAACTTCTCAATTTTAGTCACGGTCATGAAGTGCGGGAATTTCTCGGAACTTTTGAAGTGTAAATCCCCTGAAATTCTTACAAAGTGGCCTATGCCATCTACCGCTTTTGAAAGTAATGCAGTAGGAAATTTGCAGCGGATGCTTGAAGGTCCCATCGTCGGAAATACGCGGAAAATGTTGCGTTGGTTGTGAATATCGATAACCTCCAGCCTTCCGACCAGCGAGCCTCGCTCTTTCTGGTCAGGTCCCAAGATGGCATCTACCTTCGCCTCAAAAGATGGAGGCACATCAACTGCAGTCGAATTAGATTCGAACCGGAATTGAGTTATGTGACTCTTCTGCGGATGCGAAAGTGATTTGTAGGTTTCTAACAGCTCAATATCGGCGTCTGGAGGGCGTTTGCCTTTATTGACATCTCTTATATCGCGCTTCAGTCGGTTGATAACGACTGAAGCATGTCTGCTCTTCACGACCTTTGCGGAGGCTTTGGTGGCCTTTAACACGGCCTCAATTTCTATCATTGCAGGACTGTTCATGGAAAGCCCAACCACGCGGTAATAAAGGCTCGCGGCACGCTTGCCCGAGACGCGCTTATCCAGCTCGTTCAATACTTTCTTGATCGAGTCGAGCTGGGCGATAAGATCACTGAGGCGCAAACTTTCATCTGCCTCGTCGCCCTTGAGCGTAATCTTGAACCGATTGGTTATCATGGCCA
>JANOLP010000182.1:0-21109 GCA_031419835.1 Pseudomonadota bacterium | reverse complement strand
CCCGAACTGAAAAGAACTCAATAATACCCATGACGAATTGAGAATGCCGCCCCAAAGCAAGGGATCGTCGACGGATCGGGGATAAACTTCATATAGCCTGCAATTCGCAATCAGTCCGTTGGGGTTCGTCGGGGCAATGTGGCGATATTGCTTTTCCTTTGGCCATAAAACGGGCGCACGACGATGTTCGGTGAGGTCGTACCAATCTCGAGTTTCCGTGACTCTTGCGGCACAAGTAGCGGTTTGATCCCAGCCTTTCTTCTCTCCCCACTGAATGTAGCGTTTTGCTAATGGCATAAGGGTATTGCTTGTCTCGCAGAGAAAGACCTGGTTCTTGCAATCGCTTGCAGTAACGAGAGGACGTTCAATACCCATCAAACTATGCACCTCTGGCTCTAAATACTTGGCTTCGATAGCGTGTAGTTCGCCGTGACCTTCACCAGCCAGGACTAACTTCACTTCACCTGATGCGACACGCTTACGAGCGATGCCGTACTCCATCTCGAAAGCCTTCGCGTCGAGTTGTTGATTTAAACGGTCGTCTGACACATCCTTGGGAAAGAAAAAATCATCATTGCCGCTCGTAATTCCGCGCCGGATTTCCGCGAGCTGCCCAAGTGCGATAAGTGTGTTCCCAAAACGATCAAGTAATTCAAACCACAAATCAGGTGCACGCAAATAGACGCCCCATTTGCCACCATAATACTTACCCTCGGATTGGCCAATGTCGTACGACTTGTCCGCGTCCTCTTCTTCATTTTCGGCGCCATGCATTATTCGACCAAGTTCCACCCCCTGCCGCCATAAATTGCCTTGATTCACAAGGCGCGCACGATAACGGTGATGGGAAACGTTCTGTGAGACTTCCAATATTTCGTCACGCAGCCGATCGGCCGCTGTCATCGCGCCAGCCGTCGTGCCATCGTGTTCAAGTAATTCTGCTAGTGGCTGACGCAATTGAACGAAGCGCACGATATTCGCATTGCGGCGGCTAGCGTTGTTACACTTGCGCGCGATTGTTACAACGGTGGCTACGCGCGCACCAATGAACCATGGCTCAACGGGACTCTCCAGCACGGCAAGAATCTCGAAATTTTCCATTAGCCAGGCTTGCAATCGAAAGCCATACTCCACATCCAACCATTGACTGGATGTGATGAATCCAAGCACGCCTTCATTTTTGAGAAACGCGCTGGCATGTGGCCAGAAGTAGCAGTGCAAGTCTGAGCGGCCGGAAAGCGCTGCGCCTGCGGTTTCCTTAGCCCTCTGGCGATAGAATTCCTTAGTGCCCGGATCGGGTTTGACATTCTTGCCTTTCTGCTTGGTCTTTCGAATGTCCTCTTGTCGTACATACGGGGGATTTGCAACCAAAGCGTCAAGCAGAGGTATTTTCACATTGCGGTAGCTGGGTTTTCCAAGTCCCTTGCTAACCAGTTTTTGCGGCAGCTTCATAAACGGAGTGTCGGGCATGACATTGAAGAAGTCTTCACGACCAATACAAGGATAGTTCTGGTCTTCTACTAAATCGCGGGTTGCAAGGTTCATCGTTGTAAGGTGAGCCGCGAAATGTGACTGGTCAATGCCGTAGATATCTTGCAAGAGGTCTCGGTGCGAACGATTGGCCTTGAAAGATTTTTTGCGCGCGTAAGCGCGGACAAGAAAGGTGCCACCCCCACACGCGGGGTCAAGCACTTTAGCGTCGGCCGACTGGATACAAAAACTATTGATGAGGTCGACCACTTCCACGCGAGTGTAGTACTGGCCGAATTTGTGACGTTCTTCAGGGCCGATCAGACGCTCAAAGATCGCGCCGACTATTTCATAGTCAAGCTTCGAAAAATCGAATTCATGAATCTGCTCAATAAGGGCGCGCCAACTTTGAACTCCGGCGTCAGCATAGAATGGGAGGCGATTGGCGATGGTAAGAGGATCTTCGCCAAAAATGGTTTCATAGTCGCCGGTTACATCGCGCGCATCTTCAAAATAACCCTGAAGACGCTGGCGCAAATAGTCCCCGGTGGTCACCTCGGGGGGCGCTTGGAGGGGACCTAGTTTCTTCCCATACTTCTTGAGCAACGCTTCGTGAAATACTAGCTTATTGACGAGCAAGTAGCAGCTAAATTTCGCTGCTCGCTCCAATAAGTCCCGAACACCTTCAGCATCGTCAACAATCTGCCAACCAAGTGAAACCATCCATTGATCCAGGTCGCGCTTGAATGCAACCTTTCGGTAACGCGAATCGAGCTCGTCGAATGTATGGCGAATAGGCAGCGCAAGAGCGGATTCAAGCGCTTCGACAAATTTTAAGTCTGGCGACCGTGCGCCAATAGTGACACGGCCAATAACGATCGGCGCGACCGCATGTAAGAATTTAACAAGCCATTCGTACAACTCGTGCTGAACAGTTTGCTGCTCAAGATGTTCTGGGCGAGAAACCGTCGTCACGATCCAGCGTTCATATGCCCGATCTTGGAGACCCGCTCCTGCAGAGGATGTTTCCCAAAGCACACATTCATTTACGTTCCAAGTGAAGAAGAATTTCACCCCGGCACGTTCAGCTTTGCGTCGCGCGTCCGCAATCACCTCTGAGCGGTACGGCGAAGAGCCGTCTTTAGCGTAAGGTAACTTCACTTCCCCAGTTAGGAGTGGTTTACCTTCGTGATCGACAATTGTTAGGTCGCGGCGCTTATTAGAGCCAGCGCCACGCTGTTCAACTTTGGCGCGTAGAAAGGGAAGCTCAGTATTTCGTTGCAGAATCTGATCGATCCAACTCTTTACTTCCCCAACAAATTCCCATTCCGTCATTTGCGATTTCTTTCAAGTTGCTTGTTAGCAATATTACATTCAACGTGGGACAACTATCGTTAGCTTGGGAAAATACTCCCGATACCGCCGCCCATCACGAGTAAGCAAAGCGTATCCAGCCAAGCTTGCATGAGCGCCGATGTAAAAATCCGGCATCGGAGATCGGCGCGCACCGCCGCGCCGCCGATAGAGTTGGAACGCTTGGCTTGCCAGGTAGGCTGCGGGCCAAGGCAAAGCTTCGCGTCCTAGGTTGAGCGGCTGCAGCGCACCTTCCAAATCCTCCAACGAATTAAAGCTCACCGCGACTTCGGCGTAAATCAGCGGATTAATAACGGCGAGGCCCGCTTCCGCCAAGGGCGCGAGCTGCGCTTCCGACCAATCCGCCCATTTGGGATCGTTGTCGATTACATCGATTAAAACATTGCTATCAATCAAAACGTGTTGCGCAACGGCATACCTTGCGTTGGGTTCGCGCGCACGCAAAACACGTTTTGCCATCAATCGTCGCCGCGCAAGAACAGCATGATTTGATCCGTGGTCCAGCCCTTGAACATGGGGTTATTCGCCGATCCGCGCGCCCGCCGAATCGCCGCGCGGATCGGCGAGATGGTTTCTTCTCCGGCCACCGTCGGCTTTATGACCGGCTTGAGTACAACTTGCCCGCGGACATAGTGAAACTCGACTTCGGTGTGGGGCAATAACCCGGCTTTTTCGCGGATGGCTTGGGGAATAGTGACTTGGCCTTTACTGGTAATGCGCATGTGATACCCCACAAAAGTAATACTTTTTATAAGTAAGAATCTTACTATTTGGTGGGAAATCTTGCAACGCCGACGTCAACTTCCCCGCGCGTAGTCGCGTTGGGATTAAAATATAGTGATGTCTTTAGCCATTCCGATTGGAAAACAATTGCTGAAAACTAGTCTGGCGATATCTACGTTGCTCTTGTCGCGGCTAATTGTGTCCGCTAATGCCGAGGCGGCGGCTGGACGTGATGGCGCGGGCGCGGTGACTCAAGAGGATAGTCAAGCGCAAAAAGAAAATCTGCAAAGCCAAAATGCTGACGAAGAATTTAAGTTTCGGTACAAACGGCCAAAACAACGCCACGACGACGATGAAGCGCCGGTGCCAAAATTCAACAACAAGCCATCGCAAACGGAATCGTCGGAAACAAAACCGACGGACGGAAATTGATGTACGTGCCCCCATTTCGAGCCCATGGTTTCGGCAGATCGAGCCCATGGTTTCGGCAGAGCCGTGCCAATGTGAACGCAAAGTTATTAGGAATTTTGCGAATGTGGATTAGAACTATTTTTTTTGCATGCTTGTTGGCGCTGACGGCGCGAGTGTTCGCTGCGGCCGATGCAGGCACGCAGATGGGATCGCCCCTCGCCGGTATCGAGTGGCGCAATGTTGAGAAAATGCTGGCGAAGCATTTTGATATCGACGACATCGCAAGTTTGAAGGAATACATGAAGGGCGCGATGATGGGCCTGCAACTGCCGATGGCGCCCGAGCTGAAGGAAAAAGTGCGCAACTTTATGGCGGAAATGCGGTTGGAATATGGTTTCCAATTCGCGGTAATGATGGAGCAGGTGAAGAAGAAACTATTTCGCGCGTTACCGCCCGATTTGGCCGAGCTCGCAGAAGAATTCAGCAAGAAACCCCCGGCAGATTTAGAGGAATAAATCTGCTATAACGTAGTTTGTCGTTCCCCCCTAATTTCAAAGACGCTGGATCCCCGCCTTCGCGGGGATGACGATCAAAGTAAAGAATAACAATGGATTTAATCAATCTTTTTCACGCCTTCATCTTGGGCATTGTCGAAGGCGCGACGGAATTTTTGCCTGTTTCGAGCACGGGGCACCTCATCATCGTCGGCGACTGGCTCGGCTTTAACGACGACAAAGCCAAAGTTTTTGAGATCGTGATTCAACTTGGCGCGATTTTGGCGGTGGTTTGGGAATATCGTGAGCGGGTCGCCAGCACCATCACTGGCATGTTGTCGAATTCCTCGGCGCAACGATTCATTGCGAATTTGATCATCGCGTTTTTGCCCTCGGCGCTGTTGGGATTCTTTTTCATCAAAACGATTAAGGCGCTGTTCTTCAATCCCATCACCGTTGCGATTGCGTTGATCGTCGGCGCCTTCGTTATTTTTTGGGTGGAGCGCCTGCATTTGCGGCCGCGTGTGAAGGACGTCGACGACATGACGGCACGCGATGCGCTGATGGTGGGTTTGGCGCAAGCGGTGTCGCTCATCCCCGGAACGTCACGCGCCGGCGCGACCATTATCGGCGGCATGGTTGCCGGTTTATCGCGCAAGACGGCGACGGAGTTTTCGTTTTTTCTGGCGATTCCGACGATGTTCGCCGCAACGTTTTACGATGTGTTCAAGCATCGCGACTTGCTGCAGATGAGCGATCTGCCGATGTTTGCCGTGGGTTTTATAACGTCGTTTGTCGCCGCGTTGATCGCCGTGCGCGCGCTGATACGCTTTGTTTCAAGCCATACGTTTAACGGCTTCGCGTGGTATCGATTGATTTTTGGGACGTTGGTGTTGCTGTATTACTGGAATAAAGTTTAGCGGCTATTTTTGACCGTCGTCCCCGCGAAGGCGGGGACCCAGTGTCGTTAGGTTTTGAAGACGCTGGATTCCCGCCTTCGCGGGAATGACAAAAGGTGTGGTTGTCGGGCCTAAATCTCCACCATCTCAAAATCTTCCTTACGCGCGCCGCATTCCGGGCAAACCCAATTCACCGGCACGTCTTCCCACTTGGTTCCGGGCGCGATGCCCTCTTCCGGTACGCCGTCGGCTTCGCTGTAAATCCAACCGCAAATCAGGCACATGTAGGCTTTGTTGTTTACCACTGCATTCATAATAAAAATCGCTTTGAGTTAAAATGCCCGATTAAGGCAAAAATGAAGCCGCTCATCATAAGGGTTGCCGCCTCGTTAATCAACTCACCCGCCCGTCCATGCCCGCTAATCCCCCCGCCATTTTAGTTTTTGCCGCCAACGATCCGAGCGGTGGTGCTGGCATTCAAGCGGATATTCTCACGCTGGCGAGCATGGGTTGCCATCCGCTGCCGGTGATCACCGGCATCACAGTGCAAGATTCCTCGCGCGTCGAAGCGCTGCTGACGATGGACGCGAAATGGGTTGACGATCAAGCGCGCTGCATTCTCGAGGACATACCGATTGCCGCGATCAAACTTGGGTTGTTATGCAGCGTGGAAATCATCGCCACCATCGCGGAAATCATGTCGGACTATCCCGACGTGCCGCTGATTCTTGATCCGGTGCTGGCGAGCGGCGGCGGCGATGAATTATCGAGCGAGGACATGATTTCCGCGCTGAACGAATTAATTCTGCCGCAGACTACACTGATCACGCCGAACACGCACGAAGCGCGGCGGCTCGCGCAGGAAATTATCGGTACGGATGATGAGTTGGAATTCGACGCCTGCGCGAAACATTTGCTCGAAGCCGGCTGTGAATACGTACTCATCACCGGCACGCACCATCACACGCCCGAGGTCATCAACACGCTGTATGACAAAAGCGGCATCGTGCGCGCCGATCGCTGGCCGCGCCTACAAGGCAGCTACCACGGCTCGGGCTGCACGCTCGCTTCGGCCTGCGCAGCGCTGATTGCGCAGAACGATAATCTCGCCGAAGCCGTACATGAGGCGCAGGAATACACCTGGCAAACATTGAATGCGGGCTTTCGTCCCGGTATGGGGCAATTCATCCCCGATCGCATGTTTTGGGCGCGCGACGAAGACGACAATGGCGAAACTCATTAACGGCTTGTACGCAATTACGCCGGAAATGAGCGACACGGCGAAACTCCTACGCGATGTCGAAGCGGCGCTGCGCGGCGGCGCGCGCGTGCTGCAATATCGCGCAAAAAAACTCGCGGCGAATTTAAAAGCAAATCAAGCGCAAGCGTTGCAAACGCTGTGCAAAAAATATCGCGTTCCGCTGATCATTAACGATGATGCAGCGCTTGCGGCAAGCATGTCCGCGAGCGGCGTCCATCTTGGTTCACAGGACATACCCATCGGAGAGGCGCACCAGTCCTTGCTCTCAGGAATGCTCGTTGGTGTTTCTTGTTATGATCAATTGGATCTTGCCATCGCTGCGGAAAAAAACGGCGCCGATTATGTCACCTTCGGCAGTTTTTTTCCATCGACGACCAAGCCGAATGCGGTGCGGCCGTCGTTGGAGTTATTGCGCGAAGCGAAGCGGATTATTTCTTGTCCGATTGTAGCGATTGGCGGCATCACGTTGCAGAACGCACCGTCGCTTATCGAAGCTGGAGCGGATGCGGTTGCCGTGATTAGCGCGCTGTTTGATGCGCAGGATATTGAAGCATCCGCACACGATTTCGCGTCCTTATTCCAACGGCGTCAACAAACAAAAATCCCCTCGCCCCGTTTACGGGGAGAGGGCTAGCGTGAGGGGGCGGCGATTGCTATGGAGACGCCCACTCCTCACCCTGCACCCTCCCCAAAAGAGGCGAGGGGAAAGCCATCGCAATGTTTTCCGCCATTTCTATTCTTTGAGTACACATGATGCCCACACGTAACGAGCAACTCTTCGAACAATCACAAAAATACATTCCCGGCGGCGTGAATTCGCCGGTGCGCGCCTTTCGCGCCGTCGGCGGCACGCCGATATTTTTCCAGCGCGGCAAGGGCGCTTACCTTTACGATGCCGACGGCAAGGAATACATCGACTACGTCGGATCCTGGGGCCCGATGATTTTGGGTCACGCCCATCCGGAAGTGATCGCAGCGGTACAAAAAGTCGCAGAAAATTCCTTGAGCTTCGGCGCGCCGACGGAAACCGAATTGGAAATGGCGCAATTGCTGTGCACGATGTTGCCGAGTATCGAGCAAGTGCGCTTGGTGAGTTCCGGCACCGAGGCGACGATGACGGCGATCCGCCTCGCGCGCGGTTTCACCGGCCGTAACGCCATCATCAAATTCGAAGGCTGCTATCACGGCCACGGCGATGCGTTGTTGGTGAAAGCGGGCTCCGGCGCGTTGACCTTCGGCCATCCGAGTTCCGCCGGCGTGCCGCCGGAAGTCGTCGCGCACACACTGGTGCAGGACTACAACAATTCGCAGCAGATCAAAGACACCTTCGCGAAAATGGGCGATCAAATTGCTTGCGTGATCGTCGAGCCGGTCGCGGGAAACATGAATTTGATCGTTCCCGATTTGGAATTTTTGCAGACCTTGCGCGCGCTTTGCACCAAGCATGGCGCGGTGTTGATTTTCGACGAAGTGATGACGGGTTTTCGCGTCGGGCCGCAAGGCGCGCAAGGTCATTTCAACATCACGCCGGACATCACGACACTCGGTAAAATCATCGGCGGCGGTTTGCCGGTCGGCGCGTTCGGCGGACGGCGCGACATCATGGCGAAACTCGCGCCGCTCGGCCCCGTTTATCAAGCGGGAACGTTATCCGGCAATCCGGTCGCGGTGACGGCCGGTCTTGCGACGTTGAAGATTTTGCAGCGCGATCCTAGCATTTACACCAGGCTGGAAGCCAATACCAGAGCCATTCTTCAAGGTATTGGCGAGGTCGCAAAACAAGCCGGTGTTGCTTTTTCCAGTGCGTCAATCGGCAGCATGTTCGGCCTATTTTTCCGTAAAGATGTGCCGCGCACCTTCACCGAAATGATGGAATGCGATAAAGACCGCTTCAACAAATTTTTTCATTCGATGTTGCAGCAAGGTATTTATCTTGCGCCTTCGGCGTTCGAAGCCGGGTTTGTGTCGGCGGAACACGGTGCGAAGGAAATCGAGAAGACGATTGCCGCGGCGAAAGTAGCGTTAAGCGCTTAACCTCTCAACAAAACATGTCATCCTGAGCGCAGCGAAGGATCTGCTTTTTATGCGCCAAAGAACCAAAGCAGATCCTTCGCTGCGCTCAGGATGACATTGCTCCAACGGGCAACTTATACACGGAAGTAACATGGAAGATAACCGCCTCTATAACGTCAACATCAGTTCGCTCGAAGTATTGCCGACACCGGGCGAGATCAAGGCGCTATTGCCGCTTTCCGCACGCGCGGAAAAGACGGTTTTTGAGTCGCGGATAGTCGTTGAGCAAATTCTTGATCGGCGCGATCCACGGTTGCTCGTCGTTGTCGGTCCATGCTCGGTCCATGATCCGATCGCGGCGATGGATTACGCCCATCGCTTGAAAAAATTAGCAGACGAAACTCGCGACACATTGTTTATCGTGATGCGTGTGTATTTCGAAAAGCCGCGCACGACCACGGGTTGGAAAGGCATGATCAACGATCCTTATATGGACGATTCGTTTCATATCGAGGAAGGGCTGAAGAAGGCGCGGAAGCTATTGCTCGATATCAGTGAACTCGGCTTACCCGCGGGCACGGAAGCGCTGGATCCGATGAGTCCGCAATATATGTCGGACCTCGTTTCGTGGAGTGCGATCGGGGCACGCACGACGGAATCGCAAACCCATCGCGAAATGGCGAGCGGGTTATCGATGCCGGTTGGGTTTAAGAATGGCACGGACGGCGGCTTGCAAGTAGCAATAAACGCGATGTTGTCGGCGAGACAGCCCCACAGTTTTTTGGGCGTGAATCAAAACGGTCAAGTCGCCGTTGTTCGCACCAAGGGCAACGCGTACGGCCACATGATTTTGCGCGGCGGCGCGAAACCGAATTACGACACAGAATCAATCGCGCTCGCGGAGGCTGCGTTGGCCAAGCAAAAACTCCCAAGCAACATCGTCGTCGATTGCAGTCACGCGAACTCGAGCAAGGACCCTGCGCGGCAGCCGGAAGTGCTTACCGACGTGGTCAAGCAAATCGCTGCTGGCAATAAATCGATCGTAGGGGTCATGTTGGAAAGCAATATCCATGCGGGGAATCAGGCGATTCCCGAGGATTTATCGTTGTTGCGTTATGGCGTTTCCGTCACCGACGGCTGTATCGATTGGCCGACGACGGAAACGAGTTTGCGGCAGGCGCGGACCGTACTTAAGAGTAAATAAACTAGGATTTTCGAACGCGGCCGACTATGAAAACCGATACGAGGCCAACAACGGTGGCGCCACCCAGGATACCCGCGACCCAAGGAGATCCTAGGAATAATGCGGCAAGAGAAGTGCCTAAAGCTGCGATTCCAATACCGAAACCAAGCCATTGGCCCAATCGCGCCTCTGGCCTAGCGGTCTGAAGCGCGGCCACTTCCATTTCTCTGAGATGCTTAGCATCGTCTTCGGCCATTGCCAAAATACGTTCAGCCGCTCCCGGAACGATTTCGTTATAGCCTTTGAGAGTTTCCGGGTGAGGTATAGGCCCAGAAAAGGAAGTTTGCTGCGCCGTAATTTCGGTTTTTGTGGCGGTCGCTACCCCGCGAGGGGAATTAGCGATAGTTTTGTTTTGCTGCTTGTTGCTCATCGGCAGCTTGCATCGCTTTCTTGAAATGCCTGCCAACACGCTCCCAATGACCACGCATCCGGTCTTCGACATTGCGAGAAGGAACGAAACGGCTGTAGTCAGTCGCGGGGAATATTGCCAAAACGCTTGCTGCGCCAGCAAGTAAGTGGGAAGTTAACTTTTCCATATTAAAAGTCTAGCGCACGATGTTACGTCGAACCGAAATGCCCATGCCAAGCGTTATTGCAAGCCCGAAACATACTCCGCCAACGCTTCCATCTGTTTCTCACTTAAGCGACCGGCGATGGTGCGCATCATCGCCGCGTTGTCGTTAGCGCGCTCGCCGGCTTTGAACGCCCGGAGTTGGGCGTAAGTGTATTCTTTCATCTGCCCCGCCAGGCGAGGATACTGGGCTGGAATGCCCGCTCCACTTGGGCTATGGCAGCCGGCGCAGGCGGGAACGCCCGCCGCGATGTCACCGCCGCGATAGATTTTTTGGCCGATGTCTACCAGCACTTGGTCACGGGCGATGCCGGGGCGCGGCTTTTGCGCGGCGTAATAGGCGGCGACGTTTTTCATGTCTTCGTCCGTCGCGAGCACGGCAACCATGCCTTTCATAATCGCGTTGTTGCGCTCGCCGGACTTAAAGTTCATCAATTGCTTGGTGATATACTCAGGATGCTGTCCGGCCAAGCTGGGATTGATCGCGATGGCGCTGTTGCCATCGCCGCCGTGACACGCGGCGCACGTGATCGCTGCCGCCTGGCCCTTGGCGAGGTCGGCTTTGGGCTTGGCTTCACCTTCCGCGAACACCGAGGCCGCGCTCAACGTTAATCCGAACCCAACAATCACCGCCCACTGCTTGCCCATGAATTATTCCTTATGCTTGTGCCTTACCAATAGAACGCCGAATTTTACACGAGTTCCGTTTGCGCTCGCCACCGCGCGATTTGCCGATGTCACTGTTTAATTCGCTGACCTATTACCGATCTGCGTACGAACTGGTGGATTTGCCGCCGGACGAAGGCATGGAATTGGCCTTCGCCGGCCGTTCCAACGCTGGAAAATCCAGCGCGATTAATTCCATCACCAATCAAAACAAGCTAGCCTTTGTCAGCAAGACGCCGGGGCGCACGCAGATGATTAATTATTTCGGCATGGCTAACCAGCGTTATTTCGTCGACTTGCCGGGTTACGGTTACGCCGGCGTGCCGCTGGAATTGAAAGCCCATTGGGGCGATTTGCTTTCCGCTTATCTAGGCACGCGTGCGAGCTTGAAGGGCCTAGTAATTATGATGGATAGCCGTCATCCGTTGACGGATCTGGATCAGCGCATGCTCGGCTGGTTTAGCCCGCGCGGATTGCCGATCCGCGTGCTGCTGACGAAGTCTGATAAGCTGACGAAAAATGAGCAGGCAGCAACCTTAAGCAAAGTTCGAGCAACGTTAGCAAAGGATTTTCCGCAGTCCAGCGCGCAGCTTTTCTCCAGCCTGAAAAAACAGGGCGTGGATGAAGCCGAAGATTGGATCGCCACGCTCTTCGGCATGGAACTGCGCAAGCGCGCAGTGGTAGAAAATAAAAACCCCCGGCTAAAGGGGAGTAAAGCCGGGGGCGAAGCAAAGCCCTAATATGATTAAGGCACCCGCTCAGGGAGGAAAAGCGGGAGACAGTATTGCTACCATCTGTAAGTAAGACCCCGACATTCCAAAAAAAGTTCCTACTCGTTTAATTGCAATTTAACAGCCCACATTCTTCGACATGAACATCCTTGGCCAATTTCCACAAAAGCGCATGCGCCGCGCCCGCAAAGACGATTTTTCCCGCCGCATGGTGCGCGAAACCGTGCTTACGGCGGACGATTTGATTTATCCCGTGATCGTTATTGAAGGGAGCAATCGAACCGAAGTCGTGCAGTCGATGCCGGGCGTGGAACGGATGACATTGGATAAACTATTGCCGGTTGCGGAAAAATGTTTGAAGCTCGGTGTGCCCGCCATGGCGCTATTTCCGCTAATCGACCCGGCGCTGAAAACGTTGGATGGCAAAGAGGCGATGAATGGCAACGGACTGATCCCGAGCGTCGTTGCTGCGCTGAAGAAAAATTTTCCTGAATTAGGCATCATGGCCGACGTGGCGCTAGACCCTTACACCAGCCATGGGCAGGATGGCGTGATCGATGAGAACGGCTACATCATCAACGATGTGACGCTGGGAATCTTATGTAAGCAAGCGCTCACACATGCGCAAGCTGGCGTGGATATTGTCGCTCCGTCGGACATGATGGATGGGCGCATCGGCGCGATCCGCAAAGCGCTCGACGAAGGTAAGCACATCCACACCAAGATCATGGCCTACTCCGCTAAGTATGCGTCCGGCTTCTACGGCCCGTTCCGCGACGCCGTCGGCTCCGCCGCAAACCTCGGCAAGGGCAATAAAATGACTTACCAGATGGATCCGGCGAACAGCAACGAGGCGCTGTGGGAAGTGGGCCTGGACTTGCAGGAAGGCGCGGACATGGTCATGGTCAAGCCCGGCATGCCTTATCTCGACATCTTGCGGCGCGTGAAAGACGAATACCAAGCGCCGACTTTCGTCTACCAAGTCAGCGGCGAATACGCGATGTTGCAAGCCGCGTTCAAAAACGGCTGGCTCGACGAAAAGAAATGCGCGTTGGAATCACTGCTCGCGTTTAAACGCGCGGGGGCGGACGGGATTTTGACTTATTTTGCGTTGCAGGCCGCGCAGTGGCTTAGGGATTAGCTCTACAGGCATAGCGCCTGAAGAGCCAATCAAGATAAGGCTCTCGCGGCAGGCATCGCCGCAATCAAGTGTCCAAGTGTGTCCGGTCCCGGGCGACCTCGTTGGGCATGGCTTCCAAAAGCGCTCTTACTTCCGCGATTTTCGCCCGTTCAATCGAGCGGCCGCCGGCCTTGGATTTTTGCATGACGCGCTCATCGTCGCGCTCAAATACTGCGGCCGAGACAACGGCGCCATCTTGTTCTAAGCGATAAACCAGGATCGGCTCCGAGCGCTCGCCCAATTTAAAGTTTCTTGTTTCCAGTTCGAACTCGCATTTTTCGTTTAGCAGAAAAATCTCGAATTCTTTTGCGCTGTCGGCAAACAAATGCAAATTGATATCGGAGTGTTCGCTTGCGGTACCCGTTAGTACGGAACCCACGAGATAAGGATTGAAGCGAGCGAATCGTTCCATTGCGCGCACCGCGATCTGGCGAAGGCCGCGCAAAATTTCGGGCTGTTCGTCGGCTTGGTAAAGCGATTGGTAGGTTTTCAGCGCGGCTTCGATTTCCTGATTATCAGGCAGTTCGCGTGTGTCGGGCACCCCCGCCTGGCGCGCGGCTTTACGCTTGGCCGCACCGTAATCTCGGATGCCATCTTCTGCCATTAGGCGCGCCGCCAAGTAGGCGAGATGGCTGCGCATTTGGTTATTGCGGCCCATTTTTGTACTTAGAACAACTGGTCTTTAATTTCTTCCGCTGGCTTTTCGCCACCACTTTCTTGGATTTCTATTTCCATGGGTGGTTGCATTCCAGGCACGTTTTCCTGATAGAAATACTCGAAAATTTTGTTGGGATTATCCGGATCTTGTTTGCCGGTTTCGGGGTTGATGCCGAGTTGAACGATGCCCGTAGGCGGAGTGAGTTTTGCATCAGGTACTCCGCGCAAGGCTTTTCCCATATACGACATCCAAATCGGCAACGCGGCAACCGCGCCGGTTTCTTTATCGCCCAATGGGCTGTTGTTATCGAAGCCGATCCACGCGATTGCAACTAAGGTCGGATGAAATCCAGCGAACCAGGCATCACGGTGCTCGTTGGTGGTGCCGGTTTTACCGGCGAGGTCTTGGCGGCCCAGCGACAGCGCCTTGGTTGCGGTGCCGACTTTGACCACATCGCGTAGCAGACTATTCATTAGGAACACATTACGAGGATCCAAGGTTTGCTCGGCATTCTCGCCGGCGATCACGGGCTTGGATTGGCTGACGATATTGCCTTTGGCATCGATCACACGCTCAATAAAATAGGGTCGAATTTTGTAGCCGTTGTTAGCAAATACGCAATACGCGGAAGCGACAGTCATCGGTGTTGCATTGCCGGCGCCAAGTGCCATCGTCAAAAAGGGAGGGTTCAGCTTAGGATCAAAACCAAAGCGAGTGGTGACATAGTCCTGCGCGTATTGGCCGCCAATGGATTGCATGATGCGAATCGACACTGTGTTCTTGGATTTAGCTAGCGCGGTGCGCAGCCGGGTCGGGCCGGAATATTTTTCGTCGAAATTTTTTGGTTCCCACATTTCGCCGCTCGCGTCACCGGGATCGATTACAAGCGGCGCATCATTGATCACACTCGCCGGGGTAAAATTTTTCTCCAGCGCGGCGGAATACACAAACGGCTTAAAGCTAGAACCGGGTTGACGCATTGCCTGCATCACATGGTTGAATTTATTGCTGTGGAAATCAAAACCGCCAGATAGAGCCCGGATCGCGCCATCAATTGGATTGACCGCGACAAACGCACCTTCGACCGCAGGAAGTTGTGCAATAGCAAATTTTCCTTCGCCGACGTTCGCGATGCGAATAATCGCGCCGGGGCGAAGGCGTAGGTTGGGTGCGGCATCGCCTTTTAGTGCCGCTGCTGCGAATTTGATCCCTTCGGCTTGGAGTGAAATCGTTGCGCCGCCTTTCAAATAGGCCTGCACGCTGTTGCCGCTTAATTGCGTTACGACGCCAGGAATTAGCCCGCCGCTTAGTTCTTTGTCCGCAAGAATTTCTTCGAGGTGATGCTCGCTCTTGCCGGATGCGGCATCGATATCGGCGAAACTTTCCGGCCCGCGATAACCGTGTCGGCCATCGTATTCAAGCAGGCCCTTGTGTAAGCTTTCGTCGGCGGCCAATTGGTCGTCTTTGCGTATGGTGGTGATGACTCGAAATCCACTTTCGTAGGCCGCTTCGCCGTGGGTGTCGAACATATATTGTCGAACCATCTCGGCGATGTAATCGGCGGGTACGGGGTAGGATTCAATTGCTTGGCGTAAGCGCGAGGGCTGTTTTACCGCGCTTTCATATGCAGCGTCGTCAATGAACTTCAGTTCATGCATTCTGCGCAACACGTACAGCGCGCGCTGGTTGGCGCACTTTAGATTATTAATTGGATTACATTTCGACGGCGCTTTGGGTAGGCCGGCTAACGTTGCGACTTCACTCAAACTGAGTTGGTCCAACTTTTTGGCATAGTAGGTTTGGCTGGCGGCAGCAAAACCGTAAGCGCGCTGGCCGAGGAAAATCTGATTAATATAAAGCTCGAGAATCTGATCTTTACTCAGATTGCGTTCGATCTTGAACGCAAGGAGCATTTCGCTGAGCTTGCGGGTGATGGTCTTCTCGCGGGTCAGAAAAAAGTTTCGTGCGACCTGCATCGTTATTGTGCTCGCGCCTTCGCGCCGGCCACCAGCGAACAAGTTCGTCAGTGCCGCGCGCACGACGCCAACGTAATCAACGCCGGAATGTTGATAAAAGCGATCGTCCTCTGCGGCAAGAATTGCTTTTTTCATTACATCGGGAACGGCCTCAATTTTTACTAGCGCGCGGCGTTCATCACCAAACTCGCCGATGAGCTGGCCATCAGCGGTGAAAACTCTCAGTGGAATGCGCGGTTTGTAATCCGTTAATGCTTCCAATCCGGGAAGATTAGGGTAGAGCAACGCGAGCGTTAAGGCGAACACGCCGACAGCAACTAAGCCGATGGTAAATAAGATCAAAAAAGGATAAAGAATCCAGCGATGAGACACGGAGCGGTAGTTGGTCATTGTCTTTATACGCTTGAATTATACCGTCGCCCCCAATTTTTAAGCTATCTTTATAAAATGCTTTACAGTTGCTATACTTACTGTTAGGATTTAACGTGAATTATTTAAAGTAACTCGATATGCTTAAGGAAAAAATTCTTTCCCAGTTGGAGTTTCTAAGTCCGAAGGCGCCCCCTTTGATCGGTGTGGATATCAGTTCATCCGCGATCAAGATGGTCGAGCTATCTGCCGCCGGTAAAGAGGGCTATCGTCTCGAACGGTACGTCATTGAGCAGCTACCCAAGGATGTGGTGACCGAAGGCAATATCGCGAATTTGGAAATTGCCGGTGAATCCCTCCGCCGCGCGTGGCGCCGTTTGGGTACGCGTGTGAAACAGGTCGCGATGGCCCTTCCCGCATCCGCAGTCATTACCAAGAAAGTTATTATTCCCTCTGCGGGTCGAGAGGAAGATATGGAAGTTCAAGTCGAAAGCGAGGCGAATCAATATTTGCCCTTCGCGCTTGATGAAGTCAACCTTGATTTTCAAATACTTGGACAATCACCTACGGGGCCGGAAGAGGTAGAAGTGCTGATCGCCGCGTCGCGTAAGGAAAAAGTTGAGGATCGCGTCGCTGTGGCCGAATCAGCGGGCCTAAAGCCGACGATCATGGACGTGGAGTCCTACGCCGCCCAGGCAGCGATTGACTTAGTCGAACGGCAATTACCTGGAAAGGCCAGCGAACGTATCATCGCGGCGGTAGATATCGGCGCATCGACCATGCGCATTGCAATGCTCAAAGAAGGCCAAGCCCTTTACGTACGCGAACAGCAAGTGGGTGGAAACCAGTTGACACAAGAAATTGCCCGGCATTTTAATCTCGATCCGGACGAAGCGGAAAAAGAAAAGAAATCCGGCAACTTGCCGGACGGTTACACGGCGGAGGTATTGCAGCCGTTTATGGAAAATCTTTCGTTGGAAATTGCCCGCGCGCTGCAATTTTTCTTCACTAGTACGCAATACAATAAAGTGGACCATATCCTACTCGCTGGTGGTTGCGCGATGCTCCCTGGGCTTGAAGATATTGTGTCGGCGAGAACCCAGGTGAATACACTTGTCGCCAACCCGTTTTCACAAATGCAGCTTTCGTCTAAAGTGAGTCAGCGCCTACTAACTCAGGATGCACCGTCACTGCTGGTGGCGTGCGGCCTTGCGCTGAGGAGATTCGACGTATGATACGAATTAACCTACTACCCCATCGCCAGGAAAAACGCGCGCAGCGACAGAAGCAGATAGCCGTTGGCGCCGGTATTGCCGTCGGCATCGGGCTAATGATTGGTCTAGTCGGGCACACATATCTCTCCGGCCGCGTAGATACGCAACGTACACGCAATTCGTATTTGTCTGAGGAAACCAAGAAGCTCGACGAGCAGATCGACAAGATCAAAGGTATAAAAGAACAAACTGCCGATTTGATGGCGCGTAAGCAAGTCGTTGAGGGTTTACAGACCAATCGCGCGGAATCCGTGCATCTAATGGATCAATTAGTGCGTCTGCTTCCTGAAGGTCTGTGGATCAAATCCGTTAAGCAGACAGGGCCGATCGTGAATATCATCGGCTACGCGCAAACCAACGGCCGTATATCAACGTTAATGCGCAATTTCGATGGCTCGGAATGGCTGGAGAAACCTGAACTCGTCGAAATTAAAGCGGTCGCCTTAAACAATAATCCCATTAGTGAATTCAGCATGAACGTTCGCGTCAAGCGCGCGCAGGCTGAAAACTTGGAGGCCGACGATGTAAAGGGCGGGAAAAAGAAAAAGAAGGATAAGACAGCATGAACCAATGGCTTGAACAACTAAAGGGGCTGAATCCGCAAGATCCGGGAAGCTGGCCATGGCCGTTTAAATTAGCCGGGTTATTGTTGATGACCTTAGCCGTCATTGCTGCGACATTTTGGTTTTTCTGGAAACCACAAATAGACGAGCTTTCATCTGCCGAAGCCGAAGAAACGCAGCTAAAAACGACGTTCATGGACAAGAAAAAGATGGCCGTGAACCTAGAGGCCTACGAAAAGCGGCTTGCGGACATTGAGCAAAGTTTTGGAACGCTGTTAAAGCAACTGCCCAAGCGCAGTGAAATGGACGCTTTGCTGACCGACATTAACCAGGCTGGGCTGGGCCGCGGATTGCAGTTTGAACTTTTCAAACCATCCTCGACGGAAACGATCACTGAATTTTACGCGGAGTTGCCGGTAACGATAAAAGTAACCGGGGATTTTCACAACCTAGGCCATTTCGCAAGTGACGTTTCAAAGTTACCGCGCATAGTATTGCTTAACGATGTTGCGATTAGTACAAGCACTGCCAAGGGCACCGAAGGGCAACTAGTTATGGATGCGGTGGCAAAAACCTATCGTTATCTCGACGACGATGAAATTGCCGCGCAACTCAAGGCGAAAAAAGAAAAAGAGAAGAGCAAGAAGGGAGAAAAGTCATGAAGCAGTTGTTGATGCTCGGCTTTGTTATTGCTCTGGTTGGTTGCAGTACGGAGCCTAACGAAGACTTAAAGCAATGGGTCAAGGACTCGGACAAAGAAGTCACGCAGAAAATCGAACCGTTACCGGAAGTGGCGCCGTACGAGGCCTTCACCTATGCCGCTGAGGACATGTTCGAGCCATTCAAACCCCGCAAATTGATCGATCAGCAAAAGAAAGAAAACGGTAACAAAGGACCGGACCTAAATCGACGCAAAGAGTTACTCGAGACCTATCCGTTAGATCAACTGACGTTTGTCGGAACGATGGAAAAGGCTAAAACGCATTACGCGCTTATTCGCGCCGATAAAACTGTTCATCGCGTTACGGCCGGAAATTTTCTTGGCCAAAATTTTGGGCAGATCGTCGCCATTAATGAAACGGAAGTCACACTGAAAGAAAGCATTCAGGACAGCGAAGGTGAGTGGAAAGAAAGCGAAGCCGCGCTACAACTGATTGATGAATTGGAGAAAAAATAATGTTTGCTGCGCGCTGCGACCTATCTAGGGCTTTTAGATTATTTATTGGGGCGGGTTTATTTCTTGTGGGCGGAGCTTGGGCCGCAGGTACTACCCCGAACGGGGGGAATGCCATCGAGAGCGTGAGCGCTCAGAGTCTGCCCGGTGGCAAAGTCATCGTTAAATTTACGATGAAGCAGAATCTCGCGAATCAGCCGGGGACATTCTCGGTCAATACGCCACCGAGAATCGCACTCGATTTTGCCGAAACAAGCAACGGGACAGGCAAGAGTACGATCGAGATGCGCGAGGGCGAGATTCGTAGCTTAAATATTGTTCAGGCGGGCAATCGTACAAGAATCGTCATGAGCCTGAATCGATCGGTTCCCTACGAGACGAAGATCGATGGGAAAACACTGCTGCTGACACTCAATGGCGGCGAAAAAGTTTCCACGGGCAGCGAAACCGCGACAAAATTCGCCGAAGCGGCCCCGGCGCCTTCCGGACACTCAGTCCGCGACGTTGATTTTCGCCGCGGGCAAGGCGGCGAAGGGCGCGTTGTTATTGATCTTTCCGATGCCACAACAGGCATCGATATTCGTCGACAAGGCCGCAACCTCGTCGTTGAGTTTCAAGACGCCGCCTTAGCCAAAAATCTCGAACGTCGCCTGGACGTCCGCGATTTTGGAACACCGGTCAAATTCGTCGAAGCACGTTCCTTCGGCAACAACGTTCGTATCAATATCGAACCGGAAGGTATATGGGAGCATTCCGCCTATCAGACCGATCGTAAATTTATTGTTGAGGTGAAGAAACTCATCGAGGATCCGAATAAGCTCGTGCAAGGCTCACAGCCGGGGTATGCGGGCGAAAAATTATCGCTGAACTTCCAAAACGTCGAGATTCGATCCGTATTGCAGGTTATTGCTGATTTTACTGGCTTGAACATCATCGCCAGCGATTCGGTTCAAGGGAATATCACTCTGCGCCTTAAGGATGTCCCGTGGGATCAAGCTTTAGACATCATCCTGCAAAGCAAAAGCTTAAGTAAACGCAAAAACGGCAACGTCGTGCTGATTGCGCCAACGGATGAAGTCAATACCAAAGAAAAACTCGCGCTGGAAGCTAATCAACAGATTTCCGAATTAGAGCAATTGCAAACCGAAAGTTTTCAGCTGAGCTATCAAAAAGCCGAGGATTTGAAGAAATTACTTTCCGACGAGAAGCAGCGCATCTTGTCTAAGCGCGGTAGTGCTGTGTTTGATGGCCGGACCAATACGCTTTTCGTGCAAGATACCGGCAGTCGCTTAGACGAATTGCGCAAGTTAATTGTAAAGATCGACGTGCCAGTTCGCCAGGTCATGATCGAGGCGAGGATCGTCATCGCTGACGACAAGTGGAGTAAACAATTAGGGTTTCGATTTGGCGGGCGCGCCGGATACAACCGGGGTAATAATAACCTTGGCATAGGCAGCTCGATTGAATCGGCCGAATTGATCGGTCGCGGCGCGAGGGGCGATTCACAGTTAACAAACACGGTCGACACCGCAAGTCTGTTTCGCCCGAACGTCAGCGTTCCAGTTATCGGCGCGTCACCCACAGGCTCCCTGGCGTTCACATTGCTAAATCTGGGCAGCGGAAATTTGATTGGTTTCGAACTGCAGGCACTCGAGGCCGATCGTCGCGGCAAGATTGTTTCTAGCCCGAGGATTATCACTGCCGACAAACAAAAAGCAACCATCGAACAAGGCACTGAGATCCCGTATTTGACCTCAGCTTCAAATGGCGGTACGACGGTAAACTTCAAACCCGCCGTACTTAGCCTTGCCGTGACGCCACAAATTACGCCAGATGGCCGTGTCATCATGGATCTTGAAGTGAAGAAGGATGCGGTCGGCCAGGTGTTCCAAGGTATTCCATCCATCGACACGAAGAAGGTTATGACGCAAATTTTGGTTGACGATGGTGAGACGGCGGTACTCGGTGGAATTTACGAGCAAACCTCCCGCGTCGACACTGAAAAAGTGCCCCTTTTGGGCGATATCCCATTTATCGGACGTTTGTTTAAGCACGACGC
>JANOLP010000181.1:0-21206 GCA_031419835.1 Pseudomonadota bacterium | reverse complement strand
GAGTACGCAGATGGCCGAGCAAACATCAATGAGACGTACAACCAAGGTCCATACAATCTGGGACAAACCACAACAGTTGGCATTTATCCCGATAAAGATGGAGACCTCGCTAACGGGCTACTCGACATGGCGGGTAACGTCTGGGAATGGTGTGCTGACAAATTCGACCCCCGCGAGAAATCGACGGGTGGCCCGCGGGTGCTGCGCGGCGGGTCGTGGGACAACAATCGCGGCGGCTGCCGTTGTGCCTGCCGCGGCGGGTACGATCCTGGGGACCGCTACGACAATATCGGTTTTCGGGTGTGTTGTGCGCCCCCCATCATTTGAACCGCGGTACGCAGCGCCGCTGGCCACTGGTTCGCTGTTGCTCTGGTTCTCTGAGGGCGCAGATAGCCGATAGCCCGGAGAGCCCCACCCTGCTTGTCTCTTGGCATGGAGTTATCGGAAAGCCAATATTCATGCGGCTTTCAGCGCATTGCTTGGGAATTAGCGCGCCTTTGCGCCCCTTCGAGGGAAGCGTGGCACCGTAAGGGCGGGCGGCGTAAGGCCAACCACTCCCAGCCGCCGTTATCGCGGCAGCGTCGGCAAAATCCATGGCGGGTGTAACCCGCCCTACCAACGTCCGGATTCGCTATTGTTCCGGCTCGCTGAAATAGCCGTAGGGCGGGTTCCACCCGCCGTTGTTATCGCAAGCCGAGGCAAAAGCGATGGTGGGTGTTGCCCACCCTGCCAACTGTTGCTCTGCTTTAGTTTGCCACGGGAAAGCAGATTCTTCGTGTCGCTCCGAATGACAGAAGCTATAGCGCAGATGGCCAAGGCCAGCGACAGCTCGCGATCGAGGGAATCGTTTCACTCTCCAAACGTACCCTGATTCGAAGCGCTCTCCTCCGCTGCCCAGTTTTTCGGCAACAATCCCGCGTTCACGTAACGCTGCATACTCGACCAACGCCAATCAATGGGCCGCGTGACATAGCCGTGCTTCACGGGATTCCAGTGGATGTAGTCGACGTGTTTTTCGAAATCTTGCGCATCGCGAATTTGGTGCTCCCAGAAACGATTTTGCCATACCGTGCTTTGTGCTTTGGCGCGGCGCCGATTGGAAAGTTCACCGGGATCATGTAGGTCATGATGGCAACGCTGTGTAACAAAAGTCTTGATCAAGCGCCAACGTGTGGAAAAATTCGCGTCGCCATCAGGGAGAGTCCAGACACAATGAAGATGATCGGGGAGCAACACCCAGGCATCGATCGTGAATGGCAGGGTGGTGCGCGTACGGGTGATTGCATCGCGCAACGCTGTGCGAACCTGGTCGTCAATCAAGAAAGGTCGACGGTGGAACGTCACGACCGTAAAGAAGAACGTACCGCCGGAAATCTCGGCGCGACGATAGTTTGGCATGTGAGGATAGTAGCATCGCGACGGATGGCGGGTGGGATTGGCTGGCCGCGGGCCATCCGCCAGGTCTAGCTTCGAATGGCGGGTCCCTTCCGCCCTACGGACTTCGAATGGCGGGTGGGACCCGCCCTACGGACGCTAAAAAATAAACGCGGCGCGCGGCGCGCGCCATCAGAGAACCAGTGCAACAGTGAACTCAGTGGCCAGCGGCGCAGCCATCAGTGGTTCAAATGATGGGGGGCGCACAACACAACCGAAAACCGATACCGTCGTTGCGGCTGCCAGGACCGTTCCAGCCGCGGTCGGCACAGCGGCAGCCGCCGCGACCGAGATTCCACGACCCGCCGCGCAGCACCCGCGGGTCGTCGGCGTTTTCCGAATCGTCGCGACCATCGTCCGGTCGGTTTGGGTACGAGCGATACAGGCTACTGGTCCATTCAAGGACATTGCCGCTCATATCGACCAGCCCCTCAGGTGTTTCACCATCGGGAAACACGCCCACCGGCGTTGTGCCACGGATATGGCTTTCAAAGGTATTGCAACGGGCCGCAGCAGACTTTTTGCCCCACGCATAGGCGCGCGCTTTTTTGCCACGCGCGGCCGCCTCCCATTCCGCTTCGGTCGGTAACCGGTATCCGAGTCCCGTTTGCGCGCTGAGCCAAGCGCAATAAGCGCATGCTTCATGCCAACCAATGCCCACCACGGGCTGCAAGCCTTGGTTGTACGCGGGGTCGTTCCAGAATCCGGGTAAGGTTTGACGGCCGGGCGGATACCACCCGTCCAAACGCGTTTCGAACTCAGCATCGGCAATTGCCACTTGCTCTTCCCACCAACTCGCATTCACCGACGTGATCTTGCCTTCACGGAGTCGATTGCCGATGCGTTGTGGGTCTGATTTGTACCAATCTCGCCACTCCCGCCAACCGCGTTTCGCACCCTCGGCAGTGCCTTCGCCACGCCGCCAGCGGCGTGCGGCTTCACTCTGCCACCAGCGTTCGTCTTCATACCCGCCGGCCTCAATGAAACAGCGATATTCGGTATTGGTCACGGGAAACTGACCGAGCGCGAAAGCATCGAGCGTTACTCGATGGACGGGCGCTTCGTCGTCCTCCAAGCCTTCATCGCTGCCGATGGAATATTCTCCGGGCGCAATGGCAATCGTAGGCGGCAGCAGATAGTCGCCATGTGGCCCAGTACACCGTTTAAAGCGCGGATCGCCAAGTTCGCCGAGCACGTTTCCAGCAGCGATTCGCGCGCGTATGTCCGCTTCGGGTGCGCGGCAGCGCACGATCAGCGCGTTACGAATCTCGTCGCGCAAGGATTCGGAAATGTTTACATCCGCCTGCGCCGCGCAACGGCCCGCGAGCGGCAAATTCACATTCACGAGATCGCTGATCCATCGCTCCGGCGCCGATGCCATGGCAACCGCAAGCAACATTGTTTCTTCCCAACCGGTGCTGGGCGCGGGCGGCAAAGGATCCGAATCGGCCAGGCTTCCCAACAGCGTTTCAAGCGAAGGCTCGATATCGATGGCACGCCACTGGGCGAGGGCAAGCGCCATCATTGATTGCGCCGGTTGCGCTACCAAGTATCGCGAGGCAAAATATTCTTGCAGCAACTGATGGACGAAAAACACTTCATCGAAGGGTTGCTCCAGCACTTGTAACGCTACCGCGCCACGAATTAGCGCATCCGCTCGCTCACCCGCGATCATCGCTACGGCCTGGTCATAACCCGCCCGCACTTGCGCCAGTTCGCTACCCTCGCGCCGATGTTGTAAATCGAATGCAAATTTCGCCAGCGCCGGAATAAGCTCGCTGCGTGCGGGCAAATCATAAGCGTTGCGCCATTGACGGCGAACCAGTTGCTCGTAGTCGCGACGTTCTATCAGCGCGCCGGATTGAAATAGCGATGCGTTGGTTTCTATTTCGCGCAAAATCGCTTGGCGCACAAGGCCTGTGAAAAGTGCCGCGCGTCCGGTCAGCGTCGCGCCACCGCCATCCGCTTGGGCGAGCAACATGCGCAAATAGAATGGCGAGCGAAACAGATCGAGTTGCGGCGTGCCCTTCAGTTCTTTCCACAACGCCGGGCCATGATCAGCGCTGTACAGCCTCAGAAATTCTTCCACTTGAGAATCGCTCAAGCGCTCAATGCGCACGTGCGGCACGCGTAAATCGGGGGCGGACAGCGTGGCGCTGTAGTCCAATTCGCGGCAAGTAAAGACGACGCGCGTGCCCGGCGCGTTGCGGGTCAAGTCGATCAGAAAATCGCGCCACGCGCCAATGCGCTCGCGATAGTCATCAATGCCGGCATGCGGCATTTCGTTCACGGCATCCAGTAGCAGGACCAGTTTGCCTTGCCGCAACAGGACGTCGAATGAATCAAGCCCCGGCCAACGCCGCGCCCATTCGTTCGCGATCCATTCTCGCGGCGAAAATTTGTTTTCTATAAGGAAGCGGTAACTGTTCAAAGGCAAAAACACACTGCTCGGCGCACCGTCGGCGTGGTCGCGCAACGCGCAAAGAGCGAGATCAAGTTCTAGACGCCGGAGCAATGTACTCTTGCCACATCCGGGCGGCCCCAATACCACGATTGCGGGTTCGTTGACTTCCCGCAATACCGCTTGCAAATCAGAAAACTGGCGCTGCGCCTGCCAGCGCGTGCCTTGCGCTTGCTCGCCTTGATCGAGCAACAACGTAAGGGGAGTAAAACGCTTGTCGATGGCATAACGCGTTTGCGACCATTCAGCGATACGCCCAAGCCGATACTCGTCCAGAGAACGCGGCGCGTGGCTAAGAATGAGGTGAACGCTTTCTTCGCTAAGTGATAGTGGGGCGCCGTTTTGCGTTTGCGTTCGCAGCGCGGCGAGCGCCGCCAGTGCAAGCGGATTGGCGGATGGCGCCGCCGCTTGACTTGAGCCCGAACGCGTTAAACGATCGTTGATAAACGCTTCTAGGTGTTTTTTAAACTGATCCTCGAATGACGCGGTAGAGTCAAATGAATTGATCCCCCCGGAAAGCGAACCGTCTGCGGCATCAAACTGCTCGAAGAATTTTTTCACACCTTGATATTGCTGACGCTTTTCTTCGTACTGAGAATCGTCGATTTCAACCTTGGGCTTGGTTGTGCAGCGATACAACCAGACTGGCCGCTGTGCCGCTCTGGCATCTTCGAATTCCCAAACAGTACCCGAAGCGAAGCGCGAACCATCGAGCTTGCGAAATTCATCTGGAAGCGGCGTGCCGAGGCGGCTCCACAGAATTACGACCGTCAAATCGCAATCGCGCGGCCTACCGCTATAGCGGTTTACGGAAACTTGCGGTGTGGTGGCGGCATCCATGGGAGTCGGCGCAGCTTCATCGTCCCAAGCGATCACATCAATTGTGACGCGATTTTTCAGTAAATGGCCGTGTGGCAGGTCGTTCAGTATTTTACGGGCAGCGACGCGCTCATTGATCACGTCACCAGGAGAAGAAAGAAATATTCGTAAATGCACCACGTCCACCGCTTGGACACTGAACGACGAGAGCTTACTACTTTTTCGCGGGGTTGAGATTCTCGCTAAATTCCAATACATGCACTCGGCGTCTATTCGCCGTTATTTTTGGCGATCAAGCGCTAATTTCTCGTAATTTCTGTTAATTTAAATAACGTATTTTGAATCGAGGAACGGTCATAGGTCAAAATTGAACTACTGAAACTAAATGGACAGTTGATTCGAATCGTGTCGGCATCGCGAGCAAACCCGTAAGTATTCGAAATACTAGACAAGATCGCCGCATTTAGGCACACTTCGCGGCATGAAGAAGGTTTTGGTGCTGCATGGCCCGAATTTGAACCTGCTTGGAATCCGTGAGCCGGAATTGTACGGTCGCGAGACATTGGACGACGTGAACCAGCGTTTGCGGCAAAAGGCACAACAGGCGGGGGTCGAGTTCGACGTATTTCAAAGTAATTGGGAAGGCGCGCTGGTGGATCGAATCCAGGCGGCGCGTAGCGATGGCACCGATTTTGTGATTATCAATCCGGGCGCCTTTACCCATACTAGTGTGGCAATTCGCGACGCGTTCGCCGGTGTTGCCATCCCTTTCATCGAAGTTCACATTTCGAATGTTTATGCGCGAGAAGCGTTTCGCCACCATTCCTACCTTTCACCCTTAGCAAAAGGGGTGATCGCCGGATGTGGCACCCATGGCTATGAATTGGCCCTCGACTTCGCATTGAAACATACATAAGGAATTGCTATGGACTTGCGTAAGCTCAAAGCGCTCATTGAATTAGTGCAATCGTCCGGTATCTCGGAATTGGAAATCACCGAAGGCGAAGAGCGGGTGCGGATTAACCGAACCGGTACGCCGATCGCCGCGCCCGGCATGATGATGACCCAACCGATGGCTGCGGTAGCCGCGCCGGCCGTGGCTGCTGAGGTCGTCGAAGAAGGCCACATCGTCAAATCGCCGATGGTCGGCACATTTTACCGCTCGCCCTCGCCGGGCTCGCCCGCTTTCATCGAGGTCGGCCAGAGCGTTAGCGATGGACAAACGCTTTGCATCATCGAAGCGATGAAGCTACTGAATGAAATCGAATCAGACGCGGCTGGCGTGGTGAAAAAGATTTTGGTCGAAAACGGCCAGCCGGTGGAATATGGGCAGCCGTTGTTTGTCATTGGCTGATTGCAGTGAGGCGTAAGGTGAAAGGTGTAAAGAGTGATCTCGACGCAACCCTCGTCGACAAACCCATCGCTTTAGTTTGGTTCACCTCACTCCTATCGCCTAACACCTCACTCTCAAAACATGTTTGAAAAAATCCTAATTGCCAATCGCGGCGAAATTGCGCTCCGAATCCAGCGCGCCTGCCGCGAGTTGGGCATCAAGACCGTCGCCGTGCATTCCGAAGCGGACGCTGACGCGAAATATGTCATGCTGGCCGACGAGTCCGTTTGCATCGGGCCACCGCCGTCGAGCTTGAGTTATTTGAACGTGCCGGCGATTATCAGCGCTGCGGAAGTGACCGACGCGGAAGCGATTCATCCCGGCTATGGATTTTTGTCGGAGAACGCCGACTTTGCCGAGCGCGTAGAAAATTCCGGCTTCGTATTTATCGGCCCGCGTGCCGACACGATTCGCTTGATGGGCGATAAGGTCAGCGCCAAAGACGCGATGAAAAAAGCCGGCGTGCCGTGTGTACCCGGTTCCGAAGGCGCGTTACCGGACGATCCGAAAGAGTTAAAGCGCATCGCCGCGCAAGTTGGCTACCCGGTGATTATCAAAGCCTCGGGCGGTGGCGGCGGGCGTGGCATGCGCGTCGTGCATACGGAAGCGGCGTTGGTGAACGCGGTGCAAATGACGCGCACCGAAGCACAAACCGCCTTCGGCAATCCGACGGTCTACATGGAAAAGTATCTGGAAAATCCGCGCCACGTCGAGATTCAAGTGTTGGCGGATCAGTTCAAGAACGCTGTCTATTTAGGCGATCGCGATTGCTCAATGCAGCGCCGCCATCAAAAAATTATCGAAGAAGCGCCCGCGCCGGGCATTAAAGATCGCATCAAGGACCGCATCGGTGCTCGTTGTGCGGATGCCTGTAAGCGCATTGGCTATCGCGGCGCCGGCACATTTGAGTTTTTGTATGAGAACGACGAGTTTTACTTTATCGAAATGAATACCCGTGTTCAGGTCGAGCATCCGGTCACGGAATTGATTACCGGTATCGATATTGTTCAGGAACAAATTCGCGTCGCCGCCGGCGAAAAATTGCGCTTTCGCCAGCGCGATATCGTTTATCGCGGCCACTCGATTGAGTGCCGCATCAACGCGGAAGATCCCTATACGTTTGTGCCGTCGCCGGGCCGCATCAATCAATATCATGTGCCGGGCGGCCCGGGCATTCGTGTCGATTCCCACATTTTCAACAATTATGTTGTGCCGCCTTACTACGATTCCTTAATTGGAAAGGTTATCGCGCATGGCGATACACGTGAGCAAGCGCTCGCTCGCATGCGCATTGCTTTGTCGGAAATGATCATTGAAGGCATCAAGACCAACATTCCATTGCACCAGGAATTATTGCTGGATAGCGCGTTCATCAAAGGCGGTACCAACATTCACTACCTGGAACAAAAGCTTGCGTTGCGGAAGTCGAAGAAGGGCTAAAATCCTAATTTCCTTTTCGCTTTTCACAATTTATTGACGTTTTTTCAATTGACTGGCTTCACCCTCACCCTATCCTTCGCCCGCCGACGCGGGCGAGGGGATATTCCCTCGCCCCGTTTTCGGGGAGAGGGGCAGGGTGAGGGGGGCGGCATAGATTTACCCGTAAGCATTAATTTTTCGGGCCGCCCAATTTGAGCTGGCTTTCCGTCGCTATTCATACCACCGCCGAAACTGCCGAACCCCTTAGCGATGCATTGCTCGCTGAAGGGGCGCTATCGGTGACCGTTACCGATGCAGCCGACGGCGCGTTCCAAGAGCAGCCGATTTTCGGTGAGCCGGGCGAGTTTGCCGGTTATTGGAATGAATGTGTTGTGACGACGTTGTTCGCGTCCAACGCCGATGTCGCAGAGGCTATTGCGAGCGCCTGCGCCACGCTGGAAATCCCGGCGATTAGCGTTTATCGCACCACCAAGGTCGATGAACAGGATTGGGTACGCCTCACTCAAAGCCAATTCGAGCCGATTGAAGTCTCGCCGCGCCTGTGGATTGTCCCGACCTGGCATCAAGCGCCAAATCCCAACGCGATTAATTTGCGGCTTGATCCCGGACGCGCGTTCGGCACCGGCAGCCACCCAACGACACTGTTATGTTTACGTTGGCTTGATCGCCACATCACAGGCGGCGAATCGGTATTGGATTACGGCTGTGGCTCGGGCATTTTAGCGATCGCCGCAGCCAAGCTCGGCGCCGCCCAAGTGATGGGAACGGATATTGATCCGGTGTCGATTGAAGTTGCGCGGCTGAATGCACTCGATAATAATGTCACCGCAAATTTCCAACTGCCGGATCAAGTGCCGCCCACGCTCGCCGATGTGACAGTTGCAAATATCCTTGCCAATCCACTACAAATGCTCGCCGAAATTATCATTGGCAAAACCCGCCCCGGTGGCTGGGTGGTTCTGTCGGGCATCTTAAAAAATCAAGCGGTCGGCGTCATGAATCATTATCGCCACGCGGTCGAACTTAACATTGATGGCGAAGAGTCCGATTGGGTTTGCCTCGCGGGGAAAAAGCGCGCGTGAAAAACGTCACGACCACTTGCCCATCGTGCCGTACCAGTTTTCGCGTCACGCCGCAGCAACTTGCTGCGCGCCAAGGCCAGGTGCGCTGCGGTCATTGCAATACCCTGTTCAATGGGCTGGAAACCTTGGCCATGGCCGATCAACAGGCCAATGCCAAATCTGACCGCATTGAAACGGTAGCGCAAACGCCCGTAGCGCCATCGCCTGCCCGCGTTGCTCGGCCGTTGGCTAGGGATAATGAGTTTCGCCCAAGCGCGCCTTCCGCAATTGCTACCGACGATTCCGGCGCGCCGGTCCTATATCGCCCCGATTTTCGGCCTGTGCCAGCCGCCAATCGCAAGCTTTGGCTGGCCGGATCGGCGTTGATGTTGTTTTTGCTATTGATCCAGGGAATAACTTATTTTCGAAATTCGTTAGCACGGGATGTGCCATCGTTGAAACCGCTATTGACGACCTATTGCGATATCGTCGGCTGTGAACTCACGTTACCGCGCAACGCAGACGCGATCACCATCGAATCGTCCGACCTCAAGCAATTCCCGGATCGGGCAAACGAAATTCTGCTTACCGCATTGCTGCGCAATCGAGCGGACTACGCGCAAGCTTATCCGTCACTCGAATTGACCTTGACCGATACTGCCGACCAGCCTGTCGTAAAGCGAATTTTTCATCCCGCCGATTACGTTGAAGATAAAACCGCGATCGCCCACGGCATCGCGCCGTTGCAAGAAGCGAATGTACGCTTGCGCTTGGAATTGATAGACTTGGCAGCAATCGGTTATCGCTTATTTGTGTTCTACCCATAATTCACCGCATCACTTTTCGAGAGCAAGTCGTGTCGAGCGTCCCAGAGAGTTTATATTATTCGGCGAGCCATCAATGGCTGGCCGTTGAAGATGACGGCAGCGTTGCCGTCGGCATTAGCGATTTCGCGCAGGAAGCACTTGGCGACGTGGTATTCGTCGAATTTCCGTCTCTCGGCATGGCCGTCGCTAAGGACGAAGCCTGCGCCGTGGTCGAATCGGTTAAATCGGCCAGCGATGTTTTTGCGCCGGTATCAGGAACCATCATCGAAGTTAATTCCACGCTTGAATCCGCGCCCGAGCAAATTAATCAAGCGCCTTACGAAGCGTGGTTATTCAAACTCAAACTCGCTGATGCCAAGGAGCTGGAAACCTTGCTCAGCGCGACCGCGTATCAAGCGTTAACGGCGGCGTAAAAAGACTAGTAGTCACCCTTTACCTTAAAATTCATTTTTCAAACCGAACTTAAAATAGGAGTTATCCATGGCAACCGTTACTCTCAAAGGCAATCCCGTCAACGTTGGTGGCAACTTTCCCAAGGCTGGCGACAACGCGCCGGATTTTAAATTGACCGCTGGCGATCTCAGCGATGTCTCGCTCGCAAGCTACGCAGGCAAGCGCAAAGTGCTCAACATCGTGCCGAGTCTTGACACCCCGACCTGCGCAAAATCTACCCGCGTCTTCAACGAAAAAGCCAGCGGCATGAACAACACCGTCGTGTTAGTCATCGCGGCGGATTTGCCGTTTGCGATGAGCCGTTTTTGCGGCGCGGAAGGTTTAAAAAATGTCGTGACCTTATCGACATTTCGCGGCAAAGATTTTCATACAAAATACGGTGTTGATATCGCCGATGGCCCGCTGCGCGGCTTAACCGCTCGCGGCGTGGTGGTACTCGACGAGAACAATAAAGTGACGCACGCGGAATTAGTTCCGGAAATCGCCCAAGAACCGAACTACGACGCCGCTCTGGCTGCGCTGTAATTTTTCGCCGCATGGACGAAAGCCCGTATAAGAGCAAGCGCGGCCTTGAGCGAATTTGGCGCGCATTTGGCAGTTCCGTCGAGGGACTCGGTGCTGCGCTGAAAAATGAGGACGCGTTCCGCCAAGAACTCATCCTCGCTGTGATTCTGGTGCCGGTCGCGTGGTTCTGCCACGTGCCCGGTTCCGCAAAAGCCCTGATGATTGCGAGCGTCATGCTGGTGTTGATCGTTGAGTTACTGAACTCCGCGATCGAAGCCGTGGTCGATCGTGTTTCGCTGGAAAACCATCAGTTGTCCAAACGCGCAAAAGACATGGGCAGTGCCGCGGTGTTTTTGTCGCTGGTCAACGTTGTCGTGATTTGGTTCGTTGTATTAGCATCGAAGTAGTGAGCGACACGGCAGCACGGTAGGTTACGTTTGCGTATTCGTGAGTATGTTTTTGCAAAAGATTGCACCTTCCGAATCGGCGTGGCGTGCATGCCCAACAACCCCATCGCACCTGCCTGATGGCAGGGCATACCTGGAAAGCAGCGCCCCACTTGGTTCCTGGCAAGGCGCGTTGGTGCAATATAATGCTCGGTTACAATGGCCGCCTAGATTAAAAGATTCGCCTATGTTCAGAAAACTAAAATCAAGCGCTTGGTTGCCGCTGTTCATTAGCTTAAGTGCAATGCCCGCCATAGCCGATCAACTACCGCTGTGGGAGGCCGGCGCAGGCCTTTCGCTGATCCGGTTCCCGCATTACCGAGGTTCGGACGAGTCGAAGTTCTATGCCTTGCCGGTTCCTTATTTTGTTTATCGCGGCGATTTTCTCAAGGTCGATCGACAAAAGATTCGCGGCTTATTTTTTAAGCGGGATTGGGCGGAACTCGACTTGAGCTTAAGCGGCTCCGTGCCGGTAAAAAGCTCGGAGAACGAAGCGCGGCGCGGCATGAACGACCTCGATCCGACGCTTGAGTTCGGCCCAACCTTTAATATCCATCTGCACAAAAGCAAAGACCAAAACGCCGAGCTTGATCTGCGTTTGCCGCTACGCACGGTATTCGCGACAGATTTGACTTATGCTCGACAGACCGGCTGGGTGTTTGAACCACGCCTGAATCTTGATCTGCGCAACACCTTTCTCGGCCCTGGCTGGAATATTGGACTCGCGGGCGGTCCGCTGTTTGGAACGCGCCAGAATTATCAATATTTCTACGGGGTCGATAGCGAATTCGCCACTCCACAACGTCAAGCCTACGACGCCAAAGGCGGCTACGGCGGCACGCAACTGCTTGCTGCGGTGAGTAAGCGTTTTCCCCATTTTTGGGTGGGCGGCTTTGCTTCCGTGACTAACCTAAGTGGCGCGTCTTACCAAAATAGCCCGCTAGTCAAAACTAAAAATAGTTTTGCCGCTGGCGTCGCGATTTCTTGGGTCTTCAAGGAATCAAAAGTCTTGGTCGAGGCGAAAGACTAGCCGGAGCCTTCTATGGATAGTAGCGTTCCCAGCGAGAACAAGACCATGGCGCCCAGCCAGGCAAGCGCAATAAAACGCTGGCTGATGGTGCCGGTGGAATACTTTCAAATTTACACCGCATTTTTTCTATTCGGCGCTGGCGGTGTTTTGTTTACACTTGCCAGTGCAATTCTGTATCCGATCCTACCGCGCGAAGCGGGGGCGCGCTTTGGCCGCGCGATGATGTGCTGGATGTTTCGTTTTTATCTTTTTTTAGTCACAAAACTCGGTACCTTTAAAGCCGACCTCAGCGCGTTAGACGCATTGCGCAATGAGCCCGGCTTGGTCATCGCCGCAAATCATCCAGGACTGCTCGACGCAGTTTTAGTCATATCGCGCTTGCCCCACGTCGTTTGCATTATGAAAGCCGAGATTTGGGATAACATTTTTCTCGGCGGCGGCGCGCGGCTTGCAGGCTATATCCGCAACGACACACCGGTCAACATGGTTCGACTCGCCGCCGATGAATTGCAGCGCGGCCAGCAATTGCTGGTGTTCCCGGAAGGCACGCGCACACGGCAAAAACCGATCAACGACTTCAAGGGTGGATTCGCGTTGATCGCAAAACGCGCTCACGCGCCCATCCAAACTGTATTTATCGAAACCGACAATCCGTGTTTGAGCAAAGGCTGGCCATTTTCGAAAAAACCACAAATGCCAGTGACGTTTCACGTGCGACTAGGCAAGCGCTTCGAGGTTAGCGGCGATGTGCAAACTTTCGTCACGGAACTCGAAGATTATTTTCGTAGCGAATTACCGGTCGCAAAATGAGCGTCGTTTCTCAAACTCACGTCGTCATTATTCCGAGCTATAACACCGGTGCGAAAGTGTTGGAGACTGTGCGCGCGGCGCGCAGCCATTGGTCGCCGGTATGGGTAGTAGTCGATGGCAGCAACGATGGCACGGCGGAACAACTCGTCACATTGGCGAGTGAAGATTCTGGCGTTCGCGTTTTCGTGTTGCCGGAAAATCGCGGTAAAGGTGCCGCAGTGTTACACGGCTTGCGCGAGGCAGCGAAAGATGGGTTCACCCATGCGCTGACGATGGATGCCGACGGACAACATCCTGCGGGAAAGATTGGCGAATTCATGGCGAAGTCTAGCGCCAACGCTAACGCGCTGGTTCTAGGCTTGCCTCAGTTTGACACGACTGCGCCGAGCTTGCGTGTACGCGGCCGCAAGGTTTCCAATTGGTGGGCGAACTTAGAGACTTGCTGGCAAGGCATCGGTGATTCGCTATTCGGATTTCGTGTTTATCCGATCAAACCACTGATCGAGATCATGGACGCGAATCGGTGGATGCGGCGTTTCGATTTCGACGTGGAAGCGGCGGTGCGGCTAGTGTGGCGCGGCGTGAGGCCGATCAACGTCGCAGCGCCGGTGAAATATTTTAATGCCGACGAGGGCGGCGTATCGCACTTCAACTATGTGCGCGATAACCTATTGCTGACTTGGATGCACACGCGCTTGTTTTGCGGTTTCGTGATGCGGTTGCCGTGGTTGCTCTGGCAGCGCGGCACTGCGTCAAGCCGCCTGCGCAAACAGCATTGACGCGCCTTTCCAGGCAGCGGCGTCACTGACAAACGCTAACACTTTGTTGCCGTCCAATGACGGATAGTCCGTAGTTGCACGCGTGACAATTTCTTGTGCCAAGCCATCAAGCTGAGTCAGCATGGCATCCATGCGCTGCTTAAATGCTGCATCATCAAGCGGATCGGTTAAGCCGCGATTCATTTCCGCAAACCAATCCAGCCGCGCCTGGTCAAGCATCTGCGCGGGGTTATGCTGCTTGCTCACCGCGCTCCAATCGCGCAAAAATAATTGCATCGCAATGTTGAGTTGCTGCACGTTGGCCAAGGTCTTTTGCATGCGCCCCATCGCAACCACATCCGTAAGACGATTCTGAAAAAACAACTGACACATCACACCCCAGTAATAGGTATAGTCCCAAATTACTTTCACCGGCATCACCTCCGGATCGCCAAACATTTTGTATTGCCCGGTGTATAGCGGCAGCATATTTTGATACAACGAAAAATAAATCTGCTGATAAATATTGGCGTACAGTTCGACCGGGCCGCCAGCGCGATCCTGCGCCACGAGCTCGGTGATGAAGGTGTTGCCGATGGCGATAAAATCGCTGCCGGGCGAATAAAACGGATCGAGAAAAACACCCGCGTCGCCAGTCAGTGCCCAGCGCTGCGTGCCGGAAAACACCTGCTTGCAGCCATAAGAAAAACGTTTGAAAAACGCGAAATCTTGTAGCTTGTCACGTTTGTTATCGAGCGCGTCAAATAATCGCGGTTGATGTTTTTCGAACCATGTCATCGCTTTGTCGAACGTGTTGATCGTGTCAATCGGATGCAATTTTGCATCGGCGACAATGCCGACGGAATGGGATCCCGACGCCAGCGGAATCAACCAAGCCCAATACCCCTCGCCCATCAAATGATTAGTAGATAGCCAACGATTCGGCGGATTGCAGCGATCCAGCCAAGCACGATCGTGGGACCAATCGTTGATATCAATGCGCTCGGAAATGCGAAACCAAATTGCGTTGGCATCATGATCGTTCAATTCCGCGAGATCGAGATGGCGCTTGATCATTCCGGCGCGGCCCGATGCGTCCAACAGCCATCGCGCTCGAACTTCCTGCGTGACGCCATCCTTTTCATAACTTAAGGCGTGAAGCGACTCACCATCACTCAACGCAAACTTGCGAACCATTGCGCCATCGATAAATTCAACACCTCGTTCAAGCGCGAAACCTGCGAGTGCATTTTCAAATAATCCGCGATCGATTTGGTAGGCTGGCGTCGATAAAAATGTACTCGCGCCCAATTCGGTGACCTGCTCAATATCGCGCCGGCCCTCGGAAAAGAAAAATCGGAAACCGAATTTCTTTAGCTGGCACTTTTGTAAATATTCTTTTAGGCCAAGCACATTTGCAAAATAGTGCGCGCCGATTTCGACCGACGATTCGCCGACCTTGTGCGCCGCTTCGGGCACCGGGTGACGACGCCGTTCCAGCACCACAATGTCGAGATCCGGCATGCGTTGTTTGAGTTGCAGCGAAAGCGTGAGGCCGGCGAGGCCGCCGCCTAGTATGGCGATGTCGTGTTGTTTAACGGCTTTCATAAAGAATCAAATTATGCGATCAGAATATCTTAACATTCTCAGGGCAAGGCATCGCCAGGATTAAATGGGTAGGCCAGAAGCCGCTTCCTGATTGCCTCGTAGCAAGGTATGCCCTGGGGTGCAATATCCATAAGGCTCTTGGGCAAGCATCCCTAACTTAAGCTTGACGCTGATTTGTTCTTATTTTGATCGGTCGTTATCACCCGCGCCAGCGCATTTTTCCAGTTTTCACGATGATCGGACAACGCTTTTTTTGAAATTTGCGGTTCAAAGACTTTATCGGGTTTCCATTGGCTGGAAATTTGATCTGTATCACGCCAATAGCCCACAGCGAGTCCAGCAAAATAGGCGGCGCCCAGCGCCGTTGTTTCGGTGATGTGCGGGCGGATGACCGGAACGCCGAGTAAATCCGCTTGAATCTGCATCAACAGATTATTTTGCGACGCGCCGCCATCAACGCGCAGCACGGTTAGCTGTGTCCTCGCATCCTGCTGCATGGCATCGAGTACGTCGGCGACTTGATGCGCAATTCCCTCCAACGCGGCGCGCGCCAAATGCGCCGCCGTTGTGCCGCGCGTTATCCCAAAAATAGCACCCCGCGCATGCGGATCCCAATGGGGCGCACCGAGCCCTGTTAGCGCGGGTACGAGGTAGACGCCGCCGTTATCCGGTACGCTTGCGGCTAAGGCCTCGACTTCGGCTGCCGCGCGGATCAAGCCGAGTCCGTCGCGCAACCATTGCACCACCGCGCCCGCGACAAAAACGCTGCCTTCTAGCGCGTAGTTCAAATTCCCAGCCAAGTTCCACGCAATGGTCGTCAACAATTTTTGCTCCGAGGTGACAGGATCCAACCCGGTATTCATCAGCAAAAAACAGCCCGTCCCGTAGGTGTTTTTCGCCATGCCGGGCGTGAGGCACATTTGGCCAAATAGCGCGGCCTGTTGATCGCCGGCGATTCCCGCGATGGCTATGGGCGTCGCGAATACCTCGGCGCTAGTGCTGCCATAGATTTCGCTAGACGCCCTTACTTCCGGCAAGACCGAACGCGGAATGTCAAAAAGTTCGAGGAGTTCGTCGTCCCAGGTGCCGCGACGAATGTCAAATAACAGGGTGCGCGCGGCGTTGCTTGGATCGGTGATGTGCAGCGCGCCGCCACTTAGGTTCCACGCTAGCCAGGTATCCACCGTGCCAAATGCAAGCTCGCCGTTTTCTGCGCGTCGCCGACAGCCAGGTATGTGATCCAATAACCACGCCAGCTTCGTCGCCGAAAAATAGGCGTCGATCACCAGGCCGGTCTTGTTTTGAATCAATCCGCTCAAACCACGCTCAACCAGCGCCTCACAAATCCCCGCCGTGCGGCGATCTTGCCAAACGATGGCATTGGCTACGGGCTTTCCCGTCAGGCGATCCCATAAAATCGTCGTCTCACGCTGGTTCGCAATGCCGATGGCGGCAACGTTTTTTGCGCTCACCTGCGCTTTCGCCAAAGCTTCGTGGGCAACGCTAATTTGGCTAGTCCAAATCTCCTGGGGATCGTGTTCGACCCAGCCTTGTTGCGGAAAGATTTGGCGAATTTCTTTCTGCGCAACCGCGATAACGTCACCCGCAGCGCCAAACACGATGGCCCGTGAACTGGTTGTGCCTTGGTCGAGTGCGAGTATTACCTTCACGATGGTTTCGGGGAATGATTAAATCGCCCCGTCGCAAGGAAGTGCGCAGCCTGCTCCGCAACGTCCGCGGAAAATAGCATCTGCGAATGGGTAACGTGAAGCACAATGGAATCCTTCGCGCCGGGCACCTCCGTCTCTTGCACGATGATCGTGCCATCATTGGGTTTCGGCAAGCGCGTGACCAATCTCCCCAACCCAATGCTGCGATCGCCTGCAATCACACCAATTTCGTAAGTCGCGGCGATATCGGGTTTTTGTTGTGACAACCACTGCGAAACACTCTTGCCCACTACACTTTGCGTAAATGAATTGCGCATTAGATTTTTCACCGCTTGAATATCTTGGTAAGGCGACCCCGCGAGCACTACACGGCCGACGCGTGCGTCTTGCCATTCCTTGAGCATTTGCAGCACCAACAGCCCACCCATGCTATGCCCAACGAAGTGGATTTTCTCCGCCCGTAACGTCTTCACGAAAGCGAACAACTGCGCCGCATTTTGGGATAAATCTACGTTGACAGACGGATACGAAAAACTATGCGCCTGATAGCCCATCAGTTCCAAGCGTGTGCGCAACACGGTCATCGCGCCGCCCGTAAGCCACAATCCATGTACGACAACAACTGAATGATGTTGTTGGTGATTCACAAATTCTCTAAACCCTAAATGTTTCGGTTAACCGACATTATCGCATTCAAAATAGCTTGACAATTATAACCTTATAACCAATTATATAGTTATGAATAGAAACTATATGCGCGCAATTCCCCGTGAATGGCGCAATTTGTCGAAGGTCTTCACTGCGCTCGGCGATGAACATCGGCAGCGAATCCTACTCACTTTCGGTAAAGGTGAGCGCTTGAATGTCGGTCAAATTGTTGAGGTCTCCACCTTGAGCCGGTCTGCTGTCTCCCATCACCTGCGTTTGCTTAAAGAAGCCGGCGTCCTGCGCAGCGCAAAGGAAGGTAAAGAAGTTTTTTTCTGGATCGACAAGGCTTTTTTGATCGACGCATTTGTCACGGTCACGGAATTCATTCAGGAAAGCGCCTGAGTTTTTTTCATTAACATAACTATATAATTAGTTATTTGGTTATATAAAAAGGAAAATCATGTCTTTAGTCATTCGATTCGACGACGTTCATATAGCGGAGTCAAAGAAATGAATCGCCGAGCGTTCATTACCGCACTGGGCGGCGTAGTCGCGTCAAGTCTTCTTGCAAAGAGCTTTGGGGCGCAGCTATTTAATCCTTGCCTCGCGTCGCTACCCACTCAATTCTCAACCAATTCGACTGTTCGCGATGCTTGGGACGGAGTTGATCCAACACAGGTATGGGATTGTCATACACATCTTGTCGGTGTCGGAGATGGTGGCGGCGGCGCCTACGCCAACTCTCGCACAAAGAATCCACTATTCGTTTCTCAATTCGTCCAGCGAATTTTTTACATGAATGCGGCTTGCGTCAACGGCGCCGAAGGGACAACCGACAGCAGTTATGTCGAACATTTGCGCAGCTTGCTGGACGCTATGCCACACGGCGTAAAAGTTATGTTGCTTGCGTTCGAATCTTTCCACGATGCAAATGGCGCGGTCGATTGGGGCCGAACGACATTTCACACGCCCAATAGCTACGCTCGCGACATGTCGCGAGCGTATCCGGAGCGTTTCGAATGGATTGCATCTATTCACCCATATCGGCACGACAGCATCGCGGAATTGCGTCGCGCAAAAATGGATGGTGCGCGCGCTGTGAAATGGCTGCCTTCAGCTATGGGAATCGATCCCGCTTCAAAGCGCTGCGACGGATTTTATGCGGCATTGCGTGAACTCAACTTACCGCTAATCACTCATGCGGGCCACGAAGCTGCCGTTGATGTGGACTCCGGTCAAGCTTTTGGCAATCCGCTGTTGTTGCGTCGCGCCCTCGATCACGGCGTCCGGGTCGTCGTAGCCCACTGTGCCTCCTTGGGCGAAGATCGGGACATCGACCAAGGGCGCAATGGCCCTTGGGTCGATAGTTTGAAACTGTTCGACCGGCTAATGCATGAGCCAGCCTATGAAAAATTGTTATTTGGCGACATTTCTGCAATTACGCAACGTAATCGTGCGGGACAAGCCTTAGCTTACCTTTTGCCTCGTAAACATTTGCATCACCGTTTGTTGAACGGCTCCGATTATCCGTTACCCGGCGTCATGCCGTTATTCTCGCTCGAGTACTTGGCAGGTAAAAACCTCCTCAATGCAAATGAGATTCCGGTGCTGAAAGCGGTTCGCAAATACAACACGTTGTTGTTTGATTTTCTGTTGAAACGACGTGTTAACATTCGCGGAGAATATTTCGACGCGACAGTGTTTCAGACTCGCCCATTCTTTCAGTCCATCGAAGGCTAACTATGGCAAACCAATACGGTCTTCTGCGCGAACGACGCTTTTTGCCGTTCTTTTTAACGCAGTTTCTCGGCGCGTTTAACGACAACGTATTCAAAAACGCGTTGATGATCTTGTTTGCGTTTAAAGCCGCAAGCTGGATTAGCCTAGACAAAAACTTGGTTCAGAATCTAGGCCAAGTTGTATTTATCTTGCCATTTCTATTGTTCTCCGCCACCTGTGGCCAGCTTGCGGATAAATACGACAAAGCGAAACTGACGCGATTTGTGAAATTATTCGAGATCGGCATTATGCTGGTCGCGGGGGTTGGTTTTTTCCTGAAAAGCCCCGCCTTACTATTCCTCGCGCTATTCATGATGGGCACGCACTCGACCTTATTCGGCCCGGTTAAGTACGCCATTCTCCCGCAACACCTCAAGCAAGACGAACTGGTCGGCGGCAATGGCTTGGTGGAAATGGGCACGTTCCTGGCGATATTATTGGGCGAAATTCTTGGTGGTATTTTGATCGGCTTCGAAACCAACGGCATGTTGCTTGTGACACTCGTCACTCTGGGTTTAGCGATTGCCGGATACCTCACGAGCCGCGCCATTCCTCCGTCGCCGGCTCCGTCACCGGATCTTAAAATCAACTGGAATCCAATTACCGAGAGCGTTCGCAATTTTAACTTTACGCGACAGAATCGAACGGTATTCCTGTCCATCCTCGGCATCTCGTGGTTCTGGTTTTATGGCGCGACATTCCTCACGCAATTCCCAAATTTTAGTCGAGAAGTTCTTGGTGGCAGCGAGCATGTCGTCACTTTGTTACTTGCGATTTTCTCAATTGGTGTCGCGGTCGGCTCACTGCTTTGCGAACGTTTGTCGGGCCATAAAGTCGAGATCGGCCTAGTTCCTTTCGGCTCTATTGGCATGACCTTGTTTGGTCTCGATCTTTACTTTGCAAGTCGCGGCTTTATACCCGCCGGTCACGGTCTTGGCGCGTGGCAATTCCTGCAAACATCGGGAAGCTGGCGTATCTCTTTCGATCTTTTATTATTAGGCGTATTCGGCGGCTTTTACATCGTGCCGCTCTACGCGCTAATTCAAACGCGCTCAGAAGAAAGCCATCGCTCACGGATCATTGCCGGAAACAATATTCTCAACGCGCTGTTTCTGATTCTTGCCGCCGTGCTCGCTATTGTGGTGTTCAAGCTTGGTTTCACGATTCCGCAATTGTTTTTGATTGCGGCAATCCTCAATGCTTGCGTCGCGATATATATCTACACGCTCGTGCCGGAATTTTTGATGCGCTTCATCATGTGGATTTTGATTCATTCCGTCTATCGCTTGAAAAAAGAAGGGCTGCGCAATATTCCCGACGAAGGCGCGGCGGTGTTGGTTTGTAACCACGTGAGTTTTGTCGATGCCCTAGTGATCGCGGCCGGATGCCCGCGGCCGATACGGTTTGTGATGGATCACAATATTTTCAAAGTTCCGGTGTTGAATTTCGTATTTCGCACGGCAAAAACCATCCCGATTGCCTCCGCGAAAGAAGACCCGCAAGCGCTTGAGCACGCCTACGACGAAGTGGCTAAAGCACTAAGTGACGGCGATCTCGTCGGCATTTTCCCCGAGGGCAAGATCACCAGCACCGGCGACATCAACGAATTCAAATCAGGCATCAAACGCATTATCGAGCGCACGCCGGTTCCGGTGATTCCGCTGGCGCTGCGCGGTTTGTGGGGGAGTTTTTTCAGCCGCATGGGCGGCAAGGCGATGAGCCGATTTTTTCCGCGGGGCATTTCTTCCAAGATCGCACTGGTCGCGGGCGCAGCCATCCCACCGGGCCAGGTAGCGCTGGAATCGCTGCAAGCCACCGTGCAAGCACTGCGCGGCGATTGGAAATGATTGCTGAACAAAAGTAGGGTGCATTCATGCACCGAACCGCAATGGTGCATAAATGCACCCTACCGCGCCGTGAGCCTGATCACGCTTGCCTCTCCGGGCATGCCGTGCTGCGATGCAGCATCGATGCGCCTGTCCGGTATGCCGAAAAAAGATAGAATGTCGATAGCAAAATTAAAGACCAAATTTTTACCATGGCTGATATTCAAACGCTGCGGCGC
>JANOLP010000180.1:0-4382 GCA_031419835.1 Pseudomonadota bacterium | reverse complement strand
AGGTTTCCCCGTCAATGATGTGCGTAAATCTCCTTGTTGACCACATTATCCAGACTCGGACGGCCATCAAGCACGGACAAAATATTATTGACCAACGCGATCGCCATGCGATCCAGCGCCTCGCGGGTAACGCCGGCCATGTGCGGCGCGAGCACTATGTTCGGTAGCGTGAGCAAGCGATTGTTTGGATCCGGCGGCTCGAATTCCATCACATCCAAGCCCGCGCCGGCGATGCGGCCCGTTGTCAACGCGGTGTGCAATTCGTCTTCATCGATAATGCCGCCACGCGCCGTGTTCACGATAAAGGCGGTCGCTTTCATGCGCGCAAACTGCGCCGCGCCGATCATGCCCTTAGTCTGCGTTGATTTAGGGCAATTGATGGAAATGAAATCGGCCTTGGCTAATGCATCGTTTAAATTCGATTCGACTTCGCAACCTGCAGCGCTGATTTTCTGGGCATCGACGTACGGATCGTAAATGCAGACACGCATACCAAGTGCCAAGCACATCTTGGCCAAGCGTGTGCCGATTCTGCCGAAGCCAACGACTAACACTGTTTTTTCGAATAGATCGCCCGGTAGCCCTTGCGCCATGCGTTGACCCCAACGATTTTCCGCCACCATCGCGTGAAATGCAGCACCGCGTTTGGCTAGCTCCAGCATCAGGTAAAGCGCATGCTCCGCGACGGAAGGCGAATTCGCAATGCCGGTGATCATGACGGGAATTCGCGCCTGTGTAAGCGCGGGCACGTCAATTAAGTCGTAGCCGACGCCGTGACGTGCGACTACTTTTACATTTCGGCCTGCCGCCAGCTCGGCTCCGCCGAAGCGCGTCAAGCTCAAGCCAACGCCATCGGCGTTCGCCAGCAGCGCATGAAATTCCGCTGTCGGAATAGTCATATCGAACGAATGGGCCTCGATATCCGATCGGGTTTTAATTACTTGCCAGCCGGCCTGCGACATTGAGGAAGGGAGCAAAATTGTTTTTGTGGCCATCGTTATGGTTTCCAATGCGAGATTCGAAACATTGTACGAAATTTGACGTCATCAATAACGTTAATCCGCGGTAGCGATTGATCGGGCGCGCAAAAGAGCGCAGAATTTCTCATAATCGCAAGGCTGCAATTCTGCGCAACAAAAGGCCACGTCAAACTTGAATAGTCACGATTTCGCGCCGACCGAACGATTCTTGCGTCGCACGGTGTTGATGTTTTTGCTGGTGGCTGCCGTGATGGGCGGGTTTGCCACCGTATCGCATCTACGGCAGATCGACCCGCATCCCCCCTCGACTTGGTCTTGCCGCCGCTGCTGGCGCTGATTATATTTGGTCTGTTTGTGTACCTGTATCGTCGGCCAAACAGCATCTTGCAAGTGGTATGGATTTACGTGATGACGGCATTCGCCGGGACCGCGATTCCAGCTTGGTGTTACACCATCGAAGCCTGGCGTACCCCCGGCGCGAAGTTGATCGCCAACCTTCCACCGATCGCATCATTGCTCATTCCACCACTTCTCATCTTGATTGTGTTCTTGCGCCCTCGCCACTTACTTGCCATCGCCGCGATCGCGTGGTCTATCGTCGCAGCGCCAATCATGGCATATCTGGCAGCGCACCCTGACGAACTCACCAGTCCGCGCGGGCTCGATATCGTCATCACGCTCGGCCCGATCACACTTGCTGTTGTACTGTTTATTCCGCTACAACGCAGCGTCGAACATTGGATTTCAAAGCTGCAAACCGAGCGTATGAACGCGGAGACATTAGCCGATCGTGATGCGCTCACCGGTTTGTATAATCGCCGAGCCGGTGAACGGTTTTTCGCGCAAGCACTCATTGCGCCGGATCCAAGCGATGTGTTGATGCTGTTCGATCTCGATCACTTCAAGCAAATCAACGACACCTACGGACACCCTGCGGGCGATGCGGTCTTGCGCGAAGTAGCGCACCGCTGCACTCTATTTTTGCGTAAAAGTGACGTCTTCGCGCGCTGGGGTGGGGAAGAGTTCCTGATATTGATTCGCGGTACTGATCAGGCCGGCGTTGTACGGGTCGCCAACGAATTACGCGCAACGATCTCTGCAACACCAATCCAACCTGTCGAAGCTGTTACCGCGTCATTCGGTATCGCGCGTTTTGAGCAAGGCGACACGATGTCGTCATGGTTGATGCGTGCGGATCAAGCGCTCTACGACGCGAAAAGCGCTGGTCGCGATCGCGTGGTTTCAGGCCGATTCGAAGTCGGCGAGACGAAATAAAAACCTGCTAATGATAAAGTCGCCGTCGCAAATGCGCAGCAATTGGAATTGCTGCTAAACCAGCTCGGCGCCGATGGCTGGTCACTGCTCGAAATTGGTTCGACTGGGATCGCGGTGTTTCAGCGCGAGAAGTAATTTGGCTGCTGCTTAAATTCAACGCATGGCCTGGAAGCCGCATAGATGCTTGCTCCCAGGCCATCGCATGCCACGATGCAAATAGAGCGCGGCTTGTGGAACGCCCTTCAGTTCTGGATGTTGGGGGGCGAATCTCAACATCAATGTCGCATTAGTAAAATTTGGCGTTAATTTTAACGACATGTTGGGGTCGTTCCGCTCACGCCAACCTAGCGCTTTAACAATATTCGGTAGGGTGCATTTATGCACCATCAGCTTGAACGGTGCATAAATGCACCCTACAGCTAAGGCATATTGCAGCGCGGGTTAGCCGCGGCAGAATGATGTGCGAAAGGAAGATGTGTTGAGACGATTCGATCGAAGTTGGCAGAATTTTCAAACCGTCTATCGGCCGCTTGCTGATCGGTGGGCGGTCTTCGATAATTCCGGCGCGGAGCCGGTGTTGCAGGAGCATTGGCCTTGAGAAACAAATCTGTTCCGATCAAAAAAAGCGAACTAAGTCTCAGTGTCGGACGTGCATTGAAGCGCGCTAAAAAACGCACATACGAAATCGCGCGATTGCACAGCACCCCAGTTTATATCTGGAAAGACGGCAAGGTTGTAGCCATTAAACCTTAGGCATTGTATTGGGTAGGTTGGGGTGAGGAACGAACCCCAACATCAAATCTGGGTTACCAAAATTTGGCGATAATTCTGAAGATGTGTTGGGGTTCGCTTTGCTCACCCCAACGGGCTACAAAACCCTCATAGTCGAAGTGACATCTTGAGTGTACCCTCCAAGTTTCGCTCGAAATCCTTCATTCCCCGGGGAGTCACTTGATACTTTACGCAACGTATATGTCGTATGTCAAAGGGAATATCTTCTTCTTGTTGCGCAAGAAGTATTACTGGCTTACCGACTACGTGCGCTAGCCCGATCTCGTAGAAAACATTTGGATTTCGGTCAGTACAATCGGCGATAACGACTCGCGCTGCACAAATTCCATTCCATACATCGTGCATAACGACATGTGCAGTAAAAAAGTCGTCGGCACGCGCGATGGATAAGTTCAAATTTTTCGCGACTGTGCACATGTGGTCTTCATACACGGGTTTCAATTCATCTCGAAACGGCATGAGTACGAAAATTTCAGCATTGATGGGTGGATTCTTTGGGTTTCCAAAAAAAGGGGCTACTACCATCCCATTTTCATCGCATAAGCGTGCTAAGGCGGACATACTATTGATACCAAGGATTCGCTGGATTTCCGTCCAGTTCTGGGAAAGACGAATATTTCCTTCGACAATCTCAATAAAACCGATTTCCTCGAACTTTGAAATGAACGACATCGCGCTGGTGAGCGCGTGATCGAATCCTAATCCCTGTGTTACATCTAAATCTACTTCGTTTTGTGCTCCATAAAGGACGTTTAAAAGATCGCTACGGGATTTTACGGTTCCATCCCTAATCATGAGGAGCAATCGTGCCCCTGATATGGTTCTTAAGTTCCGCGGCATGTTCAACTTCCTAGGTTTGAAAACTATAGCTGTAGGTGGGCGGTCCGCAAAATGAAAGACGAAACGCATTCCATCCTACAAGTCGTATGGCTGAACGCGGTCTGCTATAACGCCTATCCAGCCAAGCATCGCCACGAGCCAATATCCACGCGCCTCCTAGCACGATGCCTCGCAAAAACCTAACCCTTCGCAACCTCAACATTCCGCAATCGAATATGCAATTCCTTTAACTGTTTCTCATCCACTGCGCTCGGCGCTTGCGTCAGCAAACATTGCGCGCGCTGGGTTTTCGGAAATGCGATCACGTCGCGAATCGATTCAGCGCCGGTCATTAACGTAACGACGCGATCGAGTCCGAAGGCGATGCCGCCGTGGGGCGGCGCGCCATATTGCAAGGCTTCTAACAAGAAACCGAATTTGGTTTGCGCTTCTTCGGCGCCGATGTTGAGCGCGCGGAAGACTTTGCTTTGCACGTCTTCGCGGTGGATACGCACG
>JANOLP010000179.1:0-9364 GCA_031419835.1 Pseudomonadota bacterium | reverse complement strand
ACAATGATTTTTCTACGCGCTGGCGGTTGATCAAACACTACGTTTCGCGCGGCGCAAACACCGCGCATTCCGATCGAAATGAAAAATTTCTTTGGCAGCGGCGATTTTGGGAGCATCAAATTCGCGATGAGCATGACTGGCGTCGGCATATGGATTACATCTTTTTCAATCCGGTGAAGCACGGGTATGTCGCGCGTGTTCGGGACTGGAAATTTTCGTCGTTTGAGAATGCGCTGGGGAAGGGTTGGTATGATTTGGCTTGGGGTTCTTCGGCGCCGGATTCTATTGGTGAAATGGATTTGGAGTGAGGTTTTTATTTTGATGGCGGATCCGCTTCGCTTGATCCACCCTACTTGGGCTTTGGGTATATGACCAAGGCCAAGTATCCATGCGGTTCTACAGGCACCTCACCCCTGAAAATTTCACTTCCTTGCATCACTCCAAATATCGAATAGGACGCGTCAGCTCGGCCCATCGTTAAGGCTGGCATAAGCAATCCCACCATCAACAGCAATGGTTTCGCCGACGACGTAATCACCGGCGCGGGAGGCGAGATAAATCGCGGCGCCGGCCATATCTTCGTCGCGGCCAATGCGGCCCATCGGCGTTCGCGCGGCGACGATGTCGGCGTGATCGCGTGCGGCGCGATTCATTTGCGAGGCGAATGGTCCGGGCGCGATGGCGTTGACGACGATGCGTTCTTGAACCAATTTCGCGGCGAGGCGGCGCGTTAAATATATCAACGCCGATTTCGATGCGTGATACGAGTAGGTCTCCAGCGGGTTGAGCCGTATGCCGTCGAAGGATGCAATGTTGATGACCTTGGCGGGTCGATCGTCGCTCGCGGCGGCCTTGAGCGCGCCGTGCAATGCCTGCAGCAGAAAGAACGGCGATTTGACGTTGAGGTTCATCACCTTGTCCCATCCTTGTTCGGGGAATTCGTCAAACGGCTTGGCCCATGCTGCGCCGGCGTTGTTCACCAAAATATCCAGATGCGGTTCGCGTCGCTTGATTTCGTCGGCCAGCGCGCGGCAACCGGCAACGGTGGAAATATCTTGCGGTAGCGAGATGCAGGCGCCGCCCGCCGCCGACAGTTCTGCGGCCGTGGCATTGCATTCGTCTGCGTTGCGCGCGGAAATGTAAACCTTCGCGCCGTATTCAATGAAGCCGGTCGCGATCATTTTGCCGATGCCGCGCGAGCCGCCGGTCACCAGTGCAGTGCGGCCTGCGAGCGAAAATAAATTTTTCATGAAGTCATTCCAATTTGTTTGCGATGTCGTGTTCGCGATTAAATTTTGCGCGAGGACGGCGCGATGAAAGTATGCGCCGTCATGTCCTAAGCTTAACCGAAAACAAGAAACCAGCAATAGTGTTCAGCGCGTTTAGGACTGTCGTGCCAGGAGGCAGAGCCGGTGCGGTTGCTGGCGAGGTGTGGCTGAAAAGTCGCATGGATACTGGATCGTGGCGATGCGCTTATGAGCCGTTGAGCGATATTTTCAACTATGGTTTCGTAGTCACTCTTTCCATGAACCCGATTTGACCGACGTTTGTTTTAAGGACGGCTTGCACCTCATGGCCTTAGGCCACCCCGCCCCACCCCTCTCCCCGAAGTGGCGAGGGGACGAAATTCCCTCGCCCACTTTGTGAGAGTTGGCGCCGTGTCTTCGCTACACAATGATACGATATCCGTTGCGGCTTCAACTTTTCAGGTCGCAGGCGAACGACAAAAAATTTTCGAATGGAATAAATATGCATTGGCAGTTTCCCTACAAGTCACAACGCATGCCCCTGATGGCACGCAATATCGTGTCAACATCGCAGCCACTCGCCGCGCAAGCCGGTTTACAGATGCTTGCCAAGGGCGGCAATGCGGTCGATGCCGCGGTTGCAACAGCCATCACGTTGACCGTCGTCGAGCCGCCGATGAATGGCATCGGCTCGGACGCCTTTGCCATCGTCTGGGACGGCAAAGCTCTGCAAGGATTAAATGCATCAGGCCGCGCGCCGGCCGCGTGGACGCCAGAGCGTTTCGCCGGACGCGACACGATGCCGATGTTCGGCTGGGATTCGGTGACGGCGCCAGGCTGCGTATCGGCTTGGGTTGCATTGCATGAACGCTATGGCAAGCTCGATTTCGCCGATCTGTTTGTGGCGGCGATACGTTACGCCGAACAAGGATTCGCGGTATCGCCAATCACCGCATCGGCGTGGGAAGGGCAGACGCCGAAGTATCCGGATTACCCGGATTTCGCCGCTTCGTTCTTGCCGAACGGCCGCCCGCCGCGTCCCGGCGAAATTTTTCGCTTTCCGGATCAGGCGAAAACGCTGTCGCTGATCGCAAGTACGAAAGGTAAAGCGTTTTACGAAGGGGTCCTCGCGGAAAAAATCGTCGCGCACTCGCGTAAACAGGGCGGCGCTATGACGATGGAAGACTTATCATCCCATCGCGCCGATTGGGTCGAGCCCGTAGGGCAAGATTACCGCGGCTATCGCTTGCATGAAATTCCGCCAAATGGACAAGGCATTGCGGCGCTCATCACGCTTGGCATCCTGGAAAATTTCGACATGCGGAAATATCCGGTCGATTCGGCCGATAGTATTCACGTGCAAATCGAAGCGATGAAACTTGCGTTCGCCGACGTTTATTGCCACGTGTCCGATCCATCGACGATGGAGGTGACGCCAGCGCAGATGCTCGCGCCGGATTACTTGGCTCGGCGTGCCAAACAGATCGACATGAAGCAAGTGAAATATCCGATTGCGGAATTGCCGCGCGGTGGCGAAACGGTTTATCTCACCACCGCCGATGCATCGGGCATGATGGTGTCGATGATTCAATCCAACTTCATGGGTTTTGGGTCGGGCATTGTTGTGCCCGGCACCGGCATCAGCTTGCAAAATCGCGGCTATGGATTCAACGTCAATGCTGGCCACCCCAACCAAGTTGGCAGCCGCAAGCGCCCGTTTCAGACCATCATTCCCGGCTTTTTAACGCAAGGCGGAAAACCTACCATGAGTTTCGGTGTCATGGGCGCGGTGATGCAGGCGCAAGGGCATGTGCAAATGGTCAATCGTATCGTCGATTATGAGCAAAATCCGCAAGCGGCGTCCGACGCGCCACGCTGGTTTGTCGACCTCGACATGAATGTTTCTTTCGAGGAAGAATTCGATCAAAGCGTTGTGCAAGAATTACGCACGCGTGGTCACCGAGTCGGTAGCGATGCATTGGGTTTTAACTTCGGTGGCGCGCAATTGATTCATTGCCTGGAGGACGGATATTGCGCTGGATCCGATCATCGAAAAGACGGTCAGGCGGTAGGCTTTTAGCCAATCGATATCTGCGAATCAGATAAAATCACTTGTTAACACTAAAAGAGGAATTAGATATGCAACGTCGTAAATTTTTATCATCCGGCGCGACTGCTGTCGCAGCGGCCGCCGGCGCTCTTGCCGGATCAGCAATGGCCGCGGACCTGCCGACGATTCGTTGGCGCATGGCGTCGAGTTTTCCAAAAAGCTTGGATACGATTTATGGCGGCGCAGAAACGCTCGTCAATCGTCTAAGCGCCATTACCGGTGGCAAGTTTCAGATTCGCCCATTTGCTGCGGGCGAAATCGTGCCAGGATTGCAGGTGCTGGATGCGGTGCAACAAGGGACCGTGGAATGTGGCCACACCTCGGCTTACTACTACGTGGGCAAGAATAAAGCATTCGCTTTTGGCACGGGGTTGCCATTCGGCATGAACCAACGCCAACAAAACGCCTGGCTGTATTACGGCGGTGGCAATCAATTGATGAATGAATTCGTAAAAGAATACAACGTTAACTTCATACCAGGCGGTAATACCGGTTGCCAAATGGGCGGCTGGTGGCGTACCGAGATTAAATCCATTGCGGATTTGAAAGGGTTAAAGTTCCGCATCCCAGGCCTGGGCGGCGAAGTTTGGTCCAAACTGGGTGTTGTTCCGCAAACCATTCCGGGAGGCGATATTTATCCCGCATTAGAGCGCGGCACGATCGATGGCGCGGAATGGATTGGACCCTACGATGACGAAAAATTGGGCTTCTACAAAGTCGCGAAGCACTACTACTTCCCCGGCTGGTGGGAAACGGGCCCGACGCTTGGCTTTATGGTTAATTTGAAGCAATGGGCCGCGTTGCCGAAAGAATATCAGGCCGCATTTGAAGCGGCCGCAGCCGAATCGAACGTGTTGATGATGGCGAACTACGATTCAAAAAATCCAGCGGCGTTGCAGCGTTTGGTTAACAATGGCGTGAAATTGCATCAGTTCCCGAAAGACGTCATGCAGGCCTGTCACAAAGCGTCGCTAGAGATTTTTGCCGACGAGTCTGGCAAGAATCCAGCATTCAAGAAAATGTACGATTCTTGGAACAAATTCCGCAAGGAACAAGTGGCTTGGTTCCGCATCGGCGAGCAAGCCCAAGACAACTTCATCTCTTCGCTGAAGTAGTACCCATCAAAGAAAAGGGCCTACGGCAATTTGCCGCAGGCCCTTTTTTTGTCCGTCAGAATCGGCTACTACTTTGAATTAGTCGCCGGTTTATCGTTTCCCTCAATATTAAACTCGATGCTTGAGTCTTCTTGTTTCGGCGCATCCTGCTTCGCGCCATTCCCCTCAATATTGAATTCGACGCTATCGCCGCTTTCCGCTGGCTTACTCTCTTCACCGTCGATCTTAAACTCCTCGATCGTTTGCGGACCATGGTCGATAGGGGCTTTGCTGACAAAGTTGGTTACCATTCCCGGGAACGCAATGACTAAGCCGACCATGATCAACTGAATCACAACGAACGGAATAGCACCCCAGTAAATTTGCCCGGTCGTAACAATTTTTGGCGCGACGCTGCGCAAATAAAATAGCGCGAATCCAAACGGCGGGTGCATGAACGAAGTTTGCATGTTCACGCCCAACAGCACGCCGAACCAAATCAAGTCGATGCCGAGCTTTTGCGCGACCGGACCGAGCAAGGGCACAAGAATGAACGCGATCTCGAAAAAGTCGAGGAAAAACGCCAACAAAAAGATCATGATGTTGACGACGATCAGAAACCCAAGCGCACCACCTGGTAAACCGATGAGTAAATGTTCCACCCAGAGATCGCCATCCACACCACGAAATACCAACGAGAACACAGACGAACCGACCAGGATGAACACGACAAAGCTGGTTACCTTGGCAGTTGTATCCATCGATTGCTTGAGTAGGTCCCAGCTTAAGCGTTGCTTCATCAGCGCCAAAATCAACGCACCAAACGCGCCCATCGCACCGCCTTCTGTCGGTGTCGCTATGCCCAAGAAGATCGTGCCCAAGACCAAAAAGATCAACATCAACGGTGGGATCATCGAAACGAGCACACGCTTCAAAAGCTGAAAGCCCCGTAGGGTGCGTGCTTCCGGCGGCAATGCTGGCGCGGCCTTTGGGTTAAAGATCGTGACCAAGAAAACGTACAAAACATAGAGCCCCGTCAGGATCAAACCAGGAACCATCGCGCCGGCATACATGTCGCCGACGGATTTGCCGAGTTGATCGGCCATGATGATTAACACCAACGACGGCGGAATGATTTGCGCCAACGTGCCCGACGCCGCGATTACGCCCGATGCGAGTTGATGTGAATAGCCGTAACGCAACATCACCGGCAACGAGATCAATCCCATCGCGATCACGGAAGCCGCAACGACGCCCGTTGTCGCGGCAAGCAGGGCGCCAACGAAAATCACCGCATAGGCAATACCACCGCGCATACGCCCGAAGAGTTGGCCCATCGTATCGAGCAAATCCTCCGCCATGCCACTGCGTTCAAGGATTAACCCCATGAAGGTAAAAAATGGAATGGAGAGCAAGACATCGTTTCGTACAATCCCGAAGATTCGTTCCGGCATCGCGCGAAAAAGTTCTGGGCCGATGTAGCCGAGCTGAATACCGATGCCGCCGAAGGCTAGCCCGACGGCACAAAGCGAGAACGCCACGGGATAACCCATCAGCAGGAATATCACCAATGCGCCGAACATTATCGGCGCCATGATTTCGTGGCCCATTAGTGGATTCCTTTCGCGGCGACGCCATAATCTCCGGTACGCAGCCGGTCGATGCGCCTGATCAATTCCGAAATCCCCTGTAGTACGAGTAACGCGAAACCAATGGGAATCATTAAACGGATCGGCCAGCGGATTAGCCCGCCCGCATCCGATGAAATTTCGTTATGCACATAAGCGTCAATGAAAATCGGCCAGGATAACCACATCATCAATACGCAGATCGGCAGCAAGAAAAAAACCGTGCCGAAAATGTCGATCCAAGTTTGTGTACGCCGCGACAATTTGCCATAGATGACATCGATGCGTACATGACCTTCATGCTTGAGCGTATACGCAGCGCACAGCAAAAAAATCGCGCCGAACAAATACCACTGAATCTCCAGTAGCGAATTCGAGCTATCGGAAAATATCTTGCGGTATATGGCGTTGAAAGCGCTGATCAGCGCCGCCACTAGAACAAGCCACAATACCGAGCGACCGACGATTTCGTTCAGCCAATCTATCGCCTTTGAAACTTTTAACAAGCCATCCAATCGAGGTTCTCCCCTATGTTTCGTTAATACCACCTCTGGCCGGATCACGGCCTCCAGTTTTAATCACATGTTTGCGCCTTCTAGTTCGGCAGCACGACGAGGATAGCTGGGATGCGGCCGGTAGGCAACTAGGCGGTCTGATTTATTCCGAGTTCTCAGCAAAACAAGTCGCGAATGAAAAATTGTGACGCTGCATATATGGCGTCACTGTCGATTTCCGCTTTCCGCTTTCCGCGCCGTCTGTAGCTGCGCGACCAATACTGCCCACGGACCATGAACCGCCGTCGGTCTTGTTGCCCCATCCCTATGTCATCCTGAGCAACGCGAAGGATCTGCTTTTACGGCCGTAAAAAAGCAGACCCGTCAATTGCGGAAACGCTGCACGAGGCGTATCGTATCCACAGTTTGCCTCGGGCTTAAAGTACTTACCTAGTACTATCCCGATCTCCTGGAGGAGTGCCCAATGGATGGATGTCGATCGCCTGACGGTGTTCGTCCGATGCTGGCCACGGCATCGATTTTTCTTGGCATGTCTTTTGCCCACGGTTCACTCAAGGTTTTTTCCCGTTCGACCGGTTCGTACGTTTTGGTCCCGCCTGTTGTCATCGATCCGTCCCTAAACAAAGGAGGTAACACGCTATGCCGCAACTCAATATTAATGGGCAAAGTTTCTTCGCAGATGCCCCGCCAGACACCCCGCTGCTTTGGATTATTCGAGAAGATCTCAGGCTGACCGGCACGAAATATGGCTGCGGTCTAGGCCTATGCGGATCGTGCACGGTGCACATTAACGGTGCGGCGATGCGTTCTTGCCAAGTCAAAGTCGGCGACGTTGCCGGTGCGGCAATTACCACGATCGAAGGCTTACATCCGGCAAATTCCCATGCGGTGCAACAAGCTTGGATCGAGCACCAAGTGCCGCAATGCGGTTACTGCCAATCGGGGCAGATTATGCAGGCGGCGGCGCTGCTCGCGAACAATCCTAATCCGACGGATTCGGAGGTAGTGCAGTGGATGAATGGCAACCTGTGTCGCTGTGCAACCTATTCGCGTATCGTCGGCGCGGTGAAGCGCGCTGCAGAAATCGCCCGCGAAGGAGCAAAAAATGTCTAACGAAAATCCTCAAGTTGTGACGCGCCGTGAATTCTTGATCCGTTCCAGCCTCACCAGCGCCGGCGCGGTTCTCGGCATTGCCTTTGGTACCAATATGCTAACTAGCGGCGTGGCCCAGGGCGCGGTTGCCGCACAAGCATTCACGCCGGCGATCTGGTTTACGATTACGCCTGATGGAAAAACAGTCATCCACATTGTTAAAGCCGAGATGGGGCAACACATTGGGACCGCGTTTGCGCAGGTGATCGCCGAAGAGTTGGAGATTAAATGGGGCGACGTGCGCCTCGATCAGCCGGTGGAAAGCAACGAAACCTTTGGTACCTATGGCCTCGCGTATACGGTCAATAGCGGCAGCGTGACGACGGAGTTCGACCGCATCGCCCGCGCCGGTGCAGCGGGGCGCCTGGCCTTGATTGAGGCAGGCGCAAAATTGCTTAACGTCAAAGAATCCGATTGCTTCGCGGCAGATAGCAAGGTGGTTGATCGAGCTTCAAAACGCTCGATATCCTATGGTGAGATTTTGCAGAAAGCGAAAATTGACCGCAAGTTCAGTTACCCGGACGATTTAAAGAACATCAAGCTCAAAAATCCGAGCAAGTACGAAATTATCGGAAAGTCTGTTCCAGCGATCGATATTCCCGCCAAGACCAATGGCCAGGCGAAATATGGCATCGACGTGTTTCTGCCGAATATGTTGTACGGCGCGCTGGTTATTCCGCGCTCGCGCTATGGCGCAAAAGTAACTGGCGTCGACGATAGCGAAGCGAAGAAGATTCCGGGCTTCGTTAAGGCAGTCGTCGTCGACAACGCACTCGGCAAATGCACTGGATGGGTCGTCGCGCTCGCGGAAAAATTCCCGCAAGCGATGCAAGCGGCGAAGGCATTGAAGGTGACGTGGGATCAAGGTCCCTATGGCAATTTGAGTAGCGCCGATCTGAAAGCCGAGTATGCGCAAATGCAAACCGACGCTACCAAGGCGGAAGGCGCGTGGGTGCTTGAAGGCGACGTCGATAAGGCCCTCGGCGACGCGGAAAAAACGCTGGAGCTGGAGTACACCACCGACATGGTGTGCCACGCCACCATGGAGCCGCTTAACGCGACGGTACAAAACGTCAATGGCGAATGGCATGTCTACACCGGCACACAAGGCGCGTCGTTCGCGCGCATGACATTAACCGGTTATTTGTCGACGGTACTGAAGCAAAAACCGGAAGAGATCAAGGTTTTCATTCACAACCATTTGGTCGGCGGTGGTTTCGGCGGCAAGCAGGATTACGATGAAATTCTCGCAGCGGCATTCTGCGCAAAAGAAGCCGGGCGTCCGGTGAAACTGATTCAAACGCGTGAGTCGAATTTCGCTACCAGCTTCCCGCGCACGCCGACGTTTCACAAGCTCAAAGCCGGCCTCAAAGGCGGCAAGCTTACGGCGATGAATCATGACATCGTGTGCGGCTGGATGGGTGCGCGCTTCGGCGTCGGCAAAAAATTCGGCAGCGATTGGTTGCAACAAGATTCTTGGGACGGGCGCAAGGCAGACATCGATCAATGGTCGATCGGCGGCAGCGATCATTGGTATCACTTGGACAATCATCGCGTGCGTGCTTGGAACAACGACAAGACGACGTGGGCGGTGCAGGCGAGCGCGCTGCGTACCGTG
>JANOLP010000178.1:0-7046 GCA_031419835.1 Pseudomonadota bacterium | reverse complement strand
TGGGACGGGCGCAAGGCAGACATCGATCAATGGTCGATCGGCGGCAGCGATCATTGGTATCACTTGGACAATCATCGCGTGCGTGCTTGGAACAACGACAAGACGACGTGGGCGGTGCAGGCGAGCGCGCTGCGTACCGTGTCCAATTCCTACAACATGTTCGTTGTCGAGTCGTTCATGGATGAAGTGGCGCATTCGCTGGGCCGCGATCCGCTCGAGTTTCGTCTATCCATGCTGAACGGTAAAGGCGGCAATCGCGGTATTCCCAACAGCGGCCACAAGCCTGGCACGCCGTCGGATTACTACATGGATCAGCTTTGGATTTCGTTGCCGTGGACGAAGGAAGGATCCTGGCCGATGTATGAATCATCCACCGTCGGCGGCGCGTTGCGGTTGGCGAATGTGCTGCGAGTTGCGGCGGGTAAAGCGGGTTGGGGTACCAAATCGTTACCGCCCAATACCGGTATGGGCATTGCCGTGTCTTCAGCAGAAGAGCGGCAGAGTCCAACTTGGGTCGCCGGTATTGCCGAAGTAACGGTGGATCCAGCCACGGGCAACGTCAAAATCAATCGCCTCACTATCGCGATGGACATGGGTATCGCGGTCAATCCGATGAACATTAAAGCGCAAATTCAAGGCAGCGCGTTATGGGGCGCGAGCCAGATTTTGTCGGAGAAATTGACGCTAAAAAATGGCGCGTTCGAACAGACTAACTTCCATGAATATGTGCCTATCCGACTGCAAGATATTCCGCAGATCGACGTGGAGATCGTGCAATCGGAACGTCATCCCAGCGGTGTTGGCGAGCCGGCTTCAACCGTAGTGGCGCCGGCGGTAGCGAACGCCATTTTCAATGCCGTGGGATCACGTGTGCGGCAAATGCCGATCACCGCAGAAGCGGTACTGAAAGGCATGAGCAAGAAAGTGTAACGTCGATTCGTTCTGCGCTAAAATCGGGTGAGAGCACTATTTCTCTCGCCCGTTTTTTTGACTTCAAATAATTGAGGAGCAGTCATCGAACCCCTCTTGTTATCGGCCGTAGATCTCGTCGAACAGTATCGTTCGCGGCGTCTTTCGCCCGTTGAGGTGACTCGCGCTGCATTGGCGCGGATTGCTGAGTTCAATCCAATTTACAACGCGTTTTGTGTCGTCGATGAAGAGACGGCTTTGGCGAGTGCGCGTGAGTCCGAATCGCGTTGGCACAGCGGCCAGCCTTTGGGGCCGGCCGACGGGGTACCGACCACAGTTAAAGACCTGATATTGGCCAAGGGTTGGCCGACCTTGCGCGGCTCGCGCAGCATCGATCCAAATCAATCTTGGCATGAGGATGGCCCGCCCGTGGCGCGTCTGCGTGAACAAGGCGCGATTATTCTGGGCAAGACGACGACGCCCGAATTCGGTTGGAAAGGCGTGACCGACAGTCCGCTAACGGGCATAACACGAAATCCGTGGGATAAACGCCTCACGCCCGGAGGCAGCAGTGGTGGCGCGGCCGTTGCGGCGGCGCTTGGCATGGGCACATTCAATGTCGCGACGGACGGTGGCGGATCGATTCGCATCCCCGCCGGTTTTTGCGGTTTGTTCGGCTTTAAACCCACTTGGGGCATCGTTCCGGTTTACCCGCATTCGCCTGCCTCGACCTTGTGGCACCAAGGCCCGATCAGTCGTACCGTGTCCGATGCCGCGCTCATGCTCAATCTGATCGCCCAGCCGGATGCACGCGATTGGGCGGCAGGGCCGCCGCTTGGTATCGACTACCGCAAAGATTTGGAATTGGGCGTGAAAGGATTGCGCATCGGCTATAGCGCGACACTGGGTTATGCCAGGGTGGACGTCGATGTCGCGCGACTGGTGGCGCTAGCGGCGCATGAGTTTTCCACGCTCGGCGCGAATGTCGAAGAGATCGACCTTAAACTCGATGATCCCATCAACATCATGCAGCCGCTTTGGGCCGTTGCCCTGGCGCTAGCCGTAGCGCCGATGTCGGCTGCGCAACGCGCGCTTTGCGATCGGGGCATGTTGGAATTGGCGGAACCGGGATTTAAATTGAGCGCATTGGAATATCGCCAATTGGAACGCGCGCGCGATGTGTTCGGCCGCCGAATGAACAACTTGCACGACCAATACGATTTGATCATCACGCCGCAATTGGCGACCACCGCGTTTGACGTCGGTCACGAAGTGCCGCCGGGAAGTGATCTGAAGCGCTGGTGGCAGTGGTCGCCATTCACTTATCCATTTAACCTGACGCAACAACCCGCCGCTTGCGTTCCCTGTGGTTTCGCGGCTAACGGCCTTCCCGTAGCGATGCAAATTGTTGCAGCGAAGTTTGCCGATGGCCTCGTGCTGCGAGCGGCGCGCGCATATGAAACCGCCCATCCATTTGCGTTACCGCAACCGAGCTAAGGATTTTATGGCTTATTTATTTTTCGACACCGAAACTACCGGCATTCCCAAGAACTATAAGGCGCCGGTTTCCGATCTCAACAATTGGCCGCGCTTGGTTCAGATCGCCTGGCTGGTTGTCGATGAAAATGGCGTGGAAGTATCGAGCGCGGAGTACATCGTTAAGCCGGATGGATTTACGATTCCTTTGGACGCGGCGACGATTCACGGCATCACGACAGAAATCGCGCGTGAGCGGGGCGCAGATATCAAAGCGGTTCTCGATGCCGTCGCGAAAGACATGCATTCGGCGCGTGTTCTCATTGCGCACAATATGGCGTTCGATGAAAAAATTCTCGGCGCCGAGCTTCTGCGCGCGGGATATGCGAATTATCTCGATGCAAAAACGCGTCATTGCACCATGCAGTCGGCGACCGATTTTTGCCGCTTGCCCGGCCGATATGGTTTCAAATGGCCGACGCTGAATGAACTTCACCTGAAATTGTTTCGCGAATCGTTTTCAGGGGCCCATCAAGCGCTGGTCGACGTGCGCGCCTGCGCGAAGTGCTTTTTCGAGCTTAAGCGATTAAAAATAATGTGAGTGGTCAAGCAGGTATAACGGCCTTGGGTATATTGTTTCTAAGTGCAGCGTGTCATTCGTGACTTGGGATATTTTCTGCCGCGTCGTCGATAACTTCGGCGATATCGGTGTTTGCTGGCGCCTTGCGCGACAATTGGTGGCGGAGCATAGGTTCAATGTTCGGCTTTGGGTGAACGATCTCGAAACCTTTGCACGCATAAGCCCAGCCGTCGACGCTACACTCGATCGACAAGCGCTTGATGGCATCGACATTTACCGCTGGCGCGAACGATTTTCTGATGTTGTGCCCGGCGATGTTGTCATCGAAGCTTTCGGGTGTGAACTTCCGGCGAATTTTAAGCGCGCGATGGCAGAAAAATCGAAAGCACCTGCTTGGATTAACCTGGAGTATCTGTCTGCCGAGTCGTGGGTGAGCGGCACTCACGGCTTGCCGTCGCCGCACGGCGCGCTGATCAAATATTTTTTCTTTCCAGGATTCGTTACCGAAACGGGAGGGTTGCTGCGCGAACGCGATCTGCTCGACAAATGTAAACGATTCCAAGCGGAACCCGTTTTGCAAGCCGCGTTTTGGCAATCGTTAGGAATCGCGATGCCGCAGCCCAATGAGCTGCGAGTAAGTTTATTTTGCTATGAAAATCCGGCGTTGCCAGCGTTACTACAACAATGGTCGAGGGGGACGACGCCAGTGACTTGCCTCGTACCAAAGGGCACTGCAACCAAGGCGCTGGAAGAATTCTTCGCCGCGCCAATCTGCGAATCTGCGCAAATATTCACAGCGGGAAAGCTGACGCTACACCTCATGCCATTTCTCGAACACGAACGCTACGATCAATTGCTCTGGGCCTGTGATTTGAATTTCGTGCGTGGTGAGGATTCGTTCGTGCGCGCACAATGGGCCGCGCGCCCCTTCGTCTGGCATATTTATCCGCAAAACGACAATGCTCACCGCATCAAACTCGATGCATTTTTGGCGTTGTTTTGTTCCCATATGCCGGCTGCGAGCGCCGATGCGCTACGCTCGTTTTGGCGCGGCTGGAACGGCGACGGCTTAGCACCAACGGCCTGGGGAGAGTGGCTGGAGAGCCGCGCCAGTATTGCCTCTCAGGCCAGTCATTGGGTGGAAGAGCTCCCGCGACAGGCTGATCTTGCGACGGCCTTGGTGAATTTCACAAGTGATCTGTTAAAATATCGGGTTTCCACTTAGCGTTTCGAGACTCCGATGAAACAGGCACAAGAACTTCGCTCCGGCAACGTGATCATGGTCGGCAAAGACCCGATGGTGATCCTCAAGGCAGAATATAGTAAAGGTGGCCGCAGCTCTGCTGTCGTCAAAATGAAGCTGAAGAACTTGCTCTCCGGTTCCGGCATGGAAACGGTTTATAAAGCCGACGACAAACTAGACCTACTCACGCTTGAGCGCAAAGACGTGAGCTATTCTTATTTCGGCGACCCGATGTACGTGTTCATGGACGCCGACTACAACCAATACGAAATCGAGAAAGACAGCATGGGTGCGACGCTGGACTATCTGGAAGAGGGCTTGCCCTGCGGCGTTGTGTTCTACGATGGTCGCGCGATTTCCATCGAATTGCCGAATTCTGTGGTGCGCGAGATCACCTACACCGAGCCCGCCATTCGCGGTGACACGTCGGGCAAAGTGTTAAAGCCCGCGACGATTTCTACCGGGATGAATGTCCCGGTGCCGCTGTTCTGCGCGACCGGCGATCGTATCGAAATCGATACCGCGACCGGGGAATACAAGCGCCGCATTACCGGCTAACGCTACTCCTATTGTCATTGCGAGGAACGTTTTTTGTAACGAAGCAATCTCGTAGTTTACGGCCTTAAAATCGAGATTGCTTCGTCGCTGCACTTCTTTCCATGAACCCGAATCGAACGTACTTGTTTTAAGGACGGCTTGCCCCTCACCCCCACCCCTCTCCCCGAAGGGGCGAGGGGACTATTTCCCCTCTCCCGCTTTGCGGGAGAGGGCTAGGGTGAGGGAGGGCCTCGGCAATTTTCTTCGGCCGAACCCGGTTCATGGCACGTGAGCAGTATTGGCTGCGCCGATACAGGCAGCTCGCAATGACAAAAAAACGGGGCGCCAAGCGCCCCGTTTTCATTGCTGCGAAAGAACCGGCTACTCGGATTTGGGCAGACGCGTACCCTGGTAGAAAAATATCTGCCATACGCCGGCGCGCTTCGCGTAAACCGCGGCATAACGCAAACTGAACTTCGCTTCCTTACCCTTCATCGTCAGCTCAACGTGGCCAATTCCTGTCGCGACTACCGTGCTGCCCACTTGCTGAATTTTTTGCCCTTCGCGGTCAAACTTTGAAATCTTCAGATCGCCGGAAGTGAAGCTCTCGATGACTTTTGCCTTGGTATCGGAAATGCCGGACGAATGCACGTACTCCATTTCGTCCGCGAAGATTTTTTGCAACGGCGCGGCATTGCCGGACAGATAGGCGGCAATGCGGTCGTCCTCCGTTGCTTTGATGTCATCGGCGATGCCAGCACGTGCCGGTGCGGCTGCGATTAACGCGAATAGGAAGGCTACAAAAATCGTGTATCGGGGTGAACGCATAATGACTCCTCTTCTCAGTTTGACGCCGCGCGGACGCAGCAAATTTGTTATAAACGCATGACGAATAGCTATTGTCGCACGGCGCAAGAATTCAATAAAGGCATGCTGGAGAGCCGCGTCCTGCTTGCCTTTTCGGCTTGCCTACGCTGCGAGACAATATCCACAAGCCGCTCCGGGTAGGTTACGCTCGAAGCCCCTCCAATGCCTTAAAATCAAACTCAACGCCGTGACCGGGACGTTCCGGCGCGACTGCAAATCCTGCTTCGATGCTTAAAGGGTCTTTGATGTAACGATCCAAACCGAAGCCATGAGCCTCAAGATAAGAACGATTCGGCGCAGCGGCTAGGCATTGCACCGTAACATCGTGAGCGCCATGTGAGGTAACCGGCAAATTGTACGCCTCGGCAAGATGCGCGACTTTCATAAACACCGTGACGCCGCCGCAATTGGTCACATCCGGTTCGGGAAAAGTGACGGCACCTGCGGCGATGAAATTTTTGAAGTCGTACAGACTATGAAAATTCTCGCCGGTGGCAACGGGATGACCACCTTCTTTCACAATGCGCGCGTGGCCGACGATATCGTCGGGAATCGTCGGTTCTTCCAGCCACACCAAACCAAATTCTTGAAACGAGCGCGCCGCACGAATTGCTTGATCCACCGACCAGCGCATGTTCGCATCGGCCATCAGTGGAAAATCGGCGCCGAGATGTTCGCGCATTTTTTTCACGCGCTCGACATCTTCGCTGAGCTTATCGCGACCGACTTTCATTTTGATCGCGCGAAAACCATGGGCTTGAAAATCGTCGGCTTGTCGCAATAACTTATCCAACGGAAATTGCAAATCGATGCCGCCGGCGTAACAGGGCACGCTTGGATCGTAACCACCAAGCAAGCGCCACAGCGGTTTATTTGCCTTTTTCGCCGCGAGATCCCACAAAGCCATATCGATCGCCGAAATGGCAAAGCTGGCCGAACCGCCGCGCCCAGCATAATGAATCGCCCACCACATTTTTTGCCACAGCGCCTCAATGCGATCGGGCTCTTGGCCAACCAACACGGGCGTGAGATAGCGATCGATCAACGCATAAGCGCCTGCGCCGCCGGTGCCAGGCGTAAACGTATAGCCCATACCTTCCGCGCCGTCACTGTCGCGCACCCGCGCCGTGATCAACTCAAAATGAGTCATGTCGCCGTGCATGCTGTCAGACAGGATGACCGGCAACGGAATGCGGTAAAAATCCGCTTGGAGTGATGTGATGGTATTCATACTGGGATTGTAATTTATCAATTGGAAAATTGAAAATTACGGACGAATCAGGAATATCTACACCTAGGGAAGCTCTGAATAAGTTCGAGTTCTAAATGAAACAAGGCGCGAGCAAAAAATATCGACGCAGCATATGCATGATATGTAAGGCGATATTTTTTGTGAGCAACGCAGTGTCATGACGAAATCGGACTTATTCAGAG
>JANOLP010000177.1:0-4400 GCA_031419835.1 Pseudomonadota bacterium | reverse complement strand
CGCGACGTGTCGCCGGCGTGGAAGGGCGGGCGCTGGTCGGCACCATCATCAAGCCCAGCATCGGTCTTGCCATCGAGGCGCTGCGTCCGCTGGTGCGGGATCTGGCGACGGCGGGGCTAGACTTCATCAAGGACGACGAGCTGAGCGCAGACCCGCCCTATGCCCGGTTCGAGCAGCGAGCTGCGGCGGTGCTGGATGAGATCCAACGCGTCGCGGACAAGACCGGCAAGCGCTCGCTCTACGCGCTCAACATCACCGGTGACATCGACCACATGCTGCGCAGCCACGACAGGGTGCGCGATCTGGGCGGAACCTGCGTGATGATCAACGTCAATGCGGTGGGTATCGCCGCCGTCGCATATCTGCGTCGGCGCTGCGAATTAATGATCCACGGCCATCGGGCCATGTACGGCGCGCTCGCCCGCGATCCTTGGCTCGGTATCGGATTCCCCGCGTTCCAGAAGCTCTTCCGCATCGCCGGTGTCGATCATCTCCACGTGGGCGGATTCAACGGCAAGTTCTACGAATCGAACGCCGAGGTAGCGCAGTCGATCCGCGATTGCCTGACGCCCTTATACGGCGACTACCGCGTGATGCCGGTGATCTCGTCGGCACAGTGGGCGGGCTCCGCGGTGGATATTTACACAGCCACCGGCACAACCGATGTGCTCCACTTGGCGGGCGGCGGCATCATCGCCCACCCCGGCGGCACAGCGGCCGGCGTGCGCAGCATGCAGCAGGGGTGGGAGGCCGCCATGGCCGGCGTGCCACTCGCGGCGTATGCGCAGACCCGTCCTGAGCTTCAGGCTGCCATCGAAAAATTCGGCAAGCGTAGCGGATGAACTCCACACTTCAGCTGGCGTTTTACGGCGACGACTTTACCGGATCCACTGACGCGATGGAGGCACTGGCGCTGTCCGGGCTGCGCACCATCCTGTTCCTGCGCGCACCGAGCGCGGATGAGATTGCCACGCGCTATGCCGATGTGAAGTGCGTGGGCGTGGCGGGCACCAGCCGCGCGATGTCTCCCGCTGAAATGGACACGGAACTCGTGCCGGTGCTGGAGGCCCTGTGGTCGCTGCGTGCGCCACTGCTGCATTACAAAGTGTGTTCCACCTTCGATTCAGCGCCGCAGATCGGATCCATCGGCCATGTGATTGATCGGGCGCGCCAGCGCCTGAACGCCGGTCGCACCGTGCCCATCGTCGCCGGCTCGCCGCCCCTGCGGCGCTACACGGTGTTCGGCAACCACTTCGCGGCAGCAGGCGATGCCGTCCATCGTCTCGACCGCCATCCCACCATGTCGCGGCATCCGGTCACGCCGATGCGCGAGGCCGACCTCCGGCGTCACCTCGCGGATCAGACCAGCGGTAGCGTGGGTCTGATGAGCATCGAGGATCTCGACGGCTCGTCGGCGCAGGTGGATTCGCGTTTCGCACAGCGCATGGCGGAGTCGCCCGCCATGCTGCTGTTCGACGTGCTCGACGATGTCCGCCTGCGGGAGGTGGGGCGCCTTCTCTGGGAGCAGGCGCAAAGCGCGCCTCAGTTCGTGGTGGGGTCGTCCGGTGTCGGGTACGCACTGACTGCTTACTGGCGCGCGGCCGGGCACATCCCCGATGTGCGGGCGCGGTTCCCGACGATCAAGCCGACGCGTCAGCTCCTGGTGCTCTCCGGCAGCGCTTCGCCGGCCACGGCGCAGCAGATTGCCTGGGCGCGCGAGCACGGCTTCGAGGCGCTGCGCGTGCCGGCGGCAGCCCTGATGCAGTCCGACGGCGCCGCGGATGTTCGGCAAGTGCTCTACGAGCAGGCCCTCGCCGCGTGGTCCCGCGGGGTGAGCGTCGTGCTGTACACTGCGGCGGGTCCGGACGATCCCGCGATTGCGCAAGCGCGGGCGGTTATGACCGAAGGGGCCCATTCCGCCCGCGTGTTGGGCGGCGCCCTCGGACGTTTGGCTCGCGAGCTCATCGTGCGCACGGGCCTGCGGCGGGTCTTGATCGCCGGGGGGGACACGTCGAGTTACGCTACGCAGGAGCTGGGCGTCCACGCTCTGGAGATGGGCGCGGAACTCACCCCAGGCGCCCCATTGTGCCGGGCGCACTCGGATGACCCGCTCGTCGATGGCCTGGAGATCGCTCTCAAGGGCGGTCAGATGGGCGGACCGGATTATTTTGGGCGCGTGCGCGGCGATTGATCGCTAGTGACGCTAAGCCTTTCAGGAGAATCGATATACCTATGACATCACCCACCAACATCACTCGCGTCGCGCTGATCACCGGCGCAGCAAAGGGCATCGGAGCGGCCATCGCGGACCGCCTTGCCCGCGAAGGCCATCACATTTTAATCGGCGACATCGACGAGGCCCAGGCCCGCGAAAAGGCCGCGGCCCTGAAGGCTGCCGGACATCGCGCCGATGCTGTGAGGCTCGATGTCGGCGATGCGCAGTCCGTGGCAACCGCGTTTGCTGACATCGATGCGAGATGGAAGCGCTGCGACATCGTCGTGAACAACGCCGGCATCGCGAAGACAGCGCCGTTCCTCGACTTCGAACTGGATAGCTGGCAAGCGCATCTCAACGTCAACGTGACCGGGGTGCTGCTGTGTTCGCAGCACGGCGGCCGCCTGATGCGCCGTGAAGGGTGGGGACGCATCATCAACATCGCCTCCGTGGCCGGCATGCGCGCGGTCGGTGTCGGGCGCACCGGCTATGGGACGTCAAAGGCCGCGGTCATCGGGCTCACGCGCCAGATGGCGGTCGAGCTGGCCGAGTACAACATCACCGCCAATGCAGTCGCGCCCGGCCCCGTCGACACGCCGATGACCAAGGTACTGCATTCCGCCGCCTTCCGGCAGGCCTACACGAGCGCGATTCCCATGCGGCGTTACGGCACGCCCGAGGAGGTCGCTGCGGCCGTGGCCTATCTCGCCTCCGAAGACGCGGCGTATGTGACCGGCACCGTGCTTCCGCTTGATGGCGGCTTCCTCGCCTCAGGCGCGCACCAGTGGTGACTTGAGACACCACTGTGGCCGCCAGATGAAAATCAGCGATTCAACAAAAGGTGAGCAGGGCTGGTTTTACCGCAAGTACCACACGCACAGGTAGCGCGGTGGCGCTACGCTGCGGCTTGAGTCTCGATCACACGGATGGCCCGCTCGGTCGAGGCAAAAATAACCGAATCTTCCAGCGCAACCAGCGCGTGAATTTCGCCCGCTTCCGTGTATAAATAATCACCGGCCGATAACACATTGCCGCCGATATCCACTTTGCCCGACAGGACATAAGCATGTTCGGCGCCCTCGTGGGTATGCATCGGCCCGCGCGCGCCGGCTTTCATACGCACGACCGAGGTCCGGCCTTCCAGTTTGTTCAAATGCAAAATGGCTCGCTCGGCATCGGGATAGCCGGCGGAAATCCATTGGTTTTCATGGCCACGTTTAACGATCATGACAATCTCCGAATCAATTTATCAAATGAGTTTCGCAAGGATAGCGCGCCACGTTCCCGCAATCAAATTTTTTTACATAACGGATCTCGGGGCGTCCGGCAGTAGCAATACGGGCGATCGGCTGATCGGGCTTCTCAAGCAAAAGATTCTGTAAACTGTCGACATCCGACATTGCTCGCGGCAAAGAGTTGGTCATTGAAATGGTTAAACCCACCAAACTTACTTTGAGTCTGCAGATGTCGGGCAAGCCCGTGGCGCCGGGTAATCTGACTAACGCATTGCGTTCCGCTGTTGAAAATTAGTACACCAATGAACGTTGTTATTTTCTTCGACATTTGCTAAATCGGTAATGAACCGACTCTCATTCCCGATTAATCTTGTTTCGCTATCAGTGCTACGTGGGCTCGTAGTTCTGCGCAAATAGACGGAAAGGTATTGTGATAGCTTGCGCAGAATTCGTCCTCATCAGCGGATGAGTCAGGTGACGCGTACCGAAAGCGGGAATCTAGCGTCTTATTTACGTACGACGCTGGGTTCCCACCTTCGCGGGGGCGACGACCTTACAGCGCCAATAGGTCGCTCAAATGCTTGTCAACTTGCGCAATCGCATTCGGGTCGGCGCCAAACAAAGCTAGATGCCCATCAACAGTTTGAATGGGTCGAAACTCGGCGTTCGGAATCAAGCGCCACTCCGCTTGGCAATCGGCGGGTGGGAAAAACATATCGCTCGACATCGGCATCACGAAGGTTTTCGCTTTGATGCGACCCAGCGCGGCGCGCAAATCACCGCCGGTGTGGCGGCTGACGTCGCCGCGCTGCCATTTCCACGCCATCGCTAGCAGCGCGTTCGGGTCCATCGGCGCGAAGTAGCCCATCATGAAATTGTTGATGAATTCGTCCATGTTGGCGAAGCCCAGCGCTTTGTGGCGGCCTTGTTGGAAAAATTCCGTGCTCCAG
>JANOLP010000176.1:0-14598 GCA_031419835.1 Pseudomonadota bacterium | reverse complement strand
ACCTTGTCTTGGTTAAAGAGCGCGTCGTAAATGTAAAGCACCGCGCCACCAGGATAGCCAAAGACGTAATCCACGCCTTCTTCCTGCAGACAACGGATGGTTATTTCAGCACCGGAGAGATGCATTTTGATCGATTTTGTTTTAGCAGAATCAAATACATTAACGTGAAGCGCGATTTCGGTCAAGAACAACGGGTGTTTTCGACCTTTCTCCTGGGGCGATTTAGGAATGCGTCAGGCGTCGCTATGGTTGATCGCTGCTCGAATCGTCGTCCGTCAATTCAGGGGATTCGGCGCTCGGCACCCGATAGCTTTCAGTAGCCCACGCACCTAGATCGATCATTTTGCAACGTTCTGAGCAAAACGGGCGATACGGATTTCCAGCAGAATAAATTGAAGTTTTGCTGCATTGGGGGCAACTGACCTGCGGGGAAGCGTTCATCGAAACATTATGCTGCCGGCCGATTAAAGATTACAAAAACTAAGTTGGAATTCAATATCTCGTTCGTACAAGTGTGGACGGCTAGTGGTTCCAACACCAATAAAACGAATATTAAGGGCGTATTTGTTTGCACTGATTTCGGGTACGCATTCAAATTCCGGCGCCAGTGTAACTCGAATCATCTGCGCCACACGTCCTGCCGGAACTTGTTGGTATACGCCCTGATGTGCAACGACATTGTTCTTCTGGGCGCTTTCACGCAACAGCTTCAAAACGATCTTTGCTGCATCGTTAACTGGAACAATCGGCTGCATCCAGTTCGCTAGATCCCTCTGCCGCGCGTCGGGAGCGCGATTTAACCAGTAATGATAGGACGGCAAGTCAAACTCGGAGACACCGCCGGGAATAGCGCAACGCTGCTTGATTCCCATCAGCCATTCATTCTCTCGCAAGTGCTGCCCAAATTTACCTGTACCGGCGAGTAGGTTGGCTGAAGTGCGCTCGATATCGCTTACGACCTGATTTAAGCGAGGAACATCAACGTTTGGATTGTTGCGTAGATTTTCGAGCGACTGTTTCTGCCGCTCCATTTCTTGAAGCAATTCAGATTTTAGATCGGCACGGGTGGCAACGTCGAGTATTTCGAACATGGCAACCAATGCGGTGTGATGCTCGCGACGCTCCGAACTTGCGCAGAAGTACTGCACCTTTTCGTACAGATCCTCTAGGCGCAGCAAGGTTCGAATTTTTTCGTTGAGCGGATATTCGTAGGTGATCACGATTAACCTACGTTGAAAATTGAAAGTTTGACGGTTTCGTGCGGATTTGACAATGCTCTAGAACGTTTCTTCGAGAATTATTTCGGTTTAGTCGCGTTTTCTACGGCGGTCAATTTCGCTAGCGCGCGTAAGCGCTGATCTATGACCGTGACGGATTGCGAAAGTGAATCGAGGTCAGTTTCATTTAGGATAATGTCATCCGCCTGCCGCAGTCTATCAGCGCGAGTCGCCTGGGCGGCTATGATTGCGTTGACCTCGGGCATAGTTAGTTTGCTACGTGCCATGGTTCGGTCTATTTGAAGATTTTCGTCGCAGTCGACGACCACAACCCGTTTGATTCGATCTTGATATCCGGCGGACTCGACGAGTAGTGGTATGTCGAGAATCGTATATTCAGCGTGGCTGGCCGCAATTTGTGAATCGACGTTTTCACGAATCATTGGATGGAGAATTTTTTCGAGCGCACGTTTGGTTTTGGGATTCGAAAAGATGCGGTGTCGAGCCATTGCCCGATCGAGACCGCCATCATTACCAATGAATTCAGGGCCCAAGTTATTCTTGATGACGTTGATCGCAGCGCCCCCTGGCGCAGTTAAAGCGCGAGAAATGGCGTCCGTGTCGATAATCGGCACACCCAACGTTTGAAATAAACGCGCGACCGTACTCTTTCCGCTGCCGATTCCTCCCGTAAGACCTACGGGATAGGTCACTACTGAAAACCTCGCAAGTAGTTATCCATAATTGGGTGGCCCCAGACAAGGGCGATTAAGCCGGCCATGGCTAAATAGGGTCCAAACGGAAGAGGAATATTGCGACCAAGTCGAGCAAGTAGAATAAGAATAATACCGACGACGGCGCCGACTACCGATGAAAGCAAGATTACAATGGGTAAGACTTGCCATCCGAGCCAGGCGCCAATTGCGGCCAACAGCTTAAAGTCGCCGTAGCCCATCCCTTCTTTTTTTGTTACCAGCTTGAAGATCCAATAGACGGACCAAAGCGCCAAATAGCCAAACACAGCGCCCAATACCGCGGAGCGCAAATCCGTGAAGGTACCATTGAGGTTAACGATTAAGCCTAGCCAAAGTAGGGGTAACGTGATGCTATCGGGCAGTAATTGGGTATCGGCGTCGATGAAAGTGAGGGCGATCAGTCCCCAAAGGAAAATCAAAGCGCTAGCGCCGGCGAGCCCAAAGCCAAAATGCCAGGCAATCATGCCGCTAAGCAGTGCCGTAAGGCCTTCGACAATAGGATATCTTGGACTGATTTTGAGTTTACAGCTCCGACATTTGCCGCCTAAAAAAAGGTAGCTGACGATGGGGATGTTTTCAATTGCAGTGATTTGATGTCCGCACCCAGGGCATGCCGAGCGGGGCACAACCAGATTGTAGGCGGGATTTTCGTTAGTGACTTGAACGGGTGCCGGATCTGTGCCGGACGCCAATTCTGCGCATTGTGCCCGCCATTCCTTTTCCATCATTTTTGGTAATCTATGGATCACCACGTTCAGGAAACTGCCTACTAACAGCCCCAAGATCGCCGCCATTACCACGAACAAAAGAGGCATTGACTGGAATGTATCGATCAACGCCACCGTTTGTCCTTTAGCTGTAATTTCATTCAACCGACCGCTTTGTCGGGTTGCTTATACGACCTGACCCATTTTGAAGATTGGCAAATACATCGCGATAACTAGTCCGCCGATTATGACACCGAGAACCGCCATAATAATCGGCTCCATCAAACTGGCCAAAGCCTTCACGGCATTATCAACTTCCTCTTCGTAGAAATCGGCGACTTTGGAAAGCATGGAATCCAGGGCGCCCGACTCTTCACCGATCGCCGTCATTTGCAATACCATGCTGGGGAATACGCCGCTATTTTGCATGGCAACAGTAAGTTGGGATCCCGAGCTGACTTCTTCTCGGATTCTTTGCGTGGCTTCTTCAAATACTACATTGCCGGAGGCGCCGCCGACTGAATCAAGGGATTCCACGAGCGGAACGCCCGCAGCAAACATGGTTGACAACGTTCGCGCCCAGCGTGCCAAAATTCCCTTCTCGATCAAGGTGCCGAATATAGGCATCCTCAGGAAGATGCGATCCATGATCTTCTGCATCGTTCGCGAACGTTTCCAGGTATAGAAAAAAAACCAAATACCACCACCGATACCCGAGAAAATCAACCACCACCACTTAACAAAAACATCGGAAATTTGCATCACGATGAGCGTCGGGGTAGGAAGATCGGCGCCGAAACTCGTAAAGAGTTCTTTAAATGCTGGAATAACGAAAATCATAATGACCGCAGTGATAATGAACGCGATCACCAGAATCGAAATGGGATAAAACAGCGCGGACTTAATTTTGCCTTTCACCGCGAGCGTCTTTTCCATATAGGTAGCTAAACGATCAAGCAGTGTATCGAGAATACCTGCTTGCTCGCCTGCAGCTACGAGGTTACAAAACAGATTGTCAAAATACAATGGAAATTTGCGGAATGCCGAGGCTAGGTTATTACCAGTTTCGACGTCAGTCTTAACATCCATCAGCAGACGCGAGACATTCGGATTGCTGTGGCCCTTTCCGACGATATCAAACGCTTGCAACAGTGGGACGCCGGATTTAAGCATGGTCGCCAATTGCCGCGTGAAAAAGGTGATGTCCTTTTGCGTGATTTTCTTACCGCCGCCAAGGCGTTGCCGCTTCACCTTTACAACGTTAATTCCCTGCCGCCGCAACGTCGCGGTCACCACCGCTTCGCCACCCGCCCTGACCTCGCCCTTAATTAGCTTCCCCGTACGGTCTTTTCCTTCCCATACGAAGTTGTAGAGTTTATTACTGTCAGTCTTCGGTTTTTTTGTGCTCTTGCGAGCAACTGCGGTAGCCATGTCTTAACCTTTACAGAAAATTGACTTCAAGCTTAGGATACGTGGGGAGCCCTAACGCTCAAAATTTTAATAAAGCACGCTAATAAATAGCCTCAGATGCATTGATTATATTGAAATTTTGTTACGCATAATGCCTGATTTTAGTGGATTTGTAAAGCGATTAACTAGATAATTGTTTTAATTGGTTGTTAAAAAAGAGAAAATTTCTATTTACGTTAGATTGTCTTTGAGTCTACCAGGGAAGATATTCTTTGTTCGGTGTAAATTCGTACAACCTTAACCATTCGATCTTGTGTTTGAACGATTTCAATCGGGTAGCCGGATACTTTTAGGCTTGTTCCTTGTTCGGGAATATCTTCCAAATGTTCGAGAATCAAGCCGTTGATGGTTTTAGGCCCGCTGAGGTCAAAATTCAGGCCTAGTTTACGGTTAAGGTATCGCAGTGAGCAGGTGCCTTCGACGATCACGCTACCATCTTCTTGTTCGCGCAGTTGTGCGCTGTGGGCGGGTGAATGGCTGGTAAATTCGCCGACGATTTCCTCCAAAATATCTTCCAGCGTGACCAATCCCTGTAGTTCGCCGTATTCATCGACGACCAGTCCGACCCGGCGCTGATTTTCCTGAAAGGTTTGAAGTTGGGTCAGCAGCGGCGTTCCCGCAGGGACGAAAAATGGCGGGCGCATAATTTCTTTCAGCGTCTCTTTTGTTAGGTCGCTGTTATGCGCTTGATGCAACACGCGGCGCACATGCAAGATGCCGATCACGTCATCCAATTGTTCCGAATACACCGGCTGGATCGTGTGATGTGAAGTGGCAAGCCGATTGCGAATTTCCTCGATGTCTGCGGAAATATCGATTGCCTCAATTTGCGCCCGTGGCGTCATCACGTCGTCTACGGTAATGTTTTCCAGTTCGAACAAATTCAGCAGAATGTGCTTATGCTTCGCCGGGATGTAGTGGGATTCCTCTAGCACCAAAGAACGTAGTTCTTCCAAACTCAATTGATCTTCGCCTTGTTGCTCGGATGGTTTCAGGCGCATCAACCACAACAGGCCGTTAACGAACAAATTGACGAACCAGACAGCCGGATAGAACAAAGTCAGAAGCGGTTTTAGTACGAAGCTGACCGGCAGTGCGATGCGTTCGGCGTAGGCGGCGCCGATCACTTTCGGCGTAATTTCACTGAAAACGAGAATGGCGAACGTTACCGCTAAGGTTCCTATTCCAAGCGCGAATTCGCCTTCGCCAAATAATCGAACCGTAATAATCGTCACTAGCGTCGCGGATGCGGCATTAATGAAATTATTACCAAGCAGGATGACCCCGAGCAGCTTATCGGTTTTTTGCAATAGCGACTGAGTCAAAATGGCGCTGCGGCTACCTTGTGCGACTAAGTGGCGGAGGCGGTAGCGGTTGAGCGCCATCATGCTGGTTTCGGCGACGGAGAAAAAGCCCGAGAGAACTAGCAGAATGCCGAGCGTGATTAGCAGGGCACTGGTGGAAATATCGTCCAAATAGAGTTACAGCGCTTACTTAGGAGAGGTCAGTATCGAGTTGCGATCCAGGCTTGTCAAGCGCGCTGCAAGATCACTTCCAGCACGAATTTACTGCCGACATAACCGAGGAGCAATAATCCGAACCCGATCAAGGTCAGCGTCGCCGCTGTTCGCCCGCGCCAGCCGTAAAAGCGATGGCCGATCAAGAATGCGCCATAAATCAGCCACGACAGAACGCCAAATATAACCTTGTGCGCATTGTGCGGAAAGGTAATCGCTTTGCCGAACACTTGTTCCGAAAACAGAAATCCACTGGCGAGCGCGAGTGTCAATAGCACAAACCCGAGCTGAATAATGCGCAATAACAGGGTCTCCAGCGCTATCAATGGCGGCGCATCGCGCAGGGCAGTGGGTGTGTTGCCGTGACGCAGTCCACGATCAAGTACGGCTGTCAAAATCGCGTGGAGCGCTGCGATCGTGAATAGACTGTAGGCCAAAAGCGACATCACCAAATGCGCCATCAGCGCCGGCCGCGATGCAATCGAGAGTACGCGATCGCTCGGTACTAATAACGCAAACAACACGCCGACCACCGCAATCGGCAAGACGAACATTTGCAAACTCACTAGCGGATAAACCCAACTGCCAAGCCAGTAGATCAGCACCATTAACCAAATGATCAGCGAAATCGCGTTGCCCAGGCCGAGATTCATGCCTTGTTCGACGAACACCGTGCGCAACAATATCCACCCATGTAAAACGATAGCCAGCAATATCGCCCAATTGGACCAGTGGATGCCGCCCTGGGGCGCGATTTCTCGTGTGGCGGGCGCGCTACCGTAAGCCCTGCGCCAAAAAAATAACGCAACAGCGCCATAGATTAAGGCGACCACAAGATAGACATTAGATGGCATAAAGGTTGAGTCGGATCAACGGGAACTGGATGTTACAATCCAAGGCTTCAAAGTCTACACGAACCTCTCGCCCGAGGACAGAATCATGCTCGACAATCTCACGCAACGGCTGTCGTCCGTTATCAAAACGCTGCGCGGCCAATCGCGATTAACCGAGACGAATATTCAGGATGCGCTGCGCGAAGTTCGCGTCGCGCTGCTCGAGGCGGACGTCGCGCTGCCGGTCGTGAAGGATTTCATCGCGCAAGTCAAGGAACAAGCGCTCGGCCATGAAGTAATCACCAGCCTCACGCCGGGCCAAGCATTGGTCGGCATCGTCCACAAACAATTGACGACGCTGATGGGCGAGCAAGCGACCGGACTGAATCTCGCAACGACGCCACCGGCCATTATCTTAATGGCCGGCCTGCAAGGCTCCGGCAAAACCACTAGTTCCGGCAAACTCGCGAAGCTGCTCAAGGAACAGCAGAAGAAAAAAGTGTTGCTGGTGAGTTGCGACGTTTATCGTCCCGCGGCAATCGAGCAACTGCGTTTATTGAGCCAGCAACTCGGCGTCGATTTTTTTGCTTCGGATAATGCGCAGCAACCGGTCGCCATCGCCCAGGCGGCGCTTGCCTTTGCAAAAACCCATTACCACGACGTATTGATCGTCGATACCGCCGGCCGTTTGGCCATCGACGAAGCGATGATGGCGGAAATCAAAGCGCTGCACGCGGCGATCAATCCGATCGAGACCCTATTTGTGGTCGATTCCATGCAAGGCCAGGATGCGGTGAATACCGCCAAAGCCTTCGGCGAAGCGTTGCCGCTGACTGGCGTAATTCTGACTAAGCTCGACGGCGACGCCCGCGGCGGTGCCGCATTATCCGTTCGGCACGTCACCCAAAAGCCGATTAAATTTGTTGGTGTCGGTGAAAAATTGAACGGTCTGGAAACTTTCCATCCCGAGCGCATGGCGTCGCGGATTTTGGGCATGGGCGATGTGATTTCGCTGGTGGAAGACGCGGTTCGCAATGTCGACTTGGTCGAGGCCGATAAGCTCGCCAAGAAAATGAAGTCTGGCGAGAAATTCGATCTCGAAGATTTCAAAATGCAAATGCAGCAAATGAAAAAAATGGGCGGCATCGCCGGCTTGATGGATAAACTACCGGCACAGATGACTGCCGGCGCGCAAGGCATGCCGATGGACGACAAAGTCATTGCGCGCACCGAAGGTATTATTAATTCCATGACGCCCGGCGAGCGTCGCAATGCCGATCTCATCAAGGCTTCGCGCAAACGCCGCATCGCCAGCGGCGCCGGCGTGTCGGTACAAGAGGTGAACAAACTGCTCAACCAGTTTGAGCAGATTCAGAAAATGATGAAGATGATGAAAAAAGGCGGGCTGGCGAAGATGATGCGCGGCATGAAAGGCATGATGCCCGGAATGCGGTAAATTTAAGCCAAACATCCTTGCTACGTTTTTTCTCCGGCGATATGCGCCTTATCCCTAACGTGTCGTTCCCGCGTAGGCGGGAATCCATACTGCGTTAGTTGATGCCACGGCCAAATGGATTCCCGCCTACGCGGGAATGACAACCAGTGATCAAGCCGCTACGGCAATGTTTTGAGACTGTTTGCACTTCAAGGCATCCAAATTTTGTGTTTCTATCATTGCATACAAGTTGCCATCAGAATGAAGCGCTTCAGTGGTATCTACTAGAATTTCCTCAATTTGATTTTCTGATTTGCTTTTCGCGTCCGGAAATCAAACGAATAATATTTTCTTTGTGCCGCCAAATCACCAGCAACGCGATCAATAGGATCACCGCGCTGATCAAACCCGGGCCGTGAAAATAAAGCGCGACGAACGGTGTCGCTGCCGTCGCGATCAATGCGGCGAGGGACGAGGTTCGGGTTAATGCAAAAACAATCAACCACAGCGCTGCCGCGCCCAGCCCCATACGCCAATCGAGTGCCAGTAACACGCCGAGCGCCGTTGCTACACCTTTGCCACCTTTGAATTGATAGAACGCCGGAAACAAGTGGCCGAGGAATACAAATAACGCGGCGATCGCTATAGCCTCATCGCCAAGGCCCAACATTGGTGCGGCTTTTGCGGCCAATGCCACTGCGAGCCAACCTTTAAGCGCATCTCCGAGCAAGGTCAATGCGGCGGCGAGTTTGTTGCCGCTGCGCAGCACATTGGTTGCGCCGGGATTGTTGGAGCCATAGGTGCGCGGATCGGGCAGGCCAAACAAGCGGCTGACGATGACGGCGAACGAGATGGAGCCTAAAAAATAGGCAACGATGGCGACAAAAAAATAATTCACGGCCTTAGTTTAACATCGCGCAATTGTTAGCCACGCGGATGGTGTTTCGCATGTAATTGCTTAAGCCGTTCGCGTGCGACGTGGGTATAAATTTGCGTCGTCGAAATATCCGAATGACCGAGCAACAACTGCACAACACGCAGATCGGCACCGTGATTGATCAAATGCGTTGCGAACGCGTGTCGCAACGTGTGCGGCGAGAGCGGCTTATCGATGCCGCCAAGAATGGCGTAACGCTTAATCAAATACCAAAACGCTTGGCGCGACATCGCGCTGCCGCGCGCGGTAACAAACATCGCGTCGCTTGTCTTGCCGGAGAGCAAGGCGGGACGCGCTTCTCGGAGGTATCGGGTAATCCAGTCGTGGGCCGGTTCGCCGATCGGCACCAAGCGTTCTTTCGAGCCTTTACCGAGGGTTTTGATGACTGACGCGTCTAGGCTTACTTGCATCATTTTCAGGCCGATCAATTCGGAAACGCGCAGGCCACTAGCGTAAAGCGTTTCCAACATCGCACGATCACGCAGGCCCAGCGCCGTGTCGACATCCGCCGCGTTCAATAAGGATTCGACGTCCGCTTCGCTTAAACTTTTCGGTAACGAGCGCGGCAATTTCGGCGCGGCGATTTGCAAGGTTGGATCGGTTTCGATTTTTCCTTCGCGCAAACCGTATTGAAAAAAACGTTTCATGCTCGATAGCAATCGCGCAGTTGTCCGTGGTTTTGCACGATCCACGATAATGCGCACGCCGAGGTAGGTTTGAATGTCGGCGCGGTCGCATTCGATCAAGGATTTCTTCTCGTGTTCTAGCAGCCAGGTGGAAAATTGCGACAGGTCGCGTCGATAACTTGAGAGGGTGTTTTGCGCGAGGCCTTGCTCGAGCCACAAGGCATCGCAGAAGCGATCGAGTAGTGCGTCAGCCGCGCTCATGGGCAAGCAGCCATTGCTTGATCTTGATCGGCTCGCCGTCTTGCGCGCCCATGAAACCACCCATGCCGGTACTGCCGACGATGCGGTGGCACGGAATAATGATCGGCACCGGATTTCTCCCACAGGCCTGGCCGACAGCGCGCGGTGCGGATTTAATCGCTCGCGCGAGTTCACCGTAAGTTCGCGTTTCGCCGCGAGGGATTTGCTGCATCGCGCGCCACACCGCCATTTGATGCAGCGTTCCTTCGACGCTCAACACCAGGGTGAATCGAAAACTTGGATCCTTAACGTAGGCTTCGAGCTGATTCCAAGCAAGCGCTGCTGCTGGTGTGAGCGGGTCCAGCACGGGATGCTTGCGCGGCAAAAATTCGATACCGGTTAAATAATCGCCGTCGGTACGAATGCCTAAAACGGCGAACGGCGTTTTCAAGCACGCTTGAAAGCGGCTGGTTTCCGGCGCCGATTTTTTTCGGCTTGATGGCTTCACGATTTCTAATTTCCGATTGCGGTAAATCGAAATGTTATTTTCGCAGATAACCGGAAAGAAGCGAAATATGCCGGAAGATTGTGTGCGTGCGTACTCAATGTTTAGGTGGTGCCTGTAGACCTAATATTGGTGCGGCTCTCAGGCCGGTCGAAGGCTATTGAGAATTTAATCGTCAATCAAGTCGTCGTGCTTGCTATAGTTTTCAAACTCGAGCCGCAAGTTGACGCTCTTCCAAATTTTGACTTCGGCGTCGACGGCCGCCGCCGTTAGCGGATTGCGTTCCAGCCACGCGGCGTCGATGCCTAGAGCGAATTCCTTGCCGGAATAGTTCAGACGAACCTCCCCCAAACGCGTCACCATCCGGCCACGATGCAGCAACACCGCCAGGCGTAGCGCCAACACCGGCAACCAGTCCTCCGCATTCTCGATCAGCGGGGCAACCTTTGTCAGCGAACCGCGACAACCCAACACCCAGCGTGCAAGATTCGCCTGTTCCATTTTGGAAAACCCCGGCATATCGGCGTTGCCTAAAATATAGGCAGAGTGTTTATGGAAGCTCGGATAGGCAATCGAAACGCCGACTTCGTGCAAGAGTGCGGCCCAGGCTAAATCCTGAAACACGTGCTCTGGATCGGGGTGCTGTGATGCGAGTTGAGCGAATAGATTGGCGCTCAATTTTTCCACGCGCGCCGCCTGCTGATGATCCACTTGGTAGCGGCGCATAAATTGCTTGACCGTCGTGTCGCGCACATCGCGATGTCGAATACGGCCGAGCATATCCCATAACACGCCGTCGCGCAGGCCGCATTCGGTGGTGTGCATTGCATCAATCCGCAATTGGCGAAACACCGCCGACATGATGGCGAATCCGCCGGCGAAGACCGGTTTGCGATCGTCTCGTAGGCCGAGAAAATCTAACTTTCGCGTGTCGCCTGCACTGATCAATTTGTCTTTAATCCATGTCATGCCTTTCGGCGTGATGCCGTTGGCGCCAAGGTTGGCGGCTTCCAACACTTCCGCGATGGCGCGAGCCGTGCCGCTCGAGCCAATCGCATCTTTCCATTCGTCGGGGGTAAAATCGTGGACAATGGTTTCCAATTCGGTCGCCGCGGCGATTTCGGCTTCTTTAAATGCTTTCGCCGTCAATTTTCCCTCGGGAAAATAGCGCTGGCTAAAGCCGACGCAGCCCATGTATAGGCTCTCCACACGAACCGGCTGAAAGCCCCGCCCGATAATGCATTCCGTCGAGCCGCCACCGATATCGACCACCAAGCGTCGGTCGCGGCGCAGCGGTAATCCATGGGCGACACCCAAATAAATTAGCCGCGCTTCCTCATGACCCGCGACGACTTCGATTGGAAAGCCCAAAGCTTTTTGTGCTTTGCGTAAAAACGCGTCGGAATTCTTTGCCACGCGCAACGTATTGGTGCCGACGGCGCGCACTGAATCCACTGGCATGCCACGCAAGCGTTCACCGAATCGCTTGAGCGAGATTAAGGCCCGGTCTTGAGCGTCCTCGCTCAAAGCCTTATCATCGTTTAAACCGGCCGCCAAGCGAACGGTTTCTTTCAGGGAATCGAGCGGATAGATGTGGTCATCTTCCACTCGCGCGACTTGCAAGCGGAAACTATTGGAACCTAAATCAACGGCAGCGATAGTGGAAAATTCGTTCATGGTTTAGAGTTCGGCGCGCGACTCCAAGTCAATTTTCATAGGTGCGATATTGTGCCACGCAACAAAAAAAATAGCCTGCCAATTTGTTACAGGTTGTCACAAAAACGTCATATTTCGCGGCTAACCTCGCGAACTACAACACGACATCGAATCCTGACTTCTCCATGACACACGACTCCCACTATCTCAACCGGGAGCTAGGCTATCTTGCATTCAACGAACGGGTGCTAGATCTGGTCGAGGATGAGAGCCATCCGCTGTTGGAACGCTTGCGATTTCTGTCGATCGCCGATTCGAATCTCGATGAATTCTTCGAAATCCGCGTCGCCGGCCTCAAAGAGCAAATGCATTACCGGGCGCCGGCGTTGAATCCCGACGGTCTTTCGCCACAAGAGACCTTTCGCCTCGTGGTGCCGCGCGCGCAAGCGCTGGTAAAGCGGATGTATCGCTTGTTCCGAGAGGTAATTGTTCCTGGGCTCCAGCAAGAAAATATTCACCTTTTGTATCGCGCCGATTGGACCGACGAGCAGCGCGCGTGGATCAAATCTTATTTCCAGCGCGAAGTGTTACCGATGTTAACGCCGATCGGGCTCGATCCGGCGCACCCATTTCCAAAGTTGCTCAATAAGAGTTTGAATTTCGCCGTCGCGCTTACCGGCAAGGACGCGTTCGGACGCAATTCCGGCACCGCCGTTCTCCAAGCGCCGCGCGCCTTGCCGCGGCTAGTGCGGCTGCCCGCGGAACTTGCCGGCGCGGAAAACCGCTTCGTTTTTTTATCGTCGATTTTGCACGAGCATGTCGGCGAACTTTTTGCCGGCATGAATGTGACCGGCTGGTTTCAGTTTCAAGTCACGCGCAACAGTGAGCTTGATCTCGAAGAGGAAGACATCAAAAATTTGCGCTTGGCGCTGGAAGGCGAACTCACGCAGCGGCAATTCGGCGACGCCGTGCGCCTTGAAGTGGCGGACACCTGTTCGCCGGAAATGACGGAATTTTTGCTGCAACAATTTGGCTTAGAACACGAAGATTTGTATCGCGTTGATGGCCCCGTGAATCTCGGCCGATTGGTTCATGTTCCCGATTCCGTGGAACGGCCGGAACTGAAATACCCACCATTCGTACAGGGAATTCCGGCGCAACTTACCAAGACCAATGACATCTTTGCGTCGATTCGTAAGGGCGATATTTTGTTGCACCATCCCTATGAATCGTTCGCACCCGTAGTGGAATTCATTCAGCAAGCCGCATCCGATCCCCATGTCGTCGCGATTAAGCAAACGGTTTATCGTGCCGGACGTGCTTCGGATTTGATCGAAGCGTTAATTGCCGCAGCCGCGCGTGGCAAGGAAGTCACTGTTGTCGTGGAATTACTCGCGCGCTTCGACGAGGAGGCCAACATCAATTGGGCCGCGCGCCTAGAGGAAGTCGGCGCCCATGTGGTCTACGGGGTCTACGGTTACAAGACGCACGCCAAAATGGCGATGGTAGTTCGGCGTGAAGAGGGCGTGCTCAAGCGCTACGTGCATTTGGGTACCGGTAACTATCATGCGCGCACCGCCATGTTTTACACCGATTTCGGGCTACTCACCTGCAATGACGAAATTTGTGCCGACGTCAACGAAGTATTCATGCAGCTCACCGGTTTGGGCAAAGCGAGTAAGCTGCATCATCTGTGGCAGGCACCGTTCAATTTGCATGCGCGCGTTATCAAAGCCATCGAGCAAGAAGCCAAACACGCCGCGGAAGGCAAGCCGGCGCAGATCATTGCCAAGCTGAATCAATTGACCGAACCCAAAGTCATCAACGCGCTGTATGCCGCTTCGCAAGCCGACGTGACAATCGATCTGATCGTTCGTGGTGTATGTACGCTGCGGCCCGGCGTGCCGGGCTTGTCCGAGAACATTAGCGTGCGTTCGATTCTCGGGCGCTTTCTTGAGCATACGCGCATCTATTATTTTTACAACAATAAGCAAGCCGACGTTTATATTTCCAGCGCCGATTGGATGGAGAGAAATTTCTTTCGGCGAATTGAAGTTGCCGTGCCGATCCTCTGCGAGAAAGCCAAACGGCGCGTCATCAACGAAGGTTTGAAGCCCTATTTAAAAGACAATTGTCAGACCTGGGAAATGACTGCCGATGGGCGTTATCATCGCAAGGTAACGCGCCGAGGCAAATCGTTTTGCGCGCAAGAATCTCTCATCGCCGATTTGGCGACGCAACGGTGACCAGCGAGATTGAACTCAAGCTGCACATCGCCGAGCGCGATGTTTGGCGCCTATTGCGCCTACCGTTGTTGAGTGCGGTCACGTTGAAAAAACTCTCCAGTCGGCGGTTGCTCAACACTTACTACGACGCGCCCGACTATCGCCTTCGCGATCGCGGTATTGCGGTTCGCCTGCGTCAGGTCGGTGGCAAGTGGCTTCAAACAATTAAAACGGAAGGCCGTGTTATCGCCGGATTGCACGAACGTCCCGAGTGGGAAAGTGAAACGCTAGCCAACACGTTCGACTTTAGCCGTTTGCAAGACGGGAAGTTGAAATCGCTGTTGGAAAAAACCCTTGATGGCGCCGAATTGCGGCCGGTGTTCACTACGGATTTCACACGCTTGAGCCGCGTCTTACAATTCAGCGACGGCACGCAGTGCGAGTTTTCCGTGGATCGCGGCAAGATCATTGCTGG
>JANOLP010000175.1:0-20232 GCA_031419835.1 Pseudomonadota bacterium | reverse complement strand
CTTGCGTCGCAGGATTGACGATGTCGCGCCATTCGGTGCTGCGCGATTCGACAAACTCGCCGTTAATCAACAATTTCACAGTCGGAATAATCTTCGCCGGTTGGCGATGATCGGCGAGGTAATCTAAGTTGGCAGCCATGGCGGTTTTCATTAAGCGTAAAAGATAATTATACCGTAGCGAAGCGATCTATTTAGCTAAATCATTGCGACGAGAATGAATGGCCATGCTGGAGAAGCTCATGGATACTTGGCCTTCAGGCATGCCATGCCGGGGGCTAAGCAGTGCGCGGTTCCTGGCGGAATGCCATCCCAGTACGCTTCGCTTCTTCCGGGTCACGTTTGTTTCATAAATTCATGCCGTCATGCATTCATGTGATATGATTTCTAGCTCTAAAAATGAGTAAAGAACGATTTCCATGGCAAGCCAAGTAAAAGTAGTCGGTAAAAGTGGGCAGATTTCGTTGGGCAAGCAATTCGCCGGGCAACAGATGCTAATCGAGGAGATTGAGCCGGGCGAATGGCGCATTCGCGCGGCGGTGGTCATACCTCGTGGACAAGCTTGGTTGCATACCGACGCGATGCAAACGCGCTTGGAAAAATCGCTCGACCGCGTTCAGAAAGCGGCGCCGAAAGAAACGGATTTGGCTAAGCTGAAGAAAAAGCTGAACGTTGCGTAAATGAGCAGTAGCCAAGCCGCCCCCGTCAGGCTGGATCTGAATGATAGCGATTTTCTAAAGGACTTATTCGTGCTAGATAAGAACGATAAAGTTCAGATCATTAAGGTATTTGAGAAAATCTCAAAACTTACTTGGGCACAAATTTATCAAGACGCTGGATTGAAATGGGAGAAGATCGATCCTGTTCCGCCAAGATTGATGCGTCACCTCACAAAAGATAAACAACTTTCTCTTTACTCGATCCGAGTCACGCAAGCGAAGCGCGCTGTCGTTACGCGCGACGGGGAGTTCATGCGATTTCTCGCGCTACCGCCGGATCACGATTCGACCTACGCCTAGCGAGTGAGGCGTAGGTCACTTCGCACGCCAAAAGCGGCGCGTCCGAGGCGATAGCATCCTGCGCTCATTCGTAGCGAGTCCACATGCGAAGCACGCGAACCTTGCGTTCCTTCTTGAAAATTTCATAGACGAGGCGGTGGTGAATGTTGATTCGCCGTGAATACGCACCGTCAAGATCACCGACCAGCTTTTCATAGGGTGGCGGATTTTGAAATGGATCGCTTGCCAGCACTTCGAGGAGATCCTGAGCCTTGCTCTTCAAACCCGCTGCAGCAAGTTTTTTGGCGTCCTTAACTGCATGCTTCGCGAAGACAACAGCCCATTTCACCAGTTCAGTTCCTTAGCGCTTTTATCGAGCGGCTCCGCCATGCCTTTCTTGATGGATTCGCGCATGCCGGGAACGGATAGCAAGTAGAGCGTTTCCTGGATCGCTTGCCAGTCCTCCGCCGAGATGAGAACCGCACTGCTACGCTTGCCGGAGATAACAATAGGTTGATGTGACTCGGTAGTCTGATCGATGAGTCGATACAGGCTGGCGCGGGCTTCGCTTGCGGTGATTGGGGCCGCCATAGTGATTCTCCATTGAGGGAAATATAGCGTACGCTAATGCGTACCTATTGTCAATCTCGTGGCCAGATCGGTGTCGTGAAAAGATTTTCGCAGGCGATTGCCGGAGAACCGCGTGGATACTGGGCGCTACGGCATGCCAGTGAAAGAATGTTGCTGGATCGCGATCGCCTTCATCGACTTGATACCAGAACGCTTTCGCGTTACGAGTTTCCAGATAACTTGCAGCCAGGGTCGTTTTGCCAGAGCCTGGCGGCCCATTGACCCAAATGATGGGAAAACGCTTGCGTTGATCGAGCAGCTTGAACAGACGAACACGTTTGACCGCCGCGTGAAGGCGTGGGCGGGTGAGTTTTGCGAACGTGGCTCGGGTCTTGGGCAAAGCGCTTTTTCCGCGAAGACAATCTCTAATAGGAAACAATATTCGCAGATTAGCGCGGTTCTGCGCAAGCGCGATATCGCCAAGAGGCATGTGCCGGAATTACCAGCGCAATAGGCTGTTGACATCAATATGCTAGTAGCGTATGTTTTGATGCATGAGAACCACAATCAACCTTCCGGACGACCTGTTGGCGCGGATCAAGCGCCGCGCGGCCGATTCGCGCACGAGTGTTACCGCGTTCATTGAAGACGCCGTGCGGGAGGCGTTGACGCGGCATGGCAAGCGAGCGCGCGCAGCGCAAGTCGAACTGCGGACGTACGGCGAAAAAGGGTTGCAGCCCGGAGTGGATCTGGACGACAGCGTGGCGCTGCTGGACGTGATGGACGACGCTTGATCCTCACCGACGTCAATGTTTTGGTCTACGCGCATCGAAAAGATGCCGACAACCACATGCGTTACCGCAGTTGGCTCAGCGATGTTATGCAGGCGCCCGCATCCTTCGGCGTTTGCGATCTCGCCCTGAGTGGATTTTTGCGTATTGTTACCCATCCTAAGGTGTTCGTTGACCCATCGCCATTGGACGCGGCACTTGCGTTTGCCAACCAGATCAGAGAGCAATCAAACTGCGTCGTGATAGTCGCGGGCGAGCGCCACTGGTCGATTTTCAATCAACTGATAAGCACCGTAAGAGCAAAGGGGAATCTTGTTCCAGACGCGTACTTTGCTGCGCTGGCCATCGAAGCCGGCGCCGAATGGATCACCACTGATCGCGACTACGCGCGTTTTCCGGGTTTAAAATGGCGTCATCCGCTGGATGACGCCTAGGAAGTTTTTGTAAAAAATATCCGGCACTAGTACTCGGACTCTTCCTCCCAATCAGAAGTGAGCGAGGCCCGATTTTCAGGACGGGCAAGTTGATGATACCGAGGCGATTAATTTTTTCATCCGGATCCCCCATTTCGATCTGGCCGTCGCGCGGCAGTAGTTTAAGTCAAACGCCGTTTGATTTCGAGCGCTTTTGCTAATCCGCTTTCCGTAACTTTTTCAAGTACGGTGAAATGTCCCATCTTGCGTCCCGGTCGCGCTACGTGTTTACCGTACAAATGTATTTTTGCGTTAGGATATTGAAGAATTTTGTCAGCGGCGAGTACATTATTTTTCCAAACCTCGCCAAGGAGATTCACCATCACGGCCGGCGAGTGCTGTGCCGTTGGTCCGAGCGGCAGGCTGCAAAGCGCGCGCACTTGTTGTTCGAACTGGCTCGTAAGGCATGCATCGATCGTGTAGTGGCCACTGTTGTGCGGGCGCGGCGCGATTTCGTTGATGAGTAGTTTCTCGTTTCCGTCGTTACCGTCGATAATGAAAAATTCCACCGCCAGAACGCCGCAGTAATCGAGTTTAGTGGCGAGGCGTTGCGCGATATCTTGCGCTTCGTTAGCGAGGCGATTAGAGATTCTTGCCGGCGCAATACTAATGTTGAGAATGCCGTTTTGATGCTGGTTTTCCGCAACGGGAAATGTCGCGATGGCGCCATCAGCACTTCGCGCTAGTACAACCGATACTTCAAGTTTGAGCGGTAACAATTGTTCTAACACACAGGGAATGCCGTTCCCGGATCGAAACGCGGCGCGAGCTTCCTGAATTGTTGCACAGCGAGTTTGACCTTTGCCGTCGTAACCGAATCGTGCGGTTTTTAGAATCGCAGGAAATTGGGTGGTGCGTCCTTCGGAATCGAAGTCCTCATTGCGTTGGATAATTGTAAATGGACCGACCGGAAAATTATTTTCGGCAAAGAATTGCTTTTCACGCACGCGATCTTGCGCGATCGCGACTGCATTCGCACCGGGACGTACCGGTATTCTTTCAGCGAGCCACGCGAGACTTTCCGCCGGTGGATTTTCAAATTCGGTGGTGACTGCGGCGCAGCGCGTTGCCAATTGTTCTAGCGCGCGCTGATCGTTAAAGTCTGCGCAAATATGCTCCGTCGCAAAATGCGCGGCGGGGCTTAATGGATCGGGATCGAGGACAATGACGTCGTATCCCATGGTGCGTGCGGCGCTGGTAAACATTCGCCCAAGTTGCCCGCCGCCGAGCAAGCCGAGGGTGCTGCCGGGCAGAATCACTTTTTGCTTGGGTCGGGTAGGGTCATCGCGTGCACGGCGTCAACTTGTTTCGCGCGGAACGCGGTTAACTTTTTTGCGAGATCGGCGTCATGCAACGCCAACACCGCGACCGCGAATAATCCGGCGTTCGCCGCGCCGGCCTCGCCGATGGCGAAGGTCGCAACCGGCACGCCTTTGGGCATTTGCACAATGGAATAAAGCGAATCTTCGCCGCGCAAATATTTCGATGGGACTGGCACACCAAGCACAGGTAGCGTGGTTTTCGAGGCGAGCATGCCGGGAAGGTGCGCCGCGCCTCCCGCTCCGGCAATGATGGCCTGGAGGCCGCGTGGAATGGCGCTCTCGGCGTAGGCAAACATTTCGTCCGGCGTCCGATGTGCCGACACGACCTTGGTTTCGAATGGTACGCCAAACGCTTCTAATTGCTGCACAGCGTGTTGCATGATTTCCCAATCGCTGCTGCTGCCCATCACGACGCCGACTAAAGGTTTGGTCATGGCTTGCGGATTCCTTTAGACCAAGTCTCTCGCATCGGAGACGTGTCCGCGATACGCGTCAAAAATATGCCGCAATGCGTCGGCCATATTAACTTTCGGTGACCAGTTCAATTCGCTTTGCGTATTGCCAATATGCGGCACGCGATTTTGCACGTCTTGATAGCCCTTGCCGTAATATTCCGCGGAGGTAGTCTCGACGATTTTCACTTTTGCGGCGCCGTCTTTGTATTCTGGATAATCTTTTGCCAGCGTTAGCATCATGGTCGCCAATTCTTTGACGGAAAAGTTATTTGCCGGATTGCCGACGTTGTAAATTTTTCCACTGGCGATGCCGTTTGGATTCTCAATAATTTTCATTAGCGCATCGATGCCGTCATCAATATAAGTGAACGCGCGTTTTTGCGTTCCACCGTCGACTAGCTTGATGGTTTCGCCACGGACGATGTGGCCAAAAAATTGCGTGATCACGCGCGAGCTACCTTCTTTTGCCGTGTGGATCGAATCTAGACCTGCGCCGATCCAATTGAATGGCCGGAACAAAGTGAAATCCAAATTTTGTTGCACGCCATAGGCCCAAATGACGCGGTCCATCAATTGTTTTGAGCAGGCATAAATCCAGCGTTGCTTATCGATCGGGCCGTAGACGAGTGACGAGGCATAGGGATCGAATTCCGCGTCGTTACTCATGCCATACACTTCCGACGTCGACGGAAACAAAATACGTTTGCCGTATTTTACGCAGGCGCGGACGATCGGCAAATTCGCTTCGAAATCTAATTCAAACACACGCAGCGGTTCCTTCACATAGGTCGCCGGCGTAGCAATGGCCACCAATGGCAGCACCACATCGCTTTTCTTGATGTTGTACTCGATCCACTCTTTGTTGATGGTGATATCGCCTTCGGTAAAGTGAAAGCGCGGATGATCCACCATGTCCGCGACGCGCTCGCTTTGCATGTCGAGGCCGTGGACTTCCCAATCAGTGGTCGCCAAAATGCGTTTCGACAAATGATGGCCAATGAAACCGTTAACGCCAAGGATCAGAATTCTTTTCACGTGAGATCGAAAGGTATTTTTTGAGCGTGCGATTGTACGCCGAAAAGCGCATAAAACCTATCGGTATCGACGGGCTCGTCTGCGACTTCAACATTGATGAGTTCCAAAAGGTTGCCATCACCGCAGACTGCGTGGATACTGCCGCGCAGCACGATAATGCCTGTAGAGCCAATATCCATGCGCCTTTCGGAGGTGAACTTGGTGCGATTTAATTTGATTCGCCTTCCTTGTAGGTCAAAAAAAGCGCCGGGATAGGGTGGTGCAACACCGCGCACAAGATTGTGAATTTCCGCGGCAGAACGCCGCCAATCGATGCGCCCGTCCTCGGGTTTACGGCCGCCAAAATAGCTGCCCTGACTCAAATCTTGAGGACGTCCAGTTCGTTCGCCGCGCAGCAATGCCGGTAACGCGGTATCAAGCACGGTCGCGGCGGCATCGGTTAACTTACCGAACACGTCAAACGCCGTATCGTCGGGGCCGATTGGAACAGATTGTTGACCCACGATGTCGCCGGCATCGGGCTTCTCGACCATGTAATGCAATGTTGCACCAGTTTCGGTCTCACCGCGAATCACCGCCCAATTTACCGGCACGCGGCCACGATATTTCGGCAGCAGCGAGCCGTGCATATTTAACGCGCCGCGCGACGGAATGGCTAACAGCGCCGGTTGCAACATCGACCGATAGTAAAACGAAAAAATAAAATCCGGCTTAGCCGCTCGAACGCGCTCAACGATTGCGGCATCGTTCGGATCGATAGGCGTGATCGTTTCGATGTTATGTTTCTGCGCAAACTCGCTGACGCTGTCGAACCAAATGGTTTCGTTGGGATTATCGTCATGGGTTAGCACCAATCGCACGTCGACGCGATGTTTGAGAAGTACTGCAAGACAGCGCACACCTACGTTGTGGTAGGCGAACACGACACAAGTCATTGGTGCGATCGGGAGATTGGCACCGAGGCCGCTAGCGATTCGTCCGTTTCTTTTTCCAGGACGGCTTGAATCAAATAGCGCGGCCGATCGCGCACCTGCATGTAAATGCGCCCAACGTACTCGCCGAGTATTCCGACGCCTAGCAGCAAAATCCCAATCAGCATAAATACGATCGCGAACAACGTGAACAACCCTTCCGCTTCCGGCCCGACGATGAAGCGGCGAAAAATTAAATAAATGAAGAACACGCCGGACAGCAACGAAATGATGATGCCGAAAATTGAGAATAACTGCAGAGGCGCGAGCGAGAATCCAGTGATCAAATCGAAATTCAGGCGGATCAAGCTATACAAGGAATACTTTGATTCGCCCGCGGCACGTTCGGCGTGTGAGACTTCGATTTCCACCGGGTTGCGAGCGAAGGTATAGGCCAACGCCGGGATATAGGTATTGGCCTCGCTACAATCACCAATGGCGCGAATAATGTTGTGGCTATAGGCACGCAACATACAACCTTGGTCGGTCATGCGCACCTTGGTAAAACGTTCGCGCACGCGATTCATCATTCGTGAAGCCACCTTGCGCCAGACGGTGTCGTGGCGCATCACGCGAATGGTGCCGACGTAATCGTATCCCTCATCGATTTTTTTCATGAGGTTGCCGATTTCTTCCGGAGGATTCTGCAAATCGGCGTCGAGTGTCACAATTGTTGTGCCGCGCGCTTTAGCAAAGCCCGCCATGATCGCCATGTGCTGTCCAAAATTGCCGTTCAGCAAAATCACGCGGGTGACGTCGGGACGCTGTTCGAATTGTTTACGTAGCATTGCCGCCGAGCGATCGCGGCTTCCATCGTTAATGAAAATAATTTCGTAGCTGCGCTTAAGTGCGTCGAGCGCAACATAGAGGCGCTGAAACAACGCCGCTAAGCCGTCTTCTTCGTTGTAAACGGGTATGACAACGGATATTTGTGGTGCGGTCATTTTAATTTGCGTCCGCGCGAATAAGTTTGCGCAATGATTCGCAAGCGCGCTCGACATCGGACAGCATCATCGCCGGAAACATCGGCAGGCTGATCGTCTCGCGCGCAATGCGTTCGCTGATGGGAAATTGACCTTCTCGGTAGCCTTTGTTGCGGAATAGGCTGGTCAGGTGCACTGCCTCATAAGAAATGCCGACGCCAATTCCGTTCGCCCGCATCGCGGCGATCAAGGACGCGCGGGAAATTTTCATTGCGTTGAGGGGCAATAGCACGGTGAACATATTCCAACTATGGCCGAGATTATCGCGCGGCGGCAACATTTCGTCACTGAACAAATCGTCGTCCGACAGGCATGCAAAGTAATGCTCAGCAAGTTCGCGCCGCTTGGTGCACCAGCCGTCGAGCTGTGCCAACTGCGCGATACCGATCCCGGCGCTGACGTCGCTCATATTGAATTTACCGCCGGCAACGTCGACGTCTCGCGTGCCATCGGGTAAGCGTTGAATGCCATGAAATCGCAACTGCGATGCGCGGCGTGTCTCGTCGTCATTGTTTACAACCAACGCGCCGCCTTCGATGGTCGTCATGTTTTTGTTCGGGTGAAAACTGAACGCGACCAAATCGCCTTGGCTGCCAACGGTTCGATTGCCAAGCTTTGAGCCAATTGCGAGCGCGGCATCTTGAATGACGCGCAGGCCATTTATTTTGGCCAGAGCCATGATCGAATTTATGTCGAGCGGCGCGTTGAAATCCGTCGGCAATATTGCCTTTGTCCGCGCGGTGATCGCAGCACCTGCTGCAGCGAGATTGATATTGCGTGTTTTCAAGTCAACGTCAACGAACACCGCCTTCGCGCCGACTTTTTCGATCATGTTTGCAGCGGCAAAAAAATTCTGTGCTGGCGTAATGACTTCATCGCCGACCCCGGCGCCGATTAATTGCAATGCAACTTCTATTGCGGCCGTCGCCGACGTGAGCGAAATAACCGGTCGGCCACCAACGTAATCGGACAATTGTTTCTCGAAAGCACCGACCTGGGGGCCGGTCGCGATCCACAACGACCGCAGCGTATCGGCGACGCCAGCGATCATCGCTTCGTCTATTGTAGGGCGCGCGAACGGCAAAAATTCAGCCATGCTCAGGACCGTGCAACAACGAACACGCCAAGGATGATGATGGCAATGCCGAGCAAGCGCATGGGCGTGACGGCTTCCCCAAATAAATACCACGCCGCCATCGCATTAACGACGTAGCCAATGGAGAGCATGGGATAGGCAATACTGACTTCGACGCGGGACAACGCAAGAATCCATACCACGACGCTAACGACGTAGCAGGTAAGGCCGGAGAAGATGTGCGGCTCCGTCGCGAGTTGCCAACCGACCGGTAAAATATTACCGCGTTCGAATGCGAAATGGCCGACGGCATTAGTACCGGCCTTAAGTAATAACTGCGCGATTGCATTGAGCAATACGCCGGTCAGAATGAGTGCGAAACTAGTGGCGTTCATCTTATTGATTGGATTCCGCTAAGGCGTCGCAATAATAACACGCCGGGTATCCTGGGTAATGAGGCGCATCGGGAATCCCGAGGCGACGTATGCCGCATATTGGCCCGGTTCGAGCACGGCTAAAGCGACCGCGCCGTTGCGCCATATCGCTTCAAATTCCGCCAAGGTGGGAATGGATTTCTCCGGCTGCTGTTGCTGGCCGAATTCGAATTCATCCTGATAGGCCACCAGGGTCACGGTGCGGTTGAGGTAGAACGGCAGCGTTTGATCATAGGTTTTGACGCTGTAAATTGGAATGTCGGCACGCAACATCGGTTTGATTTCTCGGGCGAGATACGCGGAAGAATTCGAACGCGCCATCGATTCATGACCAAGCAAAATGCACATCGTCGCGATGAAACCGCCTGCGCCTAGTGCGACTAGCGCTGACACCATTTGGCTTTGCTTAATCTTCGCGAGCACGAATATACCAGCGATTCCAAGGATGCCAACGGCAACATTTATCCAGCGCGCGTAATCGCGATAGAGCACGATGACGGCCGATTCGCGGCGCGCATCGAGTGCGAAGGGTAACGCGATAAGTCCGGCGAAGCTTATGACAATTGCAAGTGCCGCTGCGGCGAATAGAGCGGGGCGTGGTACTTTGTCAAGAAATGGCCCTAGCAGCAGCGCCAACGCGGGGAACAATGGCAATAAATAAGCCGGCAGTTTAGAGCCGGAAATACTAAAAAATATCAGCACGAATGCGCACCATACCAGCAGAAATCGCCGCGCAGAAAACTCGCCTGTTCTCGATGGCGCCCGGCAAGCGCTGACGATGCCAGTTAACGCCAATGGAATCCACGGAACTAATCCAATGATCAAAATCGGCAGGAAATACCACGGCGGTTCGGCGCGTCGATGGATGGTGGAGGTGAATCGTTGAAAGTGTTCGTGAATGAAAAAAAAGTGTGGAAATTCCGGATTGCGCAAAGTCACGGCGACGAACCACGGCGCAGCGAGACACAGGAATATCAATAGGCCAGGCAAAACATGAAGACGGCGCCAGGGCGTGAAGTCGCGATTGAGTAGGCTGTAAATGACCAAACTAGCCGACGGAATCACGACGCCAATCAGGCCTTTGCTTAACACCGCGCCGGCAGCGCCCCCCCATGCGACGAGCATCCAGTAACGTTCGTCGGGCGATCCCGGCGATTCTCGTTGCGCCAACAAAAATCCGACGATGCTTAATGTCAAAAAAAACGTTAAACCCATGTCGAGTGTATTGATGTGACCGAGTGCGACGTAATAGAGGTTGGTGGCGAGGAACAATGCACCGAGCCCGCCGGCACTTCGTCCGAACAGGCGAGCGCCGGCAAACCAAACGACTAAGATGCCGAGGAAACCGCTTAGCGCGGTCCAAAGGCGCGCGGTCCATTCGTTCACGCCGAAGGTTTGGTACGCGATGGCCGTCATCCAATACTGAAACGGTGGCTTTTCGAAATATTTGATGCCGTTCAAGCGCGGCGTGACCCAATCGCCGCTGATGGCCATTTCACGGGCGATTTCGGCATAGCGGCCTTCGTCGGGCTTAACTAAATGACGGTAGTCCAGGGTGCCAAACCAGACTAACGTAAAAAGTCCAAGCAGCAACCAGAACGGCCAGCGAAAATTAGTCGTGGCTGTCGTCCGTGCCATTGGGTTTTGACAGCGATTTTAGTAAGACAATGACGGCGCCGCTACCCCCGTACGCGGGTAAGGCTTCAACGAACGCCAGGATTTCGTCCTTTTGCATGAGCCAGTGGCGGACTTTTTGTTTCAACACCGACTCGCCGGTTCGCGAGCGCAAGCCTTTGCCGTGAATGATGCGGACACAGCGCTCACCGCTGCGCCGCGCGTGATGAATGAATTCCACCATTTCCGTTCGCGCTTCGTCGGTCGTGTGGCCATGCAAATCCAGCTCGTAGCGTACCGACCAATAACCGTTGCGCAAACGACGCGCGACGTTTTTCGGTAAACCGGGCCGGATAAAAACGGAAGTGTCCGAAGTTTCAAATTCGGCGGCGATTTCTAACGGATCGCTCAACGCTTCTTTCAATACTTCGCGGTCGTCGCGTAGCAACTGGCTGGGGATTGGCTTCGGGCGTGGCTTTTCAAGTACTACCTTGCCCGGCGCGCGCACCGGCCGCACGTCGGCGACGGCATCTCGGAATAGCGCGAATTCATCGTTTTTTTCGGTAGACATCGCAGAAGGCGGATATCGAAGTAGTTGCTTATATCATAGCGTCCCCCCTCACCCTAATCCTCTCCCCGTAACCGGGGCGAGGGGATACTCCCTCTCCCGCGCGCGGGAGAGCAATTGGGGTGAGGGAAGGCGCTGCGTGAGGCGCAAGGCAATTTATTTCAACAATTCTCAATGCAAATCTTCTAAATACTTTTGCGCGTCGAGCGCGGCCATGCAGCCCGAGCCCGCGCTGGTGACTGCTTGGCGATAGACGTGATCTTGCACATCGCCGGCGGCGAATACCCCAGGGATATTCGTGGCCGTGGCGTTGCCGTTGTTGCCGCTTTTGGTTTTAATGTAGCCGTTCGCCATATCGACCTGGCCTTCGAAAATTTGCGTGTTAGGCGTGTGGCCGATAGCGATGAATACACCCTTTAGCAGCATGTCTTTCGTTTTCGATTCCGTCGTGCCTTTAATGCGAATACCTGTCACACCGGTTTTATCGCCGATGACTTCGTCGAGCGTTTGATTCCATTCCACTCGCATGTTGCCGCTTTTCACGCGCTCCATCAGCTTATCGATCAAGATCGCTTCGGCGCGCAATTTATCGCGGCGATGGACCAGCGACACGGTCTTGGCAATGTTGCTGAGATAGAGCGCTTCTTCTACCGCTGTGTTGCCGCCGCCAATCACGGCGACATCTTCGCCCTTATAAAAAAAACCATCACAGGTCGCGCAGGCCGATACCCCTTTGCCCATGAAGGCCGTTTCCGAGGGCAAGCCCAAATAACGCGCCGATGCGCCGGTGGCGATGACAAGCGCGTCGCAGGTGTAAGTCCCGGAATCACCTTCGAGCGTCAGCGGTTTTTCCTTAAGCTGAACGCGATTGATGTGATCGAATACGATGTCGGTGCCAAAGCGCTCGGCATGCTTTAAGAAACGCTCCATCAGCTCTGGGCCTTGTACGCCATCGGCGTCGGCCGGCCAATTGTCTACATCGGTTGTGGTCATTAGTTGGCCGCCTTGCGCGAGGCCCGTGATTAGCACGGGTTTGAGGTTGGCGCGAGCGGCGTAGACAGCGGCGGAATAACCAGCCGGGCCGGAGCCAAGAATGATGAGGCGATGATGTTTTGTGGTCATGATGGTGAATTGTATGATTTAAGGGTGAATTTTCCGGGTATTTGCGCGCTTTGTCGAGGTCGTTGCCGTTATAATTGCCCGCATAATCGTTTTAAATGGTCACAATGTTCGGATTGTTCAAGCCCGCGATGGCGCGCCCCGCCGAGCCCATGTCGCCCAAGCTAACGCGATTGCTGCGCGAAGCCTATTGGTTGATCCTCGCCGCGGTTGGCGGTTATTTGGCGCTCATTCTTTTCAGTTTTAACCGTAGCGATCCCGCTTGGTCCCACACCGGTGGCGACATCGCGCGTAACACCGGCGGGCCGTTCGGGGCATGGTTATCGGATATTTTGCTGTCGGTGTTTGGGCTGTCGGCTTGGTGGTGGGCGGTCGCGGCCTTCGTCGTCGTTTTGCATAGTTATCGTCGGCTTGATCTTTCCGGACTAATCGATCGTCATTCCGCCGCAGTCACGTCAATCGGATTCGTTATCGTGCTGCTCAGCAGCGCCGGGACCGAGGCACTGCGCTTGCATAGCCTTGATGCAGATTTGCCGGGCGCGCCGGGCGGTATGTTGGGTGCATTGATATCCAGTGCGTTGAATAGCGGATTCGGATTCACCGGAACAACGTTACTGCTGCTGGTTTTATTTGCCGTCGGGTTTAGTTTGTTTACCGGCTTGTCCTGGCTGCGCCTCGCGGAAAAAACCGGCCATGCATTGGAATTGTTGTTCATCGCCAGCCGTGACCGCTTTCAGGCATGGCGCGATCGCCGTGCCGGTGAAGCGGCGCAAATCGAGCGTGAGGAAAGCGTGGGCGAACTCACGCGCATGTTTGAGCAACGCGAGCCGGTACTGATCGCGCCGCCGGCACCGGAGGTGGTGAAATCTGCGCGGGTGGTGCAAGAAAAGCAGGTGCCATTGTTTGCGGACCTGCCGGATTCTGAACTGCCGCCGTTGTCTTTGCTTGATGCGCCGGCGCCGGCGATCGAGTCAATGGGTCACGATGCACTGGAATACACGTCGCGCCTGATCGAGAAAAAATTGCTCGAATTCAACGTGCAGGTAAAAGTGCTTGCAGCCTATCCGGGCCCGGTCGTGACCCGCTACGAGATCGAGCCGGCCGTGGGTGTGAAGGGCAGCCAGATCGTGAATTTGGTGAAGGATCTGGCGCGTTCCTTATCGGTGGCGTCGATTCGCGTCGTCGAAACCATACCGGGAAAAAGCTGTATGGGATTGGAGATTCCCAATCCCAAGCGCCAAGTGGTGCGGCTCTCAGAAATATTAAGTTCCAAGGTGTACGCCGAAATGGCTTCGCCGTTAACGTTGGCTTTAGGCAAAGACATTGCCGGTTATCCAATCGTGGCAGACCTGGCCAAGATGCCGCATTTGCTCGTCGCCGGTACCACCGGCTCGGGAAAATCTGTCGCAATCAATGCGATGATTTTGAGTTTGCTTTACAAAGCCTCGCCGCACCAGATTCGCGTAATTTTGATCGATCCGAAAATGCTTGAGTTATCGGTGTACGAGGGCATTCCTCATTTGCTTGCGCCGGTAGTGACGGATATGCGGCAAGCCAGCGCGGCGTTGAATTGGTGTATCGGCGAGATGGATCGCCGCTATAAATTGATGTCGGCGATGGGCGTGCGAAATCTGGCCGGTTTTAATAACAAAGTTGCCGATGCGGAAAAGGCCGGCACGCCGTTAAAGAATCCTTTTAGCATCACGCCCGATAACCCGGAAGCGCTGGTAGCGTTGCCATTGATTGTCGTCGTCATCGATGAATTAGCTGACTTGATGATGGTCGTCGGTAAGAAAGTTGAAGAGCTGATTGCGCGCTTGGCGCAGAAGGCGAGAGCCTCTGGCATCAACTTGATTTTGGCAACGCAGCGGCCCTCGGTCGATGTGATTACCGGTTTGATCAAAGCCAATATTCCAACGCGAATTGCCTTCCAAGTATCGAGCAAAATCGATTCGCGAACCATTTTGGATCAGATGGGTGCGGAAGCATTATTGGGGCAGGGCGATATGCTTTACTTGCCGCCGGGTTCCGGTTATCCGCAGCGGGTACATGGTGCGTTTGTCGCCGATCAAGAGGTACACAAAGTCGTCGAATATTTGAAAGGGCAGGGCGAGCCGAACTACGTCGAAGGTATTTTGGACGGCGAGGAAAGCGACAACGGCGAGGTCGATATTCTGACCGGCGGGAACGGCGGCGGTGAGAAAGATCCACTCTACGATCAAGCGGTCGAAATCGTGCTGAAATCGCGCCGTGCGTCGATCTCGCTGGTGCAACGGCATCTGCGCATTGGCTACAACCGCGCCGCGCGATTGATCGAAGACATGGAAAAGGCTGGGATGGTGTCCGCTATGCAATCCAACGGCAATCGCGAAATTTTGGTGCCTGGCGCAAGTGTTGAGCGGTAGGCCGATTGTCGGACTCGCGCGTTAATCGCAGTTGTCATTTTCCGTTGGCGGAGAGATGCTAAAAATTGTCATTCGTAGCGCGGTAGCGTTAATTGTTTTCGCAGGATCTGTTCAGGCCGGTGGCATCGATCGTCTGCGCGAATTCGTTGAGGGCGCGAAAACCTTGCGTGCGCAATTCAATCAAACGGTGCTTGATCGCGCCGGTAAAGTCACGAATGAATCCAGCGGTACCATGCAATTTTCTCGGCCCGGTAAGTTTCGCTGGGAATACACCAAGCCCTATCCGCAGTTAATCGTCGGCGATGGCAAAAAACTTTGGATTTGGGACAGTGATTTAGAACAGGTCACGGTCAAGAAGTTGAGTGAATCCCTTGGCTCAAGCCCCGCAGCACTGCTGGCGGGTAGCAATGAAATTGAACGCAGTTTTACGTTAATCGATGGCGGCAACATAGACGGCCTGGATTGGTTAAATGCGCAACCGAAGGATCGTGATACCTCATTCGAAAGCATTCGCATGGGCTTTGGCGAGGCGGGACTTCAAGTGATGGAGCTAGTCGACAGCTTTGGCCAAAAAACGCTGATTCGTTTTGCAAAAGTGGAAAAAAATCCAAAGCTAGCTGCGGATTTGTTTAAATTTACGCCACCGAAAAATGCCGATGTGGTGGGTGAGTAAATGTTTCAATTAATCGACAAAGGAATCTCTGTGACGCTATTACAAATTTCTAGACGCAGCGTAATAATTCTTGGTCTGCTCGTTTCGATCGGGTGGATGGACGTTCAAGCCGCGGCGCCGAAAGTGAGCGTGCATCGCGAAGATGCGGGCGAATTGGATGCGGATGGCTGGACCAAAGCGAAATCGACCAACGGACGGTATTCGGTGGACCTACCGACGAAATTCAAGGACTTTACCGCAGTTCACGAAGACCCGAAATCCGCGATTGCGGAGTCTTATGGAGTTAGTGGCAGAATGATGCAACTGATTCGATTTACGGTGTCGCGCGCTCATTATCGAGGCGGTAAGGAAACGGCTCGCAAGCAATTCGAGCAGATAAAGTCTTCATCCGGCAAAGGCCACTATAAAACCGTCAAGCCGATGCGTATGAACGAACACGAAGCGGTCGAGGCGGAGTTGGAGGTTAAGAAAGGCCGTGCACTACAACGTACCGTGTTGCTGGACGACGATCTTTTTACCATGATTGTTGAGTATGCGAAGTCCGAAGAAGCTGCTGCAAAGCGACTGGCGCCAAGATTCTTTAACTCGGTGACATTTGAGTAACTGCGCGCCGTGAAGTTATGGCTGCGTCGTCGCCACCGCTCGCCGAGTTATTACGGCCGAAATCGCTCGATGATGTCATCGGACAAAGTCATTTACTAGGCGCCGGCAAACCGTTGCATGTCGCCTTCACGGCGAAAAAAATTCATTCGATGATTTTGTGGGGCCCGCCCGGCGTTGGCAAAACAACGCTGGCACGGCTCATGGCACAGTCGTTTGATGCGGATTTTGTGCCGATTTCGGCGGTGCTTGGCGGTGTTAAGGATATTCGCGAGGCCATCGATCACGCGAGCCTGAATCGAGAGCAGTTCGGCCGATCTACGATATTGTTCGTCGACGAAGTGCATCGATTCAACAAGTCTCAGCAGGACGCATTCCTGCCGCATGTCGAATCGGGTCTCATCACTTTTATCGGCGCTACGACCGAAAATCCCTCCTTTGAAGTCAACGGCGCGTTGTTATCACGCGCGGCGGTTTATGTGCTGCAGAGCCTTTCTGCGGACGAATTAGGCACATTGCTAAGACGCGCTCTGGATGCGGTTCTTCAGGGCATCGCTATAGCCGACGATGCGGCGAAACGGTTGGTCGACAACGCCGACGGCGATGGTCGACGATTGTTAAATTTGGTCGAACAACTGCAGGTCGCCGTCGACCTGAGCGGCACGAAAACGATCAGTGTCGAACTGGTAGAAAATACTTTGACGCGCAGCGGCCGCCGCTTTGATAAAGGCGGCGATCAGTTTTACGATCAAATATCCGCGTTACACAAATCCGTGCGTGGCTCCAATCCAGATGGTGCATTGTATTGGCTGGTACGCATGCTCGACAGCGGTGCCGATCCGCGCTATTTGGGCCGACGCTTGGTACGCATGGCGAGCGAGGATATTGGGTTGGCCGATCCACGCGCGCTGAATCTGACGCTTGATGCGGTTGCGACTTTCGAACGGCTCGGATCGCCGGAAGGTGAGTTGGCATTGGCGCAAGCGGCGCTGTATTTGGCCTGTGCGCCGAAGAGCAATGCCGCCTACGTCGCGTATAATGCGGTTCGCGCGTTTATTGCAGCCGACCAATCGCGGCCGGTGCCGGTTCATTTGCGTAACGCGCCAACCAAGCTGATGAAAAATTTGGGCTACGGCAAAGAGTATCGCTATGCCCACGATGAAGAAAATGCATACGCGGCCGGCGAACAATACTTGCCCGATGGCATTGAAAATCAACGTTGGTATGAACCGACGGATCGTGGGTTGGAAGGCAAAATTCGCGACAAGCTTAACGCCTTGCGCGAATTGGACGCAAAAGCAAAAAAGAAAATGTAGGGTGCGCAGTGCGCACCGTTTCATCACCATCATGCACGCAGCGCAAGCTACGGAACCATCATGTTAGACATTCAATTATTCCGCACTGATTTAAGTGGCACCGCCAAACGCCTTGCTGGGCGTGGCTTCCAGCTCGATGTCGAGGCATTTCGCGTACTCGAAGACGAACGCAAAACCATCCAAGTCAAGACCCAGGAATTGCAGGCTAAGCGCAATCAATCGTCAAAATTAATCGGTCAGGCCAAAGCAAAAGGTGAAGATGCATCGGCGATTATGTCCGAGGTGGCCAATCTGGGTGACGAGTTGAAGGTTGCGGAAGCGCAACTCGAATCGGTGCAAACCAAGGTGCAAGAGTTGTTGTTGAATGTACCGAACTTACCTGACGCCAGCGTTCCGGTCGGAAAATCCGCTGACGATAATGTCGAAGTTCGGCGCTGGGGAACAGCGAGAAAATTTGATTTCGAAGTCAAGGATCATGTCGACATCGGTACGAATCTTGGCGGGCTGGATTTCGAAACAGCCGCGAAATTGGCAGGGGCGCGCTTCACGTTAATGCGCGGCAAAATCGCGCGGCTTCATCGCGCTATTGCGCAATTCATGCTCGACACACAGACGCAAGATCACGGGTATATTGAGCACTACACACCGTACATCGTCAATAGCGAAACTCTGCTTGGCACTGGACAATTACCGAAGTTCAAAGACGATATGTTCGCCGTGCGCAAGGGCGGCGATGCCGAAGCGGAAGATTTGTATTTGATTTCCACGTCGGAAATTTCGTTGACGAATACGGTTCGTGGCGAAATCATTCCGCTCGATCAATTGCCGCTGAAACTGACGGCCCACACGCCATGTTTTCGCTCCGAGGCGGGCAGCTACGGCAAAGACACACGCGGCATGATTCGCCAGCATCAATTCGACAAAGTCGAAATGGTGCAGATCGTGCACCCGGAAAAATCCTATGTGGCTTTAGAAGAAATGGTTGGCCACGCCGAAGCGATTTTGCGGAAATTGGAATTGCCTTATCGTGTGATGGCGCTCTGCGCGGGCGATATGGGTTTCGGCGCGGCGAAAACCTACGATCTTGAAGTGTGGTTGCCGGCGCAAAACGCCTATCGAGAAATTTCTTCATGCAGCAATTGCGAGGCGTTTCAGGCGCGCCGCATGCAAGCGCGGTTTCGCAATACCCAGGGTAAGACGGAACTGCTCCATACCTTGAACGGTTCCGGCCTGGCTGTCGGTCGCACGTTGGTGGCGATCCTTGAAAACAACCAACAGGTCGATGGTAGCGTGTCGATACCATCAGTATTGCGACCCTACATGGGTGGCTTGGAAAAAATCAACTAGGCTATGCCACGCTACTTTGCGTTGATTCCCGCAGCGGGAAATGGCAGTCGCCTTGGCGGCGAAACGCCGAAACAATACATCGAGGTCTCAGGAAAATCACTGCTCGCGCATGCGGCCGCGACCTTGCTTATCGATCCGAGCATCGTCAAAACGTTTGTAGCAGTGTCTCCCGAGGATCTATTCGCAGAGCGGATCGCGGCGATGCCTGGCCTGGAAGCCGCGCTAGTATTGCGTTGTGGCGGCGCTACTCGTGCAGAAACGGTGCTCAATGGTCTGCGCGAAATGGAAAAACATGGTGTGCTCGACAATGATTGGGTGCTGGTTCACGACGCTGCGAGGCCTTGTTTGTCGGCCGCCGCGTTGAATCGATTGATCGATGAAATTGGGACGGATGTCGTCGGTGGAATTTTGGCCGTGCCGGTTTCCGATACGATAAAGCGCGGCGATGACTATCAGCGCGTGACCAAAACAGAACTACGTGCTGGACTATGGCATGCACAAACGCCGCAGATGTTTCGCGTAGGCACATTGCGCAATGCGTTGCAAAACGCGAAGCTCGATGTCATCACCGATGAGGCGAGCGCGATCGAGGCGGCGGGCATGCGACCCAAGCTGGTGATGGGTGAAAGGCAAAACATTAAAGTGACCTATGCCGATGACATACCCTTTGTAGAATGGCTACTGGCGCAGCAGAACGGGCAGAGCGCTGCGGCATGAGCAATTTTCGTGTCGGTCAGGGATTCGACGTGCACGCCTTCGCACCGGCTCGAAAGTTGATCATTGGCGGCGTTGAAATTCCCCATCACGTTGGTCTGCTCGGTCATTCCGATGCGGATGTCTTGCTGCACGCTATTTGCGATGCATTGCTCGGCGCCGCTGGGCTCGGCGACATCGGCCGCCATTTTTCCGATCAAGATGCGGTGTACAAAGATATCGACAGCCGCGTGTTGTTACGTGACGTGCGGTCCAAATTGCTCGACCGAAATTTTGCGATCGTGAATGTCGACGCAACCATCATTGCGCAAGCACCGCGCATGGCGCAGCATATCCCGGCGATGATTACCAATATCGCCGCGGATCTTTGCATCGTAGAAGATAGCGTGAACGTCAAAGCCACAACAACGGAGCAACTTGGGTTTACCGGTCGCGCCGAGGGAATCGCGGCGCAAGCCGTGTGCCTAATCGAGCGCCGCACCGCTATTCATCAGTAGGCCGATTGCGTCGGTCGCAAATCATGGCCTGCGAGGCATAGTTTGGTTAAGAAGCACGACTACTGGCGGCGCAAGGAGGAATTGGAAGACTCGGAGGAAGCGGCGAAGTATTGGGAATAGCGGTGCGCGTTATTGTCGTCGCGAGCTGCCCGTATCGGCACTACCAATACTGCACACGGACCATGAACCGCTGGCGCTCTTGCTGCCACATCCTTATGTCATCCTGAGCAACGCGAAGGATCTGCTTTTACGGCCGCAAAAAGCAGATCCTTCAC
>JANOLP010000174.1:0-8291 GCA_031419835.1 Pseudomonadota bacterium | reverse complement strand
TCGCTGGGTTTGATCCCTTGGCTACTCTGGAATTTCCTTTCTTTCGTGAAGGCACCCGAATAGCAACTGTCGGAAATCATGGCGACTTGATTGGCGGGGACATTCGCGAGCATCTTCGAGATATCCGCGTTTGATACCCAGTTCACCGGATCGTCGGCGTCGGCATCTGCTGGCAACCAATAGCCCATCCCCGTCTCTTCGCGTCGATATCCGTGGCCGGCATAGTAGATCAAAACGCTGTCCTGTTTGCGCACGTCGATGGCAAGGCTATTTAGAGCGCGAACGATTTCGGCTTTCTTAACGTTCTCCATCACCGTCACTTCGTATCCCAGTTTCTCTCGCAACGCCTTGCCTATTGCCTGTACGTCGAGCACCGCGTTGTCGAGCGAAGGAATCGAATCGTCTGTGTATTCGTTGACACCGAAAAGTACGGCAAGCTTGCGCTCGATTGCCGGTAACGTAACATTCTTGACCTTTGGGACATTCTTGGTTTGCCGCTCTCGCTCCAGCTTCAGTGCCAACTCGCGGCGTTGGGCATCTGTTATTTGGCATTTCCCAGAGTCAGCATCGGCTAGACTCGGGCACTGCGGAACTTCGGCCTTACTCGGATCTTGATGAAGTTTTTCGATGACATCGGAGAACAACTGGGTTTTGAATTCCTTACGCGAATCCAGCAGCTCCTTCATTTCCATGCGGCTCATGGAAGCAAAGTCGAGCCGGCCTAACGGTCGATCCAATGTGCATAGACGCTAGAATTCTAGTCCCGGTTTAATAACTATCCGGTAGGTGACATCGAGCATTGGTTGTCCAGGAATTGCAAGTTACAACATTAAGCCAACTGAATAATTTAATTCAATCGTTCGCGCACTTGTTTGAATTGTCCGTCCGATACGGTTTTTAGCGAATGCACGCGCGCACCCCGCAAACGCCGACCAAATGATTTTGGCTGACGACAAAGCACGTAGCTTGTTTTGCCCACCAAGCGTCCCTTCGCGGTGCCAATAGCCAAGGCAAACGGATTGTCCGCGTTGTACTCGGCAGTGGTCATCGGCAAGCCGATGACCAGCGAGGTTCTTTCGTTGAAAATACGCGGCGAAAGCACCAAAAACGGATGAACGTCACGCATCTCCCGACCGACCTGTGGATTGCAATCAATCCAAATGATGTCCTGTCGCCTCGGTACCCAAGTGGTACGTTTCTTCGCAGGTTTTTTGACCGACGTCGTTACCACCGTTCTGTTCCAAGTGCATCGCTCGCGATCATGACTTCACCGCCATGCCGTGTTGGGTCACACTTTTCGAGTCGTTGCGCGAGCGTGAGATCCGCATTTTCAACCGGCGTTGTCATGACCGGATTCCCATTGACAGATACGCAAACACGTTGGTCAACGCGCAAATGTGCTTCGCGCGCAATGACCGCGGGTAAACGAACGCCTAGTTTATTGCCCCACTGTTTAATACCGAGAACGACTTCGGCCACGATCAGCTCCTTAAAATGTATAAACTAAGTTTCGACATTCTCATAGAATTCGTCAATTCAAGCGAGCTTCAAGCGGTAATGGGTGGCAAATCTTCAGCGAACGCCATTGGGAATGGTAAAGCGCCGTTTGCCATACCGTTTCAAGCCTGACTTCACAAGCGAAACTACAAACTTCAGCGCGATTTTTACGCTAGCGATACATCAAAGATAAAATGTGGGGTAAATTGTGGGATAAAAATTGATTGTTTAAAAACTATTTATTAATTTCAATTAGTTAATTAACATTACTGGCGGAAAGGGTGGGATTCGAACCCACGGTACGGAGAACCGTACACCAGATTTCGAGTCTGGCTCATTCGACCACTCTGACACCTTTCCGCGGAGGCCGAATTATACATGGCGCCGCAGCTTCGTCGGAAAAATATTTACCTTTCAATAGTTTCTCCTATAACATTAGAAAAATTCTCTAACCGATTAACTTATCTGTAAAAACAGGAGTCACAATGGGTATAATTTCAATGCTTTTTCTAGCGTTTTTGATCCTCGCCGTAGTCTACATCGTCTTCGCTTACAACAATCTTGTAAACCTCAAGCACAACGTATCCAAGGCTTGGGCGAACATCGACGTGCTGCTCAAACAGCGCCACGATGAAATTCCTAAGTTGGTGGAGACTTGCAAGCAGTACATGAAGTTCGAGCAATCGACGTTGGAAAAAGTGATGCGGGCGCGCGCACAAGTTTCGAGCGCGCGTGAGGCGCGCGACGTGAGCGCCCTGGGCAAAGCAGAGGGCGCGTTGCGCGCGGGCTTGGGAAGTTTGTTTGCAGCGGCGGAAGCTTATCCGGAACTCAAAAGCAATGAACAGTTTTTGCATTTGCACGCGCGCATTTCTAATTTGGAAAACGCCATCGCCGATCGCCGCGAGATCTATAACGAAAGTGTCAACATCAACAATGTTCGCGTCGAGCAATTTCCGGACAACATCGTCGCCGGTCTGTTCAGCTTCAAAACCGCGCGCCTACTTGAATTCGCCAGCGCAGAAAAAGCGGACGTCGACGTTCGCGCGTTGTTTACTGCCTAGGCTCCTAAAATATTCCTATGAGCGGTGCCGAGTTAGTCGTCGCCCCGATGGTCGCGTGCTTTAGCTTCGGCGCGTGGTTGATTCTGCAGCGCCGCTATCGCTTGTCGGCCGACATGCCGACCTCCACTATCGGTGGGGCAGTGCAAGGTTACGTCGAACTGCAGGGTGTCGCGGCCGCTCACCCGACCGCGCCGCTCTACAGCCCGCTACGTGCCCTGCCGTGCGTGTGGTATCGCTACTCCGTGCAAGAAAAAAATGGTGACAAATGGGAAACGATGCGGCAAGAAACCAGCGACGCGACCTTCCTGCTGCGCGATGGCACCGGCGAATGTATCGTCGATCCGGACCACGCGGAAATCATGTCGCAGCATACGGAAGTCAAAACCATCGGCGATACACGTCAGACTGAGCACCTCTTGCTCGCCGGCGATCGGCTCTATGCGTTGGGGCAGTTCAAGACCTTAAATCCCGTGGAAACCCATCTTGATTCACGTGAAGATATCGGCACCATGCTTGCGGAATGGAAGCGCAATAAACCTATGCTGATGACGCGCTTCGACTTAAACAAGAATGGTGAAATCGATGAACAGGAATGGCAACTCGCCCGCGCCCAAGCAAAACGCGAAGTGGCAAAACAACATCGCGAACTCCGTGCGCAACCGGGCTTTCATCTGCTACACAAACCGCGCGACGGCCGGCATTTTTTAATCACAAATAAAAATCAAGAAAAAATCGAAACCTGGTTGCTACAGTGCTCACGTGTTTGTCTCGCAACATTCGTTATCGCACTCGGCTATTTTGGCCACCAACTGAGCCAACTTTCTTAAGTCTGCGCGCCCGTATTCTGCTTCGCTTCCAGCGCCTCCCAGCGCGCAAGCAAATCCAACAATTCGCCATCGATCGTTTCTACGCGGGCCTGCAGCGTCTTCACCTGATCCGGTTGATTGCGATATAAATCGGGATCAACTAAGCGTTCGTTGATATCACTTTGTTCGTTCTCTAACGCAGCGATTTTTTCCGGCAGCGCGCTTAGTTCATTCGTTTCCTTGAACGAAAGTTTACCCCGGCCACGAGGCTTACTGGGTGCGGCGCTAAGGGCATTGCGCCCTGAAGACCGCTCTGGCTCTTGGCCTGCAGCACGTGCCTTTTGCACGCGCTCCCAATCGTCATAGTCACCGGCGTACTCAACCACCCTCCCCTCGCCTTCGAATGCATAAATTTGTGTGACAACGTTGTTGAGAAATTCGCGATCGTGGCTCACGAGAAACACGGTGCCGCTGTAATCTTGCAGAAGCGACTCCAACAATTCCAACGTATCTAAATCCAAATCATTGGTCGGCTCATCGAGAATCAATGCATTCGCGGGCTGGGTAAACAATCGTGCGAGCAACAAACGATTACGCTCGCCTCCCGACAGCGATTTCACCTTCGCCCGCGCCCGTTGCGGCGGAAACAAAAAATCTTCCAGATAACTCATCACATGTTTGCGCTGGCCGCCGATTTCGATGAAATCCGTACCGGGGCTGATGGTTTCGAGCAGCGTCGCTTCATCATTTAACTGAGCGCGCAATTGATCGAAATAGGCGATGTTTAACTTCGTGCCAAGCCGCACCGTTCCTTGATCTGCAGGCACTTCTCCCGTGAGTAATTTCAGCAACGTGGTTTTGCCGATACCGTTCGGGCCGATTAAACCGATGCGATCGCCGCGTAAAATTCGCGCGGAAAAATCTTCGATCACCAATCGATCGCCATAGGATTTCTTGACGTGCTTGAGTTCCGCCACTAGCTCACCGGAGCGCTCGCCGGTCGCAAGAGAAAAGTTTACCTGCCCCAAACGCTCGCGCCGTGCGGCGCGTTCCACGCGCAATCTTTCCAAGCGCCGTACGCGACCTTCGTTGCGCGTGCGTCGCGCCTCAATGCCGCGGCGAATCCAAACCTCTTCCTCCGCCAATACTTTGTCGAATTTTTCCTGGCGCACCGCTTCGATGGCAAGCATGTCTTCTTTGCGTTTGCGATACGCCGTGTAGTTACCGGGGAAATCGCGCAGAATGCCACGATCAAGCTCGACAATACGCGTCGCAACGCGATCCAGAAAGCGCCGATCGTGGGTGACGAAAAGCAACGTCACATTGGCATCGCGCAAAAAAACTTCCAGCCAATCGATCGCAGCGATATCCAAGTGATTGGTCGGCTCGTCCAGCACCAATAAATCCGGATCGCTCACCAGCGCCCGCGCCACTGCCACGCGCTTGCGCCAGCCGCCGGACAAGCTGCCGATTTTTGCATCCGCATTGAGTTCGAGTTGCTGTAGTGTCGACTCGATACGACTTTGCATACGCCAGCCGTCGTTGGCTTCGAGTGCGTGACTCAATTCGTCGAACCTGTTCTGCACGGCCGGCGTGTGATTCGGATCGGCGAATTCATGCAATACCGCGTGGTACTCAACTAACGTGGCCTGCAGATCCCCTAAGCCACCGGCAACCGTCTCAAAAACCGTTGCCGTATCGTCCAGCGGCGGCTCCTGCGGCACATAACCTAACCGAAGTCCCGGCGCACGCCAGACAATGCCGTCGTCAAGCACCACCGTTCCAACAATGGCTTTAAGCAAACTGGTTTTGCCCGCACCATTGCGGCCAAGCAAGCCGACGCGCTCGCCTTTGTCGATCTTGAATTCAGCCCGATCCAGTAATGGAACATGGCCGTAAGCAAGCTGAGCGTTATCGAGCGAAATGAGCGGCATATCAATCCAACTTGGCGGCGAGTTTTAAATTTGGCGCGAGATAGACATGCAACACAATCGCCGCGACTGCCGCGACTAGGCCCGCCAGTAGAAATGCATAAGTAGCGCCAAGAAATTGCCAGATGCCGCCGAACAAAAGTCCCGCCGGAATCGCTGACAATCCCAGCATCATGTTGTACCAACCGTACGCGGTTCCGCGCTCCGTTGGCGCGGCGAAGTCGCCGATGACCGCGCGTTCGATGCCTTCCCCAAGCCCGGCGAATACTCCGTAAACTAGCGTGACAATCCACAGCATGAGCGGCGACCCCGTCATACTCAAGGCCACGAAGGTCGCGGCGTAAGCGATCCAACTGATCGCCATGACCCGCTCCCTACCGATACGTAGCGCTGCCTTCCCACCCCACCAAGAAGCCAGCGACTTCGCCAAATTCAACGCGGCCCAGAGCACCAACAGATTCACCGTACTCATTCCCAGCCCGTGGCCGAACAGCACCAAAAACGTCTCGGATACTCGCGCGAAAGTGAAGCCGGCAAGCAACAATAAATACTGTCGCATAGTAGGTGAAAGCCGTGACCAATTTAGTTCCGGCGCGAGCGCGAGTGGACGCGGCGCGACGCGCGGCTCTTTGACCAACCGCCACAGCAATAACACACCCACCAATCCGGGAACGGCCGACCAGGCGATCACTTCGCGTAAAGAAAACGTCGACCAAGCAAGGATGGCAGCAGCAACGAGCGCTCCGCCGACAGCGCCAGCATTGTCCAACGCGCGATGAAACCCGAACGCCACGCCGCGCAGTGCGGGCGGTGTAACATCGGCGACCAACGCATCGCGTGGCGCGCTACGAATACCTTTGCCAATGCGATCAACGCTGCGAAGCGCCAGCAATCCCACCCAGCCGGTCACCGCGCCGAAGAACGGCCTTACCGTATTCGATAAGATGTAACCCGCAAGTGCCAAGCCCTTGCGTCGTCCGCCCAGGCGATCGGAAAAACGTCCAGACCAGAGCTTCATGAAACTCGCGATGGCATCGGCTAAGCCTTCGATCAGTCCGAGCATCACCGGGCCCGCGGCCAACTCAGTCACCAACAAAAGCGGGATGAGCGGGATGACCATATCCGACGCGAGATCGTTGAAAAAACTCACCCATCCCAGCACGATGACCGTGCCTGGCACTTGCGGAAAAAATCTGGATGGTTTTGACATCGCGTTGGATAGTTGAAACTAGGGTACAGATAAGGGTGCTCATTCTACGACAGAACCCTCGTCTTCGTTTATGACGATGCGTTATTGCGCGACCATTGCTTTTCGCGTAACGTCTCAATCGAACGCACGCGTTCGCCTATATAATTTCTCGAGGAGGAATCATGACTAACGAACTAACCCAGAAAATTGCCCAGGGCCTAGCCCGTCGGCGTTTCTTGCAACAGGGTGCAGCGGCCGCTGGCGGCGCACTCTTACTTCCAGCATCGGCAAACGCAAAAGATTGCGCACTCACCGAACAGGAAATCCTAGGCCCAATGTATAACTACGGCGCGCCAAAATTCCAAGTGAAGTTAGCCTCAGACAGCGAGCCGGGACAGAAGCTCATGTTGCGCGGCAGCGTGCTCAGCGCCGATTGCAAAACACCATTGGCGGGAACGATCATCGAAATTTGGCAAGCGGACGACAAAGGCAATTACGATAAGAAACAGCCGGGTAATTTTCACGAACCGCCCCCACCATTTCATTTGCGCGGCATGTTGGTGACTGATGCCAATGGCCGCTACGAAATCGACACAGTCGTGCCGGGCGCCTACCCCATTCCACCCGGGGTGCCGGGCTTGGAAAAATACGGCAACCTGACGCGCGCGCGTCATATTCATATTAAAGTCTTGCCGTTTCTACACGTCGCACTAACCACCCAACTTTATTTCAAAGGCGACGAACATCTCGCCGGCGATCCCTGGGGTGGGCATAAGCCATCACTGGCACTGGATATGAAACAAGACGGTAAGTATATGAAGGCGGATTTTGATTTTGTGCTTGGGACGGGTTTGTAATTCCCCTTTGTGTCGCCAACGAACACGAAACGCTTTCGCGATTAATCCAGCGCCTGCCCTCACCCCACCCCTCTCCCGCAAGCGGGCGAGGGAGCAAAAATCCCCTCTCCCACTCGTGGGAGGGTTAGGGTGAGGGAACTGCGTGAATTTTTTCGATACGAATCACTCATCAAAAAAACCAAACCCAAAAAATGGAAATCGACCTAAACGCCCTGGAACGTCCCATCCGCTACAAACTGCTGACCAGCCTGGTCGTCCCGCGCCCCATCGCCCTCGTCACAACGATCTCGGACGGCGGCGTCGTCAACGCCGCACCGTTTAGCTACTTCAACGTCCTCGGCGAAGACCCACCGATCTTAATCATCAGCGCCGACGCGCACCCAAGCGGGAAAATGAAAGACACCGTAGACAACATACTCACAAAAAAGCAATTCGTCGTGAATCTGGTCGACGAAGACATTGCCGAAAAAATGCACGGCACAGCCGTCATCGCGCCCACCGAATTAAGCGAAATAGATATGGTCGGTTTCACCACCACGCCGTCGCAACGCGTCGCGCCGCCGAGAATCACCGAATCACCGGTGTCGTTCGAATGCACATTACACACGCAACTGGATTTCAAAACCCGCCGCCTAATGATCGGCCAAATCGCCTGGATGCACGTGCGCGACGGCATCATCGACCCGAGCAACATGCGGCGAATCCCCGATCAATATCATCCGGTCGGGCGGCTGTTTGCGAATCGCTATTGCCGGACGCGTGATGAATTTGCACTGGATAACAGCCGGTTTGCCGATATGGCGTTGAAGTTCGGGAAGTAGCGAAACGTATCGGGAGTAGCGAGTAGATACCATCTCCTGTGTCAAGCATTTTTGATGTTATGAAGAGATGGATCAAACGGTTTACCTGATTTGAGTACGCCGATAATCAGGTGAAGTAATTTGCGCATG
>JANOLP010000173.1:0-4532 GCA_031419835.1 Pseudomonadota bacterium | reverse complement strand
AAACGATCGTTGATCTTCCATGCCGCTGATGGATTGATATTGATAATCGTCAATGCGGATTTTAATGCGTGGTAGCGGCCGACCCAACCGTCTTCGTAGTCCGTCGTAGAACCGAATGGGGCGTTAACGCCGATACCAAGAGTCAGTCGGTCGGTTATGCCGTGGGTGTAATACAGATTCGGCAACAATGCGATGCCTCCGGCGTCGCCGCCATTGCTGCCAGACATCGTCAGGCCGTTCGGCGGCGGTAGCAGCGTTCGTGAACCTTGGTTTTCAAATTCCGCAGTCGGCTTGATGATATGTCCGCCAAGCGTAAAGTTTCCGCCGGGCAAGTAACTCATGCCCGCCGGATTCCACCAGACTGTGCTGGCGTCTTCGGCCGCCGCGGTGGACGCAAACGACGTTCCTAAGCCGGAAACGCTTTGTTCGAACAATTGAAAACCGCCCGCCTGGACGTTAGAAATCCAACCGGTACCGGCGACCGTAACGGCGAGAGTAATGATGGCGCGTGGTAAGGGATTCATCTTTGTGATCCTTCCTTTCATGTTAATAAAAGACTACGGGGATTCGATTTTTCGCGGCTGGCCGCGTTCGTCGAGCGCGACGAAAGTCAGTTGTGCCTGAGTCACTTTGATCGATTTTTCTGCGCCATGGCGCAGGCGTTCGGCATAAACCTCAACATCGATCGTGAGCGATGTCTTGCCCACGCGCACTAAGTCCGCGTAAAAACTGACCACGTCGCCGACGAATAACGGCTCGCGAAACTCAAATGAATTCACCGCGCGAGTGGCGACTTTGCCCTTTGCATGGCGGATCGCCGGTATGCTCGCGGCGATATCGACTTGTGCCATGATCCAGCCGCCGAACACGCTGCCGAGCGCATTGACATCGCCAGGCATCGCGACTACGCGCAATGTCGGTTGTCGATCGGGAAGCGCGGTTTCGGTCATGGTTTATTTCTTCGCATACAGTGATTCGACATCGGACGCATAATTCTCAAGCACTTTGGCGCGCTTCACTTTAAGCGTCGGCGTGAGGAACCCATTTTCGACGGTCCACGGTGTTAATGTCGCGCAAACGCGGCGAATCTGCGCGTAGCCGGGAAAGCTATTCATGCGCGCGCCGATACGTTCCAATAACACCTTGTGTACTGCTTCTATGTTGGGATTGCCGGTCTGGAAATTCGCCGATGCGGAAAGTTTCGCCCATTGTTCTTGATTCAGCGAAACCAGGGCCGCAAGATAGGATTTCCCTTCGCCCAGAACTAAGACTTGCTCAAACAGCGGATCGGAAATGATGGAAAGCTCCATGTCGACCGGCGGCACTTTTTCCCCGGTGCCCATCACGATAATATCCTTGATGCGGCCGGTGATGTAAACGTGGCCGCTCGGGCCGATGCGCGCTTGATCGCCGGTATTGAACCAGCCGTCTGCGGACAATACTGCCGCCGTTGCCGCCGGATTATTCCAATAGCCCAGCATCACTTGCGGGCCGCGCGCAAGCAAGACATTGTTGTCGCCGACTTTTAATTCCGTACCCGGCGCCGCTTGGCCGACGCTGGCCGGCTCATTCGAGTCCATCCGGTTTACCGTAAGCAATGGGCTGGTTTCCGTCAGGCCGTAGCCTTGCAAAATAGGCAATCCGAGGCCGATGAACACTTTCGAAATTTCCGGCGACAATGCCGCGCCACCGGCGATGGCGGTGCGTAGCCGTCCGCCGAGTTTCGCCATGATTTTGCTTGCGACTAGTTTTTCCAAAAGTGGCCAGAGCAGCATCGATGGCTTCCATGAACCGCGTCCCTGTTGCATCTCGAAGCGGCTCCAGCCGACCGACGTGGCGAGATTAAACAGCTTGCGCTTGATCGGCGAACCGGCTGCAAGTTGCTCGTTAATGCGCGTGTAAACACGCTCGTAGATGCGCGGCACGGAGACGAGAATGGTCGGCTGCTGGCTGAGCAAATCTTCGGCGAGTTGCGGTACGGAGCGAGAATACGCAACCGTCGCGCCGGCCATGACTGCCAAATAGTAGCCGGACATTCGCTCGAGCATATGCGACATCGGCAAAAACGATAAAAATTTGTCGCTTGGATAAACCGAGAAAGTTTCTAACGCCGCCGCTGCGTTGCTGAGAATATTACGGTGAGTCAGCATGACGCCTTTCGGCCTGCCGGTCGTGCCGGAGGTGTAGACAATGGTCGCCAGCTCGTTTGCCGCGATGGGCAACACGCTGTAACCCGCGCCTTCCTTGGGCAACCATTCTTCCGCGTAGACTAATTTTGGTTCGCTGGCATTAGGAATTCGTTTCAGACTGACGAAACGGCCGACTTTGGGCATTTGCGCAACGACCGGCGCCAGTTTTTCCCAGTGTTCCGAACCTTCGAGTACGAGTAATTTTGCACCGGAATCGTCTAAACAATAGGCGCCGTTTTCCGGTCGATCTTCCGCATAAAGCGGTACCACGACCAAGCCCAAGCCCATCGCCGCTTGATCAAAAATCACCCAATGACTGCAGTTGCGCAAGATAAGGCCGACGCGGTCGCCCGCTTGTAAGCCTTCATTTTTTAGCGCCGCTTGCCAGCGTGCCGCCTCGCGTTCGACGTCCTTCCAGGTGCGATCGACCCAAATCTCTCTCTCGAGATCGAAATCGCGATAGGCCACCGCAGTCGGGCTGCGCTTGACACGTTCGCGGAGCAGTCCACCTAAGCTGCCTGCACTTTCAACGGAAATGAAATCGGTCTGAGTAGTCATGCGACCCCACCATGTTATTTAGGTTGTTCGAGAAAGCCTATCACTAATGGCCGTTTTTCGGTAGTAGTCCTACATCAACGCGCTGAGGCGTTCCGGTTCTTGCCGGTGTTGAGTTGCACGCCCGAAATCTTGCGGGAAATCATCTACCATAATCACTTTGCGCGTGAGTTGTTTCGCACGCCGCAAAATTTCCATATCCGCCACGGTGATCACGCCTTTTTCCAGCGCGCGTTCGGTGAGATCATCGGCCGTGCGGCCGTCGATTAAGCCGGATTTTTTGCCGGCGCGCAGCTTAGCCTGAACCGCTTCCGCAGCGATGGCGGCATCGAGCGCGATCTCGAGGCAGCCAACCGCATCGTCTTCGCGGCGCGGCGAGTATATACCGCGCGTCAAACGATCGCGCGCTTCCGACGGCTCCAACATCAACTTCGCGACCTGGTGACCCATCGCGTCGCTCGGTGCCTCCAGCGTCAAGCCCTTGGGGAACACCAAGCGCCGCAGCATCCATGCGAGCGGACGATTCGGAAAATTCGCCAGAATGCCATCCATCGCGATCTGTATTTTGAAGAACGCATCGTGCAGCGACCACAGCAAAAACGGCAGATCCGCCTGATGGTGGCCGTCGTCCTCGTAACGCTTCAGTGCGGCAGAGGACAAATAAAGGTTGGAGAGCACATCGCCCAAGCGCGCCGACAGTTTTTCCTTGCGCTTCAATTCGCCGCCCATAACCATCATCGCAACGTCGGCGAGCAACGCGAAAGCCGCCGCAAAGCGATTCATTTGCTGGTAGTAACGTTTCACTTCCGGCGCGCCGGGCACCGATGTTCCGCGTCCGCCGCTAATGCCCAGCACCAAAGTGCGCGCCGCGTTCATCACCGAGAAACTTGCGTGCTCCCACAGCAGACCATCGAATTGCTCGGCGGCTTGTTCGGCATCGCTCATGCGCGAGGTTTCCAATTCGCGCAGAACGTACGGATGGCCGCGAATCGCGCCTTGACCGAAAATGATCATGCTGCGCGTGAGAATATTCGCGCCTTCGACCGTGATCGCGACCGGCGCGAGTTGATAAGCGCGGCCAAGGTAATTATTCGGACCCAAGCAAATGCCCTTGCCACCGTGGATGTCCATCGCGTCGTTGATCACGCTACGCATGCGTTCGGTCATGTGATACTTGACGATCGCCGAGGGTACCGACGGTTTTTCGCCCAGGTCTACCGCGCCGGCGGTCATCACCCGGGCCGCATCCATCATGTACGCGTTGCCGCCGATGCGCGCGAGCGCTTCTTCGACGCCTTCAAATTTTCCGATTGGCGTCGAGAATTGTTGGCGTATGCGCGAATACGCACCGGTGGCGCGCGCGCAAAGTTTTGCGGCGGCGATTGATTGTGCCGGTAGCGAAATTGACCGACCCGCCGCGAGGCATTCCATTAACATGCGCCAACCTTGGCCGATGCGCGCTTGGCCACCGATGATCCAGTCCATCGGGATAAAAATATCTTTGCCGGAGTTCGGACCATTTTGGAAAACGCCATTCAGCGGCAAATGGCGCCGGCCGATATTGACACCAGGTGTTTTCGTCGGGATCAATGCGAGCGTGATGCCGACATCTTCGCTGCTGGAAACGAGGTGATCAGGATCGTATAGTTTAAATGCGAGGCCAAGCAGGGTTGCGACGGGCCCCAGCGTGATGTAGCGTTTTTCCCAGGTGACGCGAACGCCGAGCACATCTTTATCGCCGTTCCATTCCTGGCGGCAAACGATGCCGAAATCCGGGATCGATCCGGC
>JANOLP010000172.1:0-3701 GCA_031419835.1 Pseudomonadota bacterium | reverse complement strand
CTGAGTTCGGCGCCATCCAGGCGGCTAACGTGCTGGCGTCATCGCAGGCGGTGGAGATGGGCATCTTCGTGGTGCGCGCCTTCGTTCACTTGCGCGAATTGGCCACCACGCATCGGGACTTGGCTAAGCGGCTCGATGAATTGGAGCAAAAGACCGAGGGGCTCGCCATGCAGCACGACGCCTTCAGCCGCAACACGCGCAATCAGTTCAAGCAGGTCTTCGACGCTATTCGCGAACTGATGACACCACCCGATCCTCCCAAACGGCCCATCGGCTTCGTTACGCCGGAAGAGAAGAAGGACAAGCGCAAGAGTTGATGCAATCCAACCCTGCGCAACTCAGCAAGTTTCTGAGCTTCGTCCTGCGCCACAAACCCGATGCCATCGGCTTGACACCGATTGGCGTAGGCGTCGTACACATAGTCGTGCTGGCTGATGATGCTCGCCGTGAGGGAACGGTTGACTACTTGCGCGAGGGTGTTGTCGGTGAAGTAGGCATAGCGGCTATTCACACCGTTGGGCAGCCATTTCTCTTTTAGTCGTCCACCGGCATCGTAGCGCGGCATGGCCTGTAAGCCAACATCCACGGGGTGGCCTAGGGCCAGGGCCATGCGCCTTCAAGGCATTCAAATGTTTACCTCAATGACCGTCGGGGTCATACTCATACGCTGATTCATCATTCCGAATTACGTTCCTTCGCTTCGGTCTAGCAACAATCCGCGTGCGCTGTGCGCACCCTACGCCTGCTAGGCACCCTACGCTCGCTCCCGATTAGCACCTACGATTATATGCCGCAGGGTTAGTTATGAGGGTAAAGCACTTGCCTGGTTTGTTGTTCATGATTGCCCTGTAGCGCTGTCTCTAGAATTCCGGCACTATAGCCGGAACAGATCGCGCCAAGGGGCAATGTGGCAACCAAGAAAAAAGTGATGCTGGCGAAGCTTAGCCGTCCGAAGCTGCACAATGTGCTGGTTCGCCCGCGTCTATTTGCGTTGTTGGATCAGGGACAAACGCGTGCCGTGACTTGGGTGGCGGGACCACCCGGTGCCGGCAAGACGGCGCTGGTTGCCAGTTATCTGGAGACTAAGAAACTCAAGGGCATCTGGTATCAGCTTGATGCCGGCGATCACGATCTCGCGACGTTTTTCCATTATTTGTCGCAGACAATTGCAGCGGCCAAAGGCCAGTTTCCGTTACCGGTTCTCACTGCCGAATATTTGGGCGACATCCCGGGCTTCACGAGATATTACTTCCGCGAGTTCTTCAACCGGCTACGATTGCCCACCGTGCTGGTATTCGACAACTACCACGAAATTCCCCGCGATTCGGCGCTGCACGCGGCGCTGGAGCAAGCGGCGCAGGAGTTGCCGGACGGCGCATCGCTCATCGTCATCAGCCGCGAAGATCCGCCCGCCGCGTTTTCTCGTATTGATGCGCAGGATCGCTTAGCGCGTATCGAGTGGAATGACCTCAAACTCACTTTAGAGGAAGCCACCGCCATTGCCGCCGAGCGCTTCCAACTCGATGCGCCCAAGTTGCAATCCCTGCACGAGATGTCTCAGGGTTGGGCAGCGGGGCTGACACTGGCGCTCGAGCGCATGAAGCGTTCGGATGGCGAGCTGCGCCCGATTCAAGGCGAAGCGCTCGAATCGGTGTTCAACTATTTTGCCGGGCAGATCTTCAATACCACCGAACCCGAAGTACGCGAATTCTTGATGCGCACGGCGTTGCTGCAACGCTTGACGGCCACCATGGCTGAGCAGATCAGCGGCAATACTAACGCCGCGAATCTGCTGGAGAATCTCTATAGGCGCAGACTGTTCACCGAACGCCGCGGGGAGCAACCCTACAGCTACCAATACCATGATTTGTTCCGTACTTTTCTGCTCGACCAACTCCAGCGGGCACATGGGCCGAAAGGATTGGACGCGTTACGTCAGCAGGCGGGCCAAATATTTGAACGGGCGCAGCGCCACGAGGAAGCATTTGCGCTATACCATTCAGCGGCCGATTGGGAGTCGGCAGTTCGACTGGTGCTCGCTCAAGCAGAGGCACTCCTCGGACAGGGACGCGGCGAAACCTTGCGCGAATGGATCAAGGCGTTGCCAGAGACGATTGCAACAAGCAATCCTTGGATTAACTATTGGCACGGTATCTCGCTGATGGAGTTTGCGCCTGACGAAGCTAGGCAACCGCTCGCGAAAGCTTATCGGCAATTAGAAAGTGCTAGCGATGTCTCGGGACAGATCGCGTGTTGTTCCGCTATCGTGATGGCCTGTGTCGCCGATCTGGTAGATTTGCGGCCGCTGAATCAGTGGATAGACCGGTTGAATGCGCTGCTTCGAACGAGCCCCTATTTTCAATCGCCCGTGGCAGAGTTGCGAGCAAATGCCGCGCTTGCTTCCTACGCCCATCAATGTTTTCCACGCGCGGACTTCTACGAATCCGCCGTAAAGCGCGGGCTTCAATTGCTTGCGACGGACATACCAGTCAACGACAAGATCGTTCCTGCAGGCCTTTTTTTGGCTGCGTTGCGCGAAGCCGGCCGGCTCAAGGAGTGCGACCAGATCATCACGTCGGTGCAACCTTTATTGTTAGCGTCGGCCGTGAGTCCGAGCAACTTCGTATTTTGGTGGCAAGTACTTGCTTGGACCGCGGCATCGCGTGGGGATCAAAGTGCGGCAAGCGTCGCCCTGAAGACTGCCGAAGAGAGGTGCATCGCGCACGCCCTTGCCGGTGCGCTTAACTATTTGTGGTCACACTTGCTTTGGGCGTCGATTGCAATTCATGCGCGGGATTTGAATAGGGCGGAATTCCACATAAACAAAATGGAGTCCTTCCAGAATACCCATCGTTTGCTTGAACGCGGTTTCGCCAACTGGATCCGCAGTATCCTTGCTGCGATGCGTGACGATTGGTCTAACGCAATCGAATTCGCGCGACGAGAACTCGCCATTTTGTCTGAGTGCGGCGCAATTGTTCAGATGTACTACGCCTATTTGCATCTCGCCGGCGGGCTAATCGGACAGAAGCACTACAAAGAAGCCCACGAAGCGATCGAAAGCGCGCGGGAAATTGTCACAGATTCGGTCGAGTTTCGAAACTTAGCTGACGTAGACTTCATGGCCGCTTGGTTGGCCATGCAGCAAGGTGAGACGCAGCGCTTTGATCAACACGTATGCGACGCGCTGGCGCTGCTCAAGCGCACCGAGGTCCACGCTTGCCTTTGGTATATGGACCCGCGCATCCTGCCCGCCGTGTTAGCGCGAGCGCTGACACGCGATATCGAAGCAGAGCAAGTGCGAAAGTTGATTCGCCACCTTGCGTTGCAGGCGCCACCGGACGTAGGGCCGCTATGGCCTTGGCCCATTAAGGTAAATCTACTGGGTCGCTTCGAGGTTTTGCTCGGTGATGCGCCGCTTGAATCCTCACGCAAACCGGCCAAAAAACCGCTGGCCTTGCTCAAAGCCCTTGCTTGCGCCGGCGGCAATGCAGTCCCGGTAACACAGTTGTTGGATTGGCTCTGGCCGGAGAGCGAGGCGGACGCGGCGCAGAAAGCGTTCGATATGGCGCTGCATCGTTTGCGTGGATTGCTAGGCTCGCATGACGCGGTGCGACTGGCGGATGGCCGCATGAGCCTCGATCCCACGCAGATCCGGGTCGATGCTTGGGCGTTCGAATCGCTTTGCCACCATGGCACAG
>JANOLP010000171.1:0-1734 GCA_031419835.1 Pseudomonadota bacterium | reverse complement strand
GCTCTACGACGATAAAGGCAAATGCGTCGCGCGCTACGACAAAATTCACCTGTTCGGCCTTGACCTGGGCCAAGAAAAATTTAATGAATCGAAAACCATTGAAGCGGGCGACAAAATTGTCGTGGTCGATACGCCGTTCGGCAAACTCGGCCTGTCGATTTGCTATGACTTGCGCTTTCCCGAACTGTATCGCGCGATGAAAGAGGTCAACCTGATCGCTATTCCATCCGCATTTACTGAAACCACGGGCCGCGCCCATTGGGAAGCGTTGATCCGCGCCCGTGCCATCGAGAATATGGCCTACGTCATCGCGCCGGCGCAAGGCGGTTACCATCGCTCCGGTCGCGAGACCCATGGCGATTCGATGATCGTCGATCCCTGGGGCGTGGTGCTCGATCGCCTATCGCGCGGCTCGGGCATTGTCATCGCTGGTATGAATCCGACTTACCAAGCGAACTTGCGCAAGAGTTTGCCCGCGCTTGGGCATCGAACCATTCATCGGGTTTAGTGTCTAGGATTTAGTACGCGAACCATCGCTGTGTCATTCCCGCGCAGGCGGGAATCCATGTTGCCTTGCAAACGCCAAATGGATTCCCATTTTCATGGGAATGACAATTTGGTATTTCACGACAGGCTATGCCCATTAGACGCCGTATTTAGAAACCGGCCTGAAAGCCGCGCCAGCATTGGCTCCTGGCGATGCATTTCCCGATCGCCGCATCACAATTAGGCCCCAGGCCATCGGTTATAATGGCGCCTTGCTGTTCGATTCACCCAATTTGGAACTCAATGGAAACTTCCGCTCTCCTCAACACCGCCAGCCAGTATTTATTGACCCCGTATGATCTCGATCAGAATGCGTTAAGCCGCGTGTTCGGTCAGATCATGACGCATTCGGTGGACTACGCCGATTTGTATTTTCAGTACAGCCGTAGCGAAGGTTGGAGCCTGGAAGAAGGCCAAGTGAAGAGCGGCAGTTTCAACATCGATCAAGGTGTCGGCGTTCGCGCCGTGAGCGGCGAAAAAACCGCGTTTGCGTATTCGGACGAAATTAATTTCACCGCGTTAGAAGCCGCCGCTTCGGCAACGCGCGCAATCGCGGCGTCCGGCGGCGACGGCAAAATGCCGGTGGCAAGTTCAGGACAGCCGCGCAAGCTTTATACGCCGCAAGATCCGATCGCCAGTTTGTCCGACACGGACAAAGTTCGCATGCTGGAGAAATTGGAAAAATACGCGCGCGATCTCGATCCGCGCGTGACGCAAGTGATGGCCGGACTAGCGGCCGAATTCGATGTGATTCTTGTTGCGCGTAGCGACGGCTTAACCGCCGCAGACGTGCGGCCGTTGACGCGCGTTTCCGTCACCGTCATCGCCGAAGAAGGCGAGAATCGCGAGCAAGGTTCCGCGGGCGGTGGCGGGCGTTTTGACTATGGCTATTTCACCGACGCCGTGTTGCAGGATTACGCGAAACAAGCGGTGCATCAAGCCATCACCAATCTGAAGGCCAAACCCGCGCCCGCCGGCACCATGACCGTCGTCCTCGGCAACGGCTGGCCCGGCATTTTGTTGCACGAAGCCATCGGTCACGGCTTAGAAGGCGATTTCAATCGCAAAGGCAGCAGCGCATTTTCCGGCCGCATCGGCGAACGCGTCGGCGCGCCCGGCGTCACCGTACTCGACGACGGCACCATCCCCGAGCGCCGTGGTTCGCTGAATATCGACGACGAAGGCAAC
>JANOLP010000170.1:0-5125 GCA_031419835.1 Pseudomonadota bacterium | reverse complement strand
ATGAATGTCAATTTCGATTTCAAGCGCTGCGAAGGCTATCGCAATTTCTGCAATAAACTGTGGAACGCTACGCGCTTCGTGTTGATGAATGTTGAGGGCAAAGATTGTGGACTAGAACCTCACGATGCCGCAGCATGCCATGGCGAGTACCTCGAATTTTCTCAGGCTGATCGCTGGATCACCAGCCGGTTACAACGCGCCGAAAAAGAAGCGAACGATCAATTCGCCGCACTGCGTTTTGACCTCGTCGCTCGCGCCGTGTATGAATTTACTTGGGATGAATATTGCGATTGGTATTTGGAACTCGCAAAAGTCCAAATGGCGCAGGGAAATGAATCGCAACAACGCGCCACACGCAGAACCCTGCTCCGCGTGCTCGAAGCCATGTTGCGCCTCGCGCACCCGATCATCCCCTTCATCACCGAAGAGTTATGGCAGAAAGTTGCGCCGCTCGCAGAACGTCCGGGTGAATCCATCGTCCTGCAACCCTACCCCGTCGCCGAACTCACCCGCATCGACGAGAAATCCGAAGCGTGGGTCGCCGAACTAAAGGAACTGACCAATGCTGTGCGCACCTTGCGCAGCGAAATGAATCTATCGCCCGCGGAGCGCGTGCCACTGGTTGTTGAAGGCGACACGGAAAAATTATTGGCCTTTGCTCCCTATTTGAAGGCGCTCGGAAAATTAAGCGATGTGACCTTCGCGCAAGGTTCGCTCGATCAGTCCGGTGCGCCGATTGCGGTGGTGAGTACCGCCAAGCTGATGCTGAAAATAGAAATCGATGTCGTCGCCGAAGGGGCGCGACTCTCCAAAGAAATCGCGCGACTGGAAACCGAAATCGCCAAAGGCAACGGCAAACTCATCAACGCCAGCTTCGTGGAGCGCGCGCCGACACAAGTCGTTGAGCAGGAAAAAGCCCGTCTCACGGATTTTGGTAACAAGTTAAACACCCTTCAAACACAACTGAAACGTCTGGGGTAAAGCATGGCGAAAAAATTCGATGCGGCGCGTTACCTGGTTAAACCGGGGAAAAAGATCAATCTTAAGGATTGGAATCCCGGTGAACGCCGCCTAAGCAGCGGCGATAAAGCGATCGATGCCCAAAGCCTGGCCGCATTGAACGAGCAATTGGATAAGCTGCAAGACTTGCTATACGCGGGACATCAACACAAGGTACTGCTAGTGCTGCAAGGCATGGACACCTCCGGCAAGGACGGTACGATTCGGCATGTGTTTAATTCTGTCGATCCACTCGGCGTGCACGTCGCGAGCTTCAAAGCACCGACGGAAGAAGAGCTCGATCACGACTATTTGTGGCGCGTTCACAAAGTTGTGCCGAGCAAAGGTGAAATTGCCATCTTCAATCGCAGCCATTATGAAGATGTGTTGATCGTCCCCGTGCACGGTTGGATCACGCCAGAAGAATGCGAGCGCCGCTATCGACAAATCAACGAATTCGAAAAATTGTTGAGCGATAACGGCACGATCATCATCAAGTGTTTTTTGTATATTTCCAAGGACGAGCAGAGAGCGCGATTGGAAGAGCGGCTCGCTGATCCGGAAAAGCGCTGGAAATTTCGCACAGGCGATTTGGCCGAGCGCAAGCTTTGGAAAAAATATACACAAGCCTACGAAAGCGCTCTCGGCGCAACGAGCACTAAGCAGGCTCCGTGGTACGTCATCCCGGCCAATTCCAAGACCGAGCGCAACCTCATCATTTCCTCGCTTTTGGTGCAAGCTCTTGTAAGCTTAAAGATGAAATACCCCGAGCCCGAGGAAGATTTATCCAGTGTAGTCGTCGAATAGTAACGAAAGGAAACGCAATGAAATCACATAAAAAAATTAACGTTGCGATTAGTTTTTTGGTATTTGGATTAACCGCAACGACCGCTCGTGGTGCTGACAACGCGATTATCAAAAACAAGATAATGGGAGAGCAACGCCAAGAGATCGACACGGCGGTCACACTCAAGAAAATAAACGATTTGGCGATCGACGATCTCCAAGACCAAACCGAAGTCAGCCCTGGCGAACACACCCTGGAAATCGAATGCATCGTGCGCACGTTTGTCGGCATGGGCACGGTGGATTTGGGCAAGATGAAACAATTCACCATAGCCATCGATGCGGGCCGCACCTATCAACTCGGCGCAAAATTTTCGCCTGAAGGGGAATGCACGCCTACGATCGACTAGCGAATCGCAGTTTGAAATTGCAGCGAAAGAAAGTGTCGCAATTTACGGCATTGACCCCGCGCGGAAATAGTATCGCGCAATGCAACAAAACAGTAACCGCACTAAGCGGACATGGGGTAAATTTAATTTTCGCCGTTCGCGAACGGCGGCTTCGCCGCGCCTGAGAGATGGCTCCTTTTTTCAAGCCAACGCAGTCAGTCCCGGCCAATAGTGTGAATTCGTCCAATTGGAAAAGCAGCCGTTCAAAATCCTCTACGCTTACCGCCAAGAATCACCTACCCACGTATTGTTTTAGATAGCACTTGGTGCTATAGTGATTCATGCCAACCGAGATTGCTATTTTGTCGCGTGTCTTCAAAACCGCTTGGTTTTCTAAGGCGTCTCGGAAGGCAGGGATTTCGGACAAGCAATTGTGCGTTGCCATCGCGCAAGTGATGCAAGGTCAAGCCGATGATTTGGGTGGCGGCGTGTTCAAGAAGCGACTGAACGACAATCGCCATCGATCAATCATCCTCGCCAAAGGTGGGCGGTACTGGATTTACGAGTATTTGTTTGCCAAGCAAGACCGGGACAACATCGATGCCGATGAACTTGCAGCGTTTCGTGCGTTGGCTAAAAATTACGCCGAGCTATCCGAGACCCAGGTGACAGAATTAATTGAGCAACGATTTTTTGTGGAGATATGCCATGGCGACAAAGCCAAAATACAAGAGCGACGCGTTTGAAGCGATTCACTCGTCGGCACGAGCTTTACTCAAAGTAGGCGCAATTGATAAGGCAACGATGCGTGAGTTTGATGAATCGTGTCTCGCGATGCCGCCGGAAATCGCGCCGCGAAAGATTAAGCAGATTCGTGAAAATAACCACGTTAGCCAGCCGGTATTTGCGCGCTACCTCAATACCAGCGAATCGACGATCCAAAAATGGGAAACGGGCGCAAAACGTCCAAGCGGCATGGCATTGAAATTACTCGCGATCGTTCAAAAGCACGGGCTGAAGGTGTTGACCTAAGGAATATCTAAGGAAGCTCTGATTTATTTCGAGTTCTAAGCAAGACAAGGCGCGAAGGAAAAATTGTGACGCAGCATATGTTTGAAATGTAAGGAACAATTTTTCCTGAGTAACGCAGGATTGCGACGAGATCAGAATAAATCAGAGCTTCCCTAATTTATTCTGATCTCGTCGCAATACTACGTTGAGCCGGAATCATTTTTCGCCAAACGGGCTGGTCAATTAAATCTCAGCGAATGTCGATTGCGCTTCGGTTTACACACAAAATTCGGCGCAACCGAACTGAAATTGAGCATCACCGGATCAATAGCGCGACTTCTGCATCTGATACCACGCGAGCATATATTCGCGCGTCGTCAAGTTAACCTTTAATCCAATACACATTCGCACTACCGTTATCTGCCGATAAAGAGTGGATTAGATCATGCCTAACAACGGTGTTGGTATAGGTCTTCGCTATCCTGTTCGCATTGTCGTAGTTAAATGCATAGTGAACTCAATCGGTAAGCGTTGGAGCGGAGGACGTCGCCATATTGACTCCGTAAACCTGGGCTTCCCAACTACATCTCCGAGGTGAGGGTGCCGTTCGTTCCGCCGAGCATCAAATTTATTGGCATTGGTAAGCGACAGAAAGCGAACCCGTATTGCCATTCGTATAGCCATCGTCAGTGGCATCGTTCATCATAAAAATAATAGTCTCTCCTGAACTGACGGGCGATCGCGCCGAAGACCCTATCAATTGCCATAGCCCCGTAGAACTCCGTTTGGCGACAAGAGCACCATTTTGTATCGACGGCATTGGGACTCCGTTATTTACGAGGTTTAAGGAATTGCCTCCCACATCACCATTCGCTGTTTTGCTTCCTGCGGGAGCATTTGGTCCCGCCGACCATACGCCACTGGCATTGAACTGGCAGCTTGTAACTCCGGCAGGAACCGTGAATGTCGCTCCTGGGATAACGTTACTTGCTACTGAAAAGTCCCTGAGCTAGTCACCCCTAGGCTTCGGACTTGAATCTTCTGAACCTCCAGTGCGACCCAGTCGCCGCTGAGTTGAAGGCTAGGATTCCCAATAAAAAGCTTCTTTGGACGTAAAGTATTCGCGGGAAGGGTCGTCGTTCCAACAAGCGCTCGGTCCTGATAAATGGTGACTGTCGATCCGATAACGCACATTTCAATTTCTCTTACAGCCGTTGGAATTGCGCCAGGAAGAATAGTGGAATACGGAGCGCCCCCAATGTCTGGATATAGGCCGCTTGATACAACACCGACCCTTCCAAATGTGAACAGCGAATTCGCTAAATCTGCCTCGCTGTTACCGTGATTTAGCGGAATACCATCACGTACAGCGCCGCACATAAACGCTCCATAGTTCGCAGATGCAACGGCGTATCGCCCTTTGCAATAAAGGGAGTAATTGCCAGAAGTTGGTATCGGACTCGCGACTGATTCCAGATAGGGGTAAGTTGCGGAGTTCGCGGACGCTGACACCGCCAAGACACCGCCTCCAGAGGTGATCAAACCGCCCCTTGAAAGCGCTGCCCACTTGCTGGCATCAAGGGTCGCGGAGAAATCTTCCGAAAATGCTATCGAGGTAGCAGGAGCTGAACACGAGGTTGCAGCATCCGCCAGAGAATATTCAACGATAGCTTGAACGACACCGACACCGCGTGCGTTATCGTCAGTATTGTTCCAGGCTCCTGGAGAAACGATACCGGTATACATATTGGCGAAAACATCTGTGCTCGGAGTATTCGGCTCATTGGGTGCCCAATTGGTGTAGTTATCCGTTGCGCCACTGCTCCAAGACCACGTACCGTTGGGCGCACTCAGGCCAATCCAAAATCCAAACTGCGAGCTGGCTAATGGTCCAAAGTTGGCGAGAATCCAATCATTTTCTAGCTTTGACCTAATTGTTA
>JANOLP010000169.1:0-2881 GCA_031419835.1 Pseudomonadota bacterium | reverse complement strand
GCGCTGAAAGTGCCTGGCACAAAACTCCGCCATCGCACACCGCCCGATTCCGGCGGCAGCTTCGGCGTGAAGCAATCGGGTTCGCCTTACATTGTGTTGATGTGCCTGGCCGCGCGCAAGGCCGGCGCGCCGGTGAAGTGGATCGAGGATCGCTTGGAACATTTGACGGCCGCGACATCGGCGACGGGGCGACACACCACCATTGAAGCGGCGGTTCAGCCCGACGGAAAAATCACCGCGCTGCGCTACGACCAAATGGACGAGTGCGGCGCCTACTTGCGCGCACCGGAACCGGCAACGTTTTATCGCATGCACGGCGCGCTCACCGGCGCCTACGATATTCCCAATCTCGCGGTGCGTAATCGCGTCGTGCTGACCAACAAAACGCCGACGGGTTTAGTGCGCGGTTTCGGCGGGCCGCAAGTTTATTTTGCATTGGAACGGTTGATGCAACGCATCGCGGTGGATTTGAAACTTGATCCGATCGATGTCTATCGGCGCAATTTTGTGCAAGCGAACCAATTTCCCTATCGCGCCACCGCAGGCGCGCTGCTTGATTCCGGAGACTACCATGCTGCATTGGCAATAGGGGCGGGCCCCTCAAGGCTGGCAAGGCTGCGAGCCAAACAGGAAGCGGCTCGTGGCGAAGGCCGTTTATACGGAATTGGTTTCGCCGCCATCGTCGAGCCGTCGATTTCCAACATGGGTTACATCACCACAGTGTTGACGCCCGAAGCGCGCGCGAAAGCCGGGCCGAAGAACGGCGCGATTTCCAGCGCAACCGTCGCGATCGATCCACTCGGCGGCGTAACGGTGATAGTCGCGTCCGCGCCGGCGGGCCAGGGACACCGCACGGTGCTGGCGCAAGTGGTCGCTGACGTTTTTGGATTGCAACCGAAAGACATTCAGGTCAACGTGGAATTCGATACGCAAAAAGATGCGTGGTCTGTCGCAGAGGGAAACTATTCCAGCCGCTTCGCCGGCGCGGTGGCTGGAACCGCTCATTTGGCCGCGATGAAATTACGCGACAAGTTAGCACGCGCGGCGGCACAACAGTTTGGCGTCGATACCCCTTCCATCACCTTCGAAAACGGCAAAGTATTTTCCCGCTCGCAGCCGGAGAAATCGCACGGGTTTGGACGACTAGCCGCGGGATTTCATTGGGCGCCGGCACTGGTTCCCGCGGGTGAATCGCCGGGTTTACGCGAAACCGTATTCTGGTCGCCCGAGCAACTCGCTGCACCCGATGCCGACGATCACGTCAACACGTCATTAGCTTACGGCTTCGTATTCGACATCTGCGGTGTCGAAGTCGATCGCGACACCGGCCGCGTGCGCATCGACGAATACATCACCACCCACGACGCGGGCACCTTGCTTAATCCTGCGCTCGCCGACGGCCAAATTCGCGGCGGATTCGCGCAAGGGGTCGGCGCCGCGTTGATGGAAGAATTTCGCTACGGCGACGATGGTGCATTTTTATCGGGCACGTTTGCCGATTACTTGGTGCCGACCAGTTGCGAAGTGCCCGAGCCGACGATCTTGCATCTCGAAACGCCGTCGCCGTTCACGCCGCTTGGTGCAAAAGGTTTGGGCGAAGGCAACAACATGAGCACGCCGGTTTGCATCGCCAACGCGGTGGCCGATGCGCTGAACGTGAAGGATGTCAAGCTACCCCTTACGCCAAGCAAAGTGATGACGCTGATCGGAATCGATCAGCCTGATAGCACGCAGCAGAGCGGATCTTCAGTCATGCCGAGACAAGAAGGGTGTGGGTTATCGGCCTCCGGCATGGTCGAAATAAACGCCACACCGGAAGGCGTATTCGAGGTGTTGAATGATCCAAGCAAACTCGCGCAAGTCATTCCCGGCTGCGAAAACCTGACGGCCATTGGCGACAACCATTATCGCGCCGACGTCATGATCAAAATCGGCATCGTCAAAGCGCGCTACCAAGTCGAAGTGAAATTGTCGGAACTGAATCCGCCAACGTCATTCGTGTTGAGCGGCAAAGGCATTTCCGCGATGGGCGTTTCCGAAGGCAGCGGGCACATCACGCTCACGCCGCGCGAAGGCGGCGCGACGCTGCATTACGACTACAGTGCCAACATCAGTGGTAAAGTCGCCGCGATCGGTGGACGCATGCTCGATGGCGCGGCGAAGTTTGTGTTGAAACAATTGTTCGAAAAATTGGGGCAGGTTGCGGCGGGAGATTCAGCGCCGACGCCTAGGCGTGGGTGGTGGCATAAGTTGACCGGTAAAGATGGTGGCGAGTCATGAAACTGGCTTTGTGTTGGTCGTTGTTAGTTAAGGAGGCTGTCGGGAAAAATTAGCGTCCGGCCCTCACCCCTCTCCCAGAGCGAGAGGGGATATTCTCCCTTCTCCCTCTGGGAGAAGGGGCGGGGATGAGGGCGCGGCGAAACTTCGAGCAACCGCCGCCAACAACCCAATAATGAAACCCGCCAAATTCGATTATATCCGCGCCGAAAACGCTGACGAAGCAATCAGCCTGCTGGCCGAATACGGTGACGAAGCGCGCATCCTCGCGGGTGGCCAGTCGCTGATGCCGATGTTGAACATGCGCTTGACTCAACCGCAAGTGCTGATCGATATTTCCCAAAGCGATGATCTCAATTTCATCCGCGCAGAAAATGGCGAGCTGCATGTCGGTGCCGCAACGACGCAAGCGACATTGGAATGGCGCGAGCAACTCAAAATCGAAGTTCCGCTGGTCAGCCAGGCGTTCCCACATATTTCGCATTTTCAGATTCGCAATCGCGGCACGGTGTGCGGCTCCATCGCTCACGCCGACCCGAGCGCTGAGTTGCCGTTGTGCCTACTCGCCTTGGGTGGCGAAATTTCGCTTCGTTCGAAAAAGAGA
>JANOLP010000168.1:0-12051 GCA_031419835.1 Pseudomonadota bacterium | reverse complement strand
GATTCCAGCAAAGTGACGCTAAGAAGGTGGAAGCGATGGGTGAGCAATCGATTCGACATAGTGAGCCGGTGAGCCGCAGGCGTACGCGCGGCGCCAGGCGGCTGATTGCCTACAGCCCACGCGTGCAACTGCACAGCCGCGTCGCATTCGATCTCTGGCTGGTATTGGAAGCCGATCCTAACGTCATTTATTTTTGTGAGCGCCCGATTCGGTTGCTCACGGAGACGGGCGAGCGCGTCATCGATTTTTGGTCGTGCGATGGGAACAGCGAAACCTACTGGTGCATTGGGGATGCGCCGGCAAACAGGGTCGAGCCCGCGACATTGAACAGTATCCCGATTCACTACGTCCCGTTGCCGCAATTGGCGGCGGACGAACAATGGGCGCGTAATTGGCAGGCGATGCTGCCCGTCATCACCGCCCACGCCGGCGAACAGCAAACTGAATTGGCTTCGCTAATCTTGCGCTTCACCGAAATGCCACAAGCCTTGATGTTGGCGCTGATGCCAAATTGACCCATGGCGCTGATTTTCGCTGCCCCACCGACGACCTTTGAATCCTCTTTGAACGCAACGTGTTACGGCGCGTTCAAGAGGGTCAATGATTTCCGGCATCCTGGGTCAATTCGGCATCAGCGGCAACAGTCAGCGCGAACGACGGGACTTTATGATCGGCGAAACGATCAGGTGAGTTTGGATGAGGTCGAAAGGATATTGATTTGACCGTGAGCTCGGCCGCTTAGTGATCGGAAAATATCGACCCTAGGCTTATCATTTTGGCTGAATGCAAACGCGCCGTCGATTGATTTCAAAACAGATCTCAACCTGCGCCCTAGCCTGACGACTGTGGATGATTCCAATACTGACAAGGCAATATGGCTATGCGACGCTGAGTTACGAGCAAGGTATTGCAGATGCGACCTCTCGGTGATAAGGTAACAATATTGTTACCGATATCATTTATCACCTAGCTCTGCGCACATGCTTAATGCCTTTGACGCTCTTGGCAATCCGGTGCGTCGCGCTATTCTCCGCGAATTGCGCGATGGGCCGCTTTCGGTGGTGCAGCTTGCTGCGCGCTTCCCGGTGAGTCGCCCGGCCGTTTCACGGCATCTCGCGGTCTTGTCGGCCGCGGGCCTGGTTGAAGTGCGCGAAGTTGGCGCGCAGAATCTATATGCCGTGCGTGTACAGGGGTTCGCCTCTGTGCGAGAATTCCTCGATGATTTCTGGGGCACGGCCCTGAATCGCCTACAAAAACTAGCTCGTGAGCGCCGATGATCAACCAATCGGTGCTGCTGTTGCTTGCACCCACCGATGCGTTCGACCTGTTTACCCGCGAGATCAGTCGGTGGTGGCCGCCTGACCGGCGCCATCTCAACGATGCCAACAGCCAGCTTTTTTTGCTGGCCGACGGTCGATTTTACGAACGTGCCAGTAATGGAACCGAGTTAGACCTTGGACGCGTGCGGCTGTGGGATGCGCCGCGGTGTATTGTGCTGGATTTCTATCTGGGTACCGACGTCGCTCACCCGACCGAAGTTGAGATTCGCTTCGATGCCGAAGGCGACGGCACGCGCGTTAGCGTGAACCATCGGCCGCAGGAAAGCAGCATCGATCTGTGGGATAAGCGCGCAGCGATTTTTACGCGCTCGTGGGAGTCGGTACTATCGGCGTTGCACGGCGCCACTCAGATTAAGTAACCGGAACGTTACACAAATAAGGAAACCACATGGCCAAGCTTGATCGAACTAAGGACAATCCGTGGTTACTTAACACCCCACCCGGCACGTCAGCCTACACCATGCACGTCGACGAAAAAGATAGCAAGCAAGTTCTCGTGTGCACGGTAGGCAAAACCGTGCTGCTGTATGACGCCCGCTGCATAGACGATTTACACAAGATGCTAAAGTCTGCTAACGACTGGGTGGAACTTGGCGGCGCAGACGAACAAAAGCCCGCGAACGAAGGCACGGTGGAAGCCTGGGGCCGCTCGCCCAAAAATCCGGCGGGCGGTTGGTACGGTTTGAAAAAGGGGTTGCGCGGACGATTCGGCGTTTACATCCCGCCGCTCATGGAAGCGTTGGGTCTATGCGAGTTGGAGCACAATCCAAAAAACAACCGTATGCGCGCGAAGTAATCGCCATGACAATCGAACAAGGGTGACATTAATGAAAGCCTTTGCGACCTCTACCCTGATTCATGCCACGCCGCAGGCAGTATGGGCGGTGCTGACGGACGCTTCGCAATGGACGAAGTGGAATCCAACCGTTGATAAAGTTGACGGAAAGATCGCGCCCGACGAAAAAGTGACGGTGTACGCGAAACTGAGTTCGGGCCGCGCATTTCCGATCAAGGTGAGCACGTTCGAGCCACCAATACGCATGATCTGGACCGGCGGCATGCCATTTGGGTTGTTCAAGGGCGAACGGACGTACACGCTTACGCCCAAGGCAAGCGGCGTCGAGTTCGTCATGCGCGAAGCGTTCACTGGCCTGATAGTGCCGCTGATCACTAATTCCATACCCGACATGCAACCGGCGTTTGATGAATTTGCGGCGGCACTCAACCGGCGTTGCGAACAAGGCGGCTGAGTGCAAACCTAGCGTCGTCGGCTATGGATTGCTGTCGAGGGATGTTCCATTTTTTGGCTACTGCAAATGATCGTGTTCATTCCGGCGCATGAATTTGGAGATTGTAATTCCGCAATGCCCGGGCTAGGCGCACTGGGCGAATTTCTCCCGTCGACCCGTTACGGACGAAGCCAGTGTCCGCTTGTAGGAAGTCCGTTCATGACCCACCTCACCGTCAATGACGAATACACTCAGTTCCGATACTCACCGCTTATGCAAAGGCGAGTGAAACGTCATGTGCCCTTGGAAGAGGCTCTTGATTGCATTTGAGCGCATAATGAATATGGTATTTTCGCAATTCCGATTGTTAGGCAGGCCTTATAGGAGAAAAGAATCATGGAAGTGTTTCGTACGGTATTCTTTGGACTCACGGTGGTTTTAGGACTGCAAATCGGCGTTCCCCATTCAGCCTACGCCGGCAAAGTTACACTCGATGTAAGTCCGGGCACGACGGCGAGTATAGCCTGGGGGCAATTTGCCGAGCAGGGCGGCGACGGGGCAAGTAGAACAGGCACGGACCCGGGCAACACTGGCAAGATCACAATCGTAGTTGCAGATGGTTCACTGGCCGAGGAAAAGAAACTCGGAACTGTCTGGGTCACCAAAAAAATTAATGGCGAACCACAGCATTACGAGATAAAGCTAGATGCAAGCGGCAATACTCTCGCTTCGCTGGAACCATTCGACATTCCGTCGTTCGTGGCAGTCACAAGCTTGTTTGTCAGCATCAACATGGTAGATCTCCTCAGCAATAGCAATCCGTTTACCATCGGCCAGTCTGTCAGTGTAACTAATGGCATCATTGCAGAATCGTCCGCTATCGTCTTTAAGGATGCCTCATCTCTGCTTACCAACGTTCTCTTTAGCCGCGACCTTGTGGATTCACTTCCGAACTTTACGGGCACAGCAAGCGTTTTTTCATTCGACCGCGCGGCCCCAGTGCCCGAACCATCCACGCTGCCACTTGTTGGCCTTAGCGTGCTCGCAATACTCGGCTGTAGGCGGAAAACGAAAAGTCCCAACAAAGCATGTGGCGTACGCGGGTTGTCTGCAAAAGTGCATCACGCGATGGATTTGGATCGACCAAGGTGCGTCGCGGTAAGCTGACTTATCAGTCCGAAATTTACGACTTGGGACGCCACGACCGGCACCTTTCGGGATGTGAAATCCTGATCTTGACCGTCTGAAGTTGGCCGAATTTACTCTGTGAAAAAATAGGTTTCAAGAGTAAATCATCAAATCATCGAGGGCGGACGGAAAGCCCGAGATTGGTTCACTTTCACCGCCTAAAAAATTGAGCGTCTCCTCTCTGGGCATGTTCGCCGAAATGTGCAAGAGTGAAACTTATAGCGTTCTGTTAAACCTGCTGCCGCAATCCACCGAGATATTTAGTCAATTTCATTGACGCCTTTGCGCCCGCGACAAGTGCGGCTATCCCAGATCCACATTATCATTACATATGCGAACCCACGGCCAAATCGAATGCCAATGATTATATTTGTTAATGTGACCCGACTGGGTTTTAGGAATACTATTTATACGGACCAGTGGTTCTGGTGAATAACTGTTAGCCCATGCCAGTCTCGTCCTTCGATCTCGCAGTTCTTGAGTCGATCGCCAACGTACTTGGCGATACGCAGCGTGGGTTCACGGGAACAGAGATCGGGAATCTATTGAGCGAATGCCATATTCCTGATCTTTCGTTGGCGACAACAAAGCGAATCCGACTATTTGAGGCGCTCAACCACAAGCAGGCCTTAGATAAGTGCGGCAATATTCTCGTGGCATTCCTGCATCACTCGATGAATCCGGCCCGCCACTATGATTCGCGTGAATGGTTTGAAGAAACTAGAGAGAAACTCAATCAAGTACTGGCGTTTTCGGGCTATCAGCTTGGTGAAAATGGAAAGTTGCGGCAAACCGCGGTTGCTCAATCCCATGCGGAAGCGGCCGCACGCGCCTCCAAACTCAGGGAAAGTCTTCTTTCACGCAAAGTTCATCTAGACGTATTGCACTACTGCAGAGAGGAGCTTCTGGTTGACAACTATTTCCACGCCATATTCGAAGCAACCAAAAGCGTTGCCGAAAAGATACGGCAGCGCACCGGACTCACTCAGGATGGCGCCGACTTGATCGATCAAGCGTTTTCATTCAAGTCCGCCATTCCCTACTTGGCGCTAAATACCTTGCAAACGGAAAGCGAGCAGAGTGAGCAGAAGGGATTCATTAACCTGCTGAAAGGGTTATTTGGCACATTTCGGAATACCACGGCCCATGCGCCAAAAATTACTTGGAAAGTCGATGAGCAAGATGCTTTGGACATTCTTTCGCTGGTTTCACTCGTTCACCGTCGTCTAGATGCCGCCGTTCGAGCAAGGGCAATATATGAAGGCAAGGTCTAACCCCGCAGTGCAGGGGGCGCTACGCCTGGGACCTTGAACATTAAGCGGCGGAATTCGGTAGACTCCAAAGGATTATTTCAATAGCGGCTCTGTGTGACGTACGCAACCTCGCCGCCACGTGAACAGCCTCACTAATGTTGTTCAGTCACAGTCACGGAAAGCGAATTCAAATTAACCAAAAAATTTAACATTACCGGCCGTACCTGAACACTCGGAAACTTTCCGACGGTATGGCACGGCCTAAGCTATCATGGGGTTCGACATAGTTCGGTCGCCAATCTCTTCCAGGAATAACCCGCATGGCACTTTCAATGTATCAAGCATCCGTACCCGTTTTTATTAAGACTCTGGGCAATCTCGCCAATATCCTCGACAAAGGTGCTGCTTATGCTGCTGCAAAGAAAGTCGATCACGCGGTGCTGCTTGGCTATCGAATCGCGCCAGACATGTTGGCGATGGTGCGCCAAGTGCAAATCGCCTGCGATTTTGCTAAAGGCGCATGCGCACGTCTTGCGGGAATGGATGTGCCGGCTTGGGAGGACAACGAAAAATCCTTCGACGATCTCAAAGCCCGCATTGCGAAAACGATCGACTATTGCAAAGGCTTCAAACCAGAACAAATCGATGGCTCGGAGGATCGCGACATTCAAGTGAAAGTCGCCGGAAACCCAGTCACTGAAAAAGGCCAGCCTTACTTGCTGCATAGCGTACTGCCGAACTTCTTCTTCCACACCACGACCGCCTATGACATTTTGCGCCACTGCGGCGTAGAGATCGGCAAGCGCGATTTTATCGGGCAAGTTTGATCACGGCAGTAACGGACCCTGCGCGGCAGCGATTTTGGGGTGAGCTAACATTATTAGGCTAAACTATTACATACGATAGAGTTATCGGATGTAATAACCGTTACGCGGATTCACGCGTGTGAAGCGGAACTATTTTGCTCGATCTAGACATCCTGAAACGGTAGAAAAATAAGCGTCCTAGACGTGGGATTGCGATACGGCACATCACCGTCCCATTCGAGTTGTTCGTTCAAATCTATTTGCCGGACTTGTAAAGTCTATGTGCCGTATTCGCGACTCGGCGACTTCGTAATGCTATTGCGTTTTGTTACGTACACTTGCGCAATTGCGGCCGACGCCGTAATACACCGCAATGCGCTATCTCCTACGCCTCGTCTTGAATTCGTAAAACTATTATGATATCGTGATATCTTTCTATTGGCGGGATATTATGTATGGCGCAATTTGTTGTGCGGCAGATCGAGGAAGGGGTCAAGGAACGCTTGAAGTTGCGTGCCGAACGGCACGGCTGGAGCATGGAAGAAGAGGTTCGCGAGATTCTTCGCAATGCGGCAAAGGAAGACCACAGCCCGGTCGCGAAACTCGGTTCTCGGATCGGCGCTCGCTTTCGGAAAGTGGGGCTTTCCGCCGATCTTCCCGAGTTGCGCGGACAGCGTGTCGCACCGGCGGTTTTTGGTAAGTGATCATTCTGGATACAAACGTCTTGTCTGCTGTGATGTTGCAGCAGCCCGACTTGGCCGTGGTGAATTGGCTCGATCAGCAGCCTGCTGAGTCCATTTGGATTACGACCATTACCTTGTTCGAGGCAAGATTTGGGCTAGCGTGCATGCCCAAGGGAAAAAGACGCACGGCGCTTGAGGCTGCGTTTGCATTGCTGCTACAGGAAGACTTGGACAATCGGATATTGGACTTTGACCGCGCCGCCGCCATGGTGGCTGCCGAACTTGCTGCCGACCGAAAAAGAGCGGGGAAACCAGTGGACATGCGCGATACGCAAATTGCGGGGATTGCCATTTCCCGACGCGCGTCGTTTGCAACGCGAAATGTGAAGCATTTTAGCGATCTATCCGTCCCTGTGGTCAACCCTTGGGCGTAAAGAATGGAATCAACAATATTTGCCAGGTGGCAGAACGATTGCGTAGTGAAATTACATTTGCGGGTCAGAAACGTGAATGGCGCAAACAGCTTTCACGATCGCGTTCAGCGGCATTCCCTGATCTTCTCGGAATCGATCACGCTTTACTACTCGACGTAAGATATTTTCTTGGGTTAGGGGGTTACACCGAAAACTAACCGCCGCCCGGAATTGGCCAATCGGGCGTTCGGATCCGGCTCTTAGTTCGGCTATACTAACCATCATGAAATCCATATCGCACCGTTCGGGGAGAAGGACATGGGCGCACCGTTAACCGTCCCGCGACGATTACTAAGCATTGCCGAGTTTCACCGCATCGGTGAAGCAGGGGTATTGGGCGAAGGCGATCGCATTGAACTGGTCGAAGGAGAAATGATCGAAATGGCGCCGATCGGGTCTAGGCATCTTGCCAAAGTCAATCGCTTAGCGCGACTGTTATCCGTTGCGGTAGGGGAGCATGCGATCGTGTCGGTGCAAAATCCCATTGCGTTGCCGCCGCACAACGAGCCGCAGCCGGATATCGCCTTGCTGAAACCCCGGTTGGACGATTATGAATCGGCACTGCCAACCACAGACGACATTTTGCTGGTCGTCGAAGTTGCCGACACAACATTGAATTACGATCGTGACGCAAAATTACCCATTTATGCGCGCCACGGTATCGTCGAAGTTTGGTTGGTCGATATTATTGATCAAAAACTCACAGTGCACCGCGAACCGGGGCCGAAGGGATATAGCCGGTTATTGACGCCGGAACGAGGCGACACGATTTCACCGATTCTATGCGGGAACGCGACAATTCAATTGTCAGAACTTTGGCGCTAAGGCAGGAGGTTGTTGAACGAAAATCGAGAATCAAAACTTATTTAACATAAGGTAAATTATACGAAGTAACTAATTGATTTAAAACAAGATTACCATTTCGTTATTTTTTACGCAACCAGACCTCTCGACGGCTTTGCTGCGCGAGATTAACCGTTCTCAGTTCATAAATTGTGGTGCCGCGTACCCAATGGTCGCAAACCCGTTTCGCGCATTGGCGTTACGCTGCCGCTTTGTTCTCGATCACGCGGATGGCCCGCTCGGTCGAGGCAAAAACAACCGACTCTTCCAGTGCCACCAGCGCGTGAATTTCGCCGGCTTCCGTGAATAAATAATCACCGGCCGATAACACATGGCCGCCGACATCCACTTTGCCCGACAGGACGTAAGCTTGTTCAGCCCCCACGTGGGTATGCATCGGACCGCGCGCACCGGCTTTCATGCGTACGATTGAGGTCCGGCCTTCCAGTTTGTTCAAATGTAAAATCGCGCGCTCGGCATCAGGATAGCCGGCGGACATCCATTGGTGTTCATCGCCACGTTTAACAATCATGTCAGCCTCCAAAACAATTGATCAAAAATGCGTGTCGTAAGCATAGCGCGCTACGTTGCGGCAATCAAATGCTTTGCTTGCGCTGATTCTTTAGCTAATTTTGTACGGCGCGCGTTCTTGCACCAAATTTTTTAGGACGGTGCCTATGGGCGACAACATCATCCGCGCCTGGTTTCTGAGCCAGGCGCGTGAAGTCAATTAGTATTCCGATGCCAGCATGATGGTGAGAACCCGCACCGTTTGCGTGGGGTCGGCAGGATTCTCACTGCCGTGTTCCATATTGGGCGCATAGTAATCAATCTTCCAAAAGATGCGTGTGCCGTTATGCTCGAATGCACCGAAGTCGCGCTCGCCATGCGGGTCGTTATCGGCCGTGAAATCGGTGAAGGTTTCCACCTGCTGCCGAATGGTCGATTGCTCAGCGGCGGGCAAGGCATTTATTCCTTCCGTCTGGAAGAGTCGTCCGGCCGCACCCGTGGCTGCACGGCAATGATCGTTTAGGCAGGCGATTTTTGTGGAGTGATTGTCGGTCATGATGTCTTTCCCTTCGTCGGTTGTTACCTCCAGGTCAGGGGCAAAGGGAACGAAGGCGCAAGCTAACGACGGGCAGTCATAGCTTTTTGGGGGAAGACCGACGGGGGAACCAAAAAGCGTTATTGACGGCCAGGCGGCTTACGCTAATGTCCCGCCCACGCCTTGCCGCTGGGGGTCAATCCAGGAAAATCTCGAACGAACAACGGCACGCGAAAATCGCTGCGGAAAATTAAATTTACACCAAGATCATTGCGCAGACGCAATGCAGCGCACACCCGACGTTCGTTTGGAATTGTCGAACCGACGGGACCGAACGAAAACAATTTCCAACAGGGTTCCGCGATCAAGTCATAAAAAAAGCCCACACAACTTCGTGGGCTCTAATTGGAGGAGATTTCCAGCTATGACGCGGAGGAGGAACGTCACAACATGAAACCCATCATACCCAATCAATTGTTAAATGGGGGTGTCAGAATTGTGAACAAATGTTGCTGCCGGAATTAGGAAATAAACGGGTATCGGCGTATCGACACGTCAATACTTCCGTTTTAAGCCCATCGTCACGCCAGAGATTTGACACCTTGGCGCGCGCCGACGGATTCGTAAAGCACGGCGCAACTCAGTCACGCGATCGGGCGATGCTATAGTGCCGCATTGAATGAACCGGACGACATTGAAGGAAAACTGATGAACCTCAAAACCTGGATAGTCGCGACCGCCACGCTCGTTCTGGCAACGAGTGCGCTCGGAGCAGACTCGATGCAAGCCAAAGCAGCCATGGAGGGTAACTGGCAATTGGAAGAATGGCACAGCGATGGCGAAATCCTGCGTTCGCCGCAGACCGAGGGACGCTTCTCGGTACGCGACGGCGTGGTGATGGTGTTGATGCATCGCGATCTAAATGGCACGCGTAAGTCGAACTATGGCTACGGCACCTATGCGTTCGGTGACGATACCTGGACCTATGGCTACGATCGCTATGTCATTTTTACCGATAACGGTTCGAGCGTGACGGCGGGGCCCGGACCGTTCGATGGTAAGCGCACGTTTCAGATTAAATACGACGGCGGCAAGACCATTCTCGATAACGACAATGGCCGTTGGGTATTTGTGTTTGACGGCGATACGTTCACTTACTTTGATAAGGGTAAGCCGGTTCGAAAATGGCGCAAGATATTAAACAACTAGCGCCGCAATTATTTTGCCAGCCTTGCGAGCAGCGCGCGAGAATTTGACCGCCCGGCCTGAATGAAAATTCCGGTGTACGAAAAAATTTGTCGGCAATGAAATCCCAATTTGCCGTTCAACAAAATTGCGCGAATTTCGGCCGTCGACCCATTCCGGTCGATCACGGTTAAGTCCTTGTGCGTCCGGTGTCGTTGATAAAGCGGACCCCGGATTCCTCGCCCAAAACGGTCGTCCGCAATTACTTGAGTAACTCGGCAAGCTGCGCGCGTACGTTGAGCCTTGCGGTTTCCGCAGCCGTACTGTTGTAGCCCACAGTCACGCCTCGATTGATGCATGAAGCCGGTTCCGGCGTCATGGATTCGAGGATGGACGAACCACGCCACCGGCATTTCGCCACGCTCGGCACATTCGGCAGCTTGATAACCGGCAACGAGGGATCGTCAAACGCATGGTGCGCCGCGGGGTAGACTTGGATATCCGCTGCCTGGCCCGATGCCTTGAGGGCGCCGACATATTCTTGGCATACACTAGCAGGTGTCCAATCGTCCAATTCTCCCGAATGAATCCGTAACGGCGCGTAGATCGACTTAAGTTCCGGCGCAATCACGTTGCAATACGGATACATGGCGATAAAGGCACGAAATCCTCTGCTACCGGGCGATGCGAACGTATCCTTTGCCCACTGGGTAGCGGCGTCGAGCGTGAGCAAGCCGCCGTGCGAGGCCCCCATCAGCACAATTCGATTCGCATCAATCTTTGGATGAGTCGCCAGCACATTAAGGGCACCGTATACATCCGGCAGACGTTGTAGCGGCCTGAGCCGCCGCAAATCCTCACAGATACTTGGAAAGCCGCGCGGCCGGAAGCTATCGACCACAAAGGTCGCGTAGCCCCATTCACGCAGCAACGGTACCCAAGCTTTATCGGCATGGCCAATGCCCGCGCAGCCGTGGGCGAGCACGATGACGGGGAACGGCCCTTGACCGGCCGGAAACGCAAGCTCGCCGGATAGTGGGATCGATTGATCGGTAAGCAAGGTAAATCCGGGAGTTCTGGCGGACGAGGCATCTTGAGATTCCCGGGCTATCACCAGAGGTTTCGCGCTGCTGAACCAGATGGTACCCGCATCGTTTTGACTTAAAGTGGTCTTAATTGAGTCGGGGTTTTGCGCTTGAGCCGCGCAAAAAACCAACGCGATGAGCAACGATACGCAAAGCTGTTTCATTCGATTCCCCTAGACAAGCCCAACGTGGCTGACCCTCGGTGCCCAGATGACATTGTTGAGTTAAGTATACGCCGAGGCGAGTTGCGCGTTGGCCTACGCCGCTAATCATTGTCAGCGACCCCATTCGGTTGAACAAGGCGTTCACCGATGGCGTATTTCGCAATCTACTGAACCCGACGCGGACGACCCATCCCGCGAATAGGGTATATGCCAAGACAATCGCCGAGGATTATGATGTTCTAGCCAGCACTTACAACGCGGCATTTCAAATCGACATTTGCGAGGTATCGTGACTACAGTAATGATCGTCGAGGACGACGCAGCCTTTCTGAACCGCTTCTGCAAGATTGTCGCTGCCGATCCGGATCTGGAACTCTTTGCTGCGGTCGGTGACGGCGGTTCGGCACGCCAGGCACTGGCGAAGCACGCGCCCGACGTGTTGCTCATTGACTTAGGGCTGCCAGATATTAGCGGCATCGAGATCATCCGTGAAACCACCCAGCATCACCCTGAAACCGACATCATGGTCGTCACGGTGTTTGGCGACGAGGAGCACGTTATCGCCAGTATTGAAGCGGGCGCGACCGGTTATTTGCTCAAAGACAGCCTTCCCGCGGATTTCGTCATGGTCATCAAAGACCTGCGCGCGGGCGGTTCACCCATCACGCCGATCATCGCACGACAACTGTTGAAGCGCTTTAAGTTGCCTGACGTGACACCCCAACAACCACTCCCGGAAGATGCGGGTCTATCGCCG
>JANOLP010000167.1:0-21418 GCA_031419835.1 Pseudomonadota bacterium | reverse complement strand
GCGCGTTTTTCGGCGAAGCCACGGCCGAAGCGGCGCATATTTTTTTGGAAATGAGCGTTGTCCAGTTGTATAGAGGACTTGCTCTTGAAATGCATTGAGGTGACTTGCATAATTTTTTGGGGCTAGGGGCTAGGGGCTAGGGGCTAGGATTTCGGCAACGTGCAACACTTTAGTTTGATGATCGCCGTTACGGCGCAATCGGCCTTCGATTGTGAGCAAGCAACCCAAATCTCCACCGACAATGGCGTCGGCACCTGTTGCCTGCGCGTTCACGCACTTGTTGTCGGCCATGCGTGTGGAAATATCGCCGAGCTTAACCGAGAACGTGCCGCCGAATCCGCAGCACACTTCGGCGTCCAACATTTCCTTGATGGGAACCCCGCATTGCGTTAACAATGCGCGCGGCTGTTTTTTTACATTTAGTTCGCGCAGGCCTGAGCAAGAATCGTGGTAGGTGACCGATCCGGAAAAATGGCTTTTGAATTTGTCGAGCTTAACGACATTGACCAGAAAATCCGTCAACTCGTAGGTCCTGTCCGTCAGCGCAGTCAGGCGCGCCAAAGTTTCAGGTTCGTCCTTAAAGATCACCGGATAATGCGTGCGGATCATGCCGCTACACGATCCCGAAGGCGCGACGATGTAGTCGCAACCTTGAAATTCTTCGAGAAATTTAAGCGCAAGATCGCGGCCTGATTTGACGTCACCGGAATTATAGCCAGGCTGACCGCAACAGGTTTGTGCGGACGGAACAACGACTTCGCAACCCGCGGATTCCAGTAACTCAATTGCCGCGAACCCTATTCGCGGTCGGACCAAGTCCACTAGACAAGTGACAAAAAAACCAACGCGCACGGGAGGGCATTCCAAAGCTTTTGAAGGAGAAGAATCATAGCATAAACCTTCATCGAAACTTATCGGATAATCCAGGTAATGCCCCACGTTTTCGGTAAATGCGTTACACTTTTTACATTGGTTCAACAATCAGCTAAGAATACGGAACGATACAATGGCTCGAGTTGTAAAAAAATTGGAACAGGCAGCACCGGCTGAGGAAAAAGAGACCAAAAGCACCATTAAGGTCATCGTCCGAATGACGCAATTGCTCGACGCGCTCGCGGCGCGAACCGGCGCCGTTCATTTAAAAGACCTCAGCGTCACGACCGGTCTTCATCCCTCAACGGCGCATCGCATTCTAAATGTCATGTGCGATCATCGGATGGTTGAGCGCGTCGATGCAGGGAGTTACAAGCTCGGGATTCGATTGTTAGAGTTGGGCAATTTATTTAAGCAGCGAGTGTCGGTGCGGGAAGAAGCATTGCCTTATATGCATCAACTGCAGAACGAAACCGGGGAATCAGTGACGCTCAGCATTCGACATCGTGACGAAGTCATTTTCGTCGAACGGGCCGTCGGAAGTCAGTCGCTGATGCGCGTTGTGCATGCCTACGGTGCGCGCGCCTTGCTGCATGTCACGGCAACCGGAAAACTATTTCTGGCGGACGATGGCGAAATGGCTTGGGCGAGTTATGCCGATCGCACTCGGTTGCATGCCTTAACGTCGCGCTCTATTGAGTCTCTTACCGCATTGCAAGACGAATTGCGCGAAGTAAAACGCCGTGGCTATGCATTCGAAGATCAGGAAGAAGAAGTGGGGGTTTGCTGCATTGGCGCTGGCGTTCGCAATGACGAAAGTAGACTGGTCGCCGGAATATCGGTTCTCGCGCCGTCGGACCGAATGCGCTGGAGTTGGGCCGAACGCGTCAAGGAAATTGCGGACACGATATCTCTCGCAGTGGGTTATTTGCCAGCCGGCGCTACGGTCAAGAAATGAACGCTAAATAGCTGCGCCGGGTCAGTCCACACCGCGGTGGCGACGAGCCCGGCGCGATTCGCAATCGATTGAAATTCTTCGATACTGTATTTGCAAGAAATCTCTGTATGGATGGTTTCGCCATCGCGGATCGAGAATTGTTTTGAACCGATAGTGACGGTTTGCGATCGCAAACTGAGCAAATGCATTTCAATGCGGCCCAACGCGTCATTGTAAAACGCGTGATGGCGAAAGCCGATCAAGTCGAAATTTCCGCCTAACTCGCGATTGATGCGGCGCAAAACATTCAGATTGAATTCGGCAGTAACGCCGGCAGCGTCGTTGTAAGCTGCGTGCAGCGTGGCGGCATCTTTTTTTAGGTCCACGCCAATTAACGCTGCACCGTTTGGGCCGGCCAACTGTGCAACTTTGTGCAGGAATGCATCGGTTTCTAATGGGTCGAAATTGCCGATCGTCGAACCCGGAAAATAGATGAGCTTTCGTCGAAACTGAAGATCGTCGAAAAAAGGAAGAGCAAGCTCACGCGTGTAGTCCGCGCATACGGCGCGCACTTGGAGGGCGGGACGCACTTCCGCCACTGCAAGTGCCGATTGCATCAATTGTCCACGCGAAATGTCAATCGGCACATAACCTGCCGGTCGAATCGCATCGATCAAGATAGGCGTCTTGGTACTACTACCGCTACCGTATTCAATTAACAATGCGTCCTCACCAATCTGCTGCGCTATGCTAGGTGCGTGCTGGCGCATCAGAGCAAGCTCGGTTCGGGTCGGATAGTACTCTGGTAATTCGCAGATGGACTCAAAAAGCTCGGAACCGCGCTCGTCGTAAAAATACTTCGCCGCTAGACTTTTTTGCGGCAAGCCGAGTCCATTGACGACATCTTCCAAGAAGGAACCGAGATCGGGGGCAAGGTCATGGAAACGATAGTTCGAGCAAGTTGGTGCATTCATAATTTACCCGACGTCGGACTTAAGCGTTGTTCAATCCACTTCTTAATTCGATTTGCGTCGCCAACGCGAGAATACCGGCCATAGGCATCAAGCAATACGATATTCACGACGCGACGTTCGATGACTGCTTGCAATACCAAACAATAGCCTGCTTCGTTTAAGAAGCCGGTTTTTGATAAATTAATGTCCCAGCCGGATTCACGTCGCAATAGCAAATTAGTGTTTTGGTAGCTTATTTGCACACCGCTATCCAGTCGGGTGAGAGAGACTTTCGATGTGGTCGAATACTCACGAATTAACACATGGCGTGCCGCAGCGGCAACTAGCTTGGCCATATCTCGCGCGGTAGAAACGTTTCGATTGGAAAGGCCGCTGCTATCGACGAACGATGTTGCCTGCATTCCGATTTGTAGCGCGCGTCGATTCATGGCGGCGACAAACGCGTTGCGACCGCCCGGAAAGGTTCGGGCCAGGGCGGAGGCCGCGCGATTTTCTGATGACATCAGCGCAAGGCGCAGCATATCTCGGCGCGACAAAATTTCGCCAATGCGCATTTTCGAACGCGAACCGCGTTCCATGTCGATGTCGTCATTTTCAACTCGAATCGTTGCGTCGAGCGAAATGCCGCTGTCCAACACCACAATTGCGGTCATTAGCTTAGTGAGCGAGGCAATGGGATGGACGGTGTCAATGCTCTTGTCGTACAAAATTGCGCCAGAATTGTCATCAATAACCAGAGCCGCACTGGAGTAAAGCGCTAAATCGCTAGCGCCATAAGTCCCACCGTTTTTTGGGACGTTTGCGTTCGCCGCGAGGACCTGTGCAAATGAAATTGAGATGATCAAACACCGGCTGATCCAATGCCTAATCAAGCCGTGTCTATGGAAGATTGCCAATCGCGGCATAGGTGAATCGAATGCGTGGTAAACCGCGAGGCTAACACAATATATGTGAACAATAAACGCAATCGCCGCGAGATAGCCGGCGAGCTTATTGACTTCGTTGAGAGCTGCCTATTTCGGCAATACCAATACCGCTCACGAACCATGAACCTGGCATGCGGTGGTAGGGTGGATCAAGCGAAGCGGATCCACCAGGCAAATCAACCCGCGTTTCTTCTAGCTGATGGTGTGGTAGATCCAGCACTTCGCGCTTTGATCCCTGCCGTACATTTCGGTTCATGGGACGACTTGAGGCAACCTTACAGGACGGGTAAAAACAGATGCGCCATACTGATCGTATAGCGTCGATGGGTCGTTCGTGGGCTTGGAATTACATCAATGAAACGTGAGTTGTTGTTCCATAGGCGCTTCGTAGTCATCGAGAAATTCGTCGATTGATTCTATCGTCGGGTTCTTCGAGAATGCATTTTCGATGGATGCGCGAAATTTTGCGGCCGTATCGCCGACAATAAAAGCGGACGTTCTACCCTGCTTGTTGATGAGCTCAAAGCTACCATGGGTCGGGTACTCGACGACAGAAAAGTGTTCGCTGTTGTAAACCAAGTTCATCACAGTTACTCCTATTCAATAATCCAAAGTTCCGACTACACCAGGGAATCCCGGTTGACACTTTCAATATAGTGTCCGACCGGGCCGATTTCAAGAACGTCCCGACCAATGGTCAAAAATTCGGAACATTCGTTATCATTTAACGCGCATTCAACGATTCTGGCCTACATATCCGGGTTTGCGTAAACTCGAACTACAGTGGAGTATTAGAGTTGTTTCTAGGAATGCGGTACGCTGTGAACCAATTGGCGCGCACGTCCCGGGGCGACATGGCTGAAGAACAAGCATTCATGGCCGTCTCCAGGTGGCACCAATTTTGAGGAATTCATGAGCAAAATAATTCGAGTCGGCGGGGCATCGGGATTCTGGGGCGATTCGGCGCTTGCGACGCCGCAACTGTTGGCTGAGCAACTTGACTATCTCGTCTACGATTATCTCGCGGAAACGACCATGTCGATTCTCGCGCGGGCGAGAAGCAACGATCCACTATTGGGTTACGCCACGGATTTTGTTTCGGTGACTATGACGCAGAATCTTCCGGCTATCAAGGAACGCGGCGTCAAGGTCTTGTCGAACGCCGGCGGACTGAATCCAAGTGCGTGTCGCGACGCGCTACATGCGATCGCGCGAGCACAAGATATTGACGTCAAAATTGCGATTGTCAGCGGCGATGATGTGATGAATTTATCGTCGCAATTACGAGAGGAAAAAGTAAATGAAATGTTTTCCGGATTGCCACTCCCGGAAAAAATCCTCAGCATGAATGCTTATCTCGGTGCGCGCGCTGTTGCCGAAGCGTTGCAGCGCGGCGCGCAAATTGTGATCACCGGTCGCGGTGTCGATAGTGCGTTAATCGTCGGTGCATTGATGCACGAATTCGGCTGGGATTGGCGCGATTGGAACAAGCTCGCCCAGGCTAGCCTTGCAGGGCACATCATCGAATGCGGCGCCCAGGGCAGTGGCGGGTTATTCACCGATTGGGCGGACGTTCCGGATTGGGACAACATCGGCTATCCGATTGTCGAATGTTCGAGCGACGGAAGCTTTACTGTCACCAAACCTCGCAACACCGGTGGGTTAGTCTCCCGCGCAACAATATCGGAGCAAATCCTCTACGAAATCGGCGATCCCGCCGAATATATTTTGCCCGATGTGATCTGCGATTTTCGCTACGTGAAACTCGAACAGGTTGGTGAACATCGCGTGCGTGTGAGCGGCGCGGCCGGACGCGAGCCGACGTCTAGCTATAAAGTCAGCGCGACGTTTCAAGAGGGCTATCAGCTAGAAGTGGGGCTCGCCATCCGTGGGATCGATGCCGCAGGAAAAGCGCAAAAAACCGCCGACGCATTGTTGAAACGCACACGCCGCATGATGGCCAGCCGTGGTTTTTCCGACTACGCGGCTGCGGTGGTAGAAATCATCGGCGCGGAATCGTTGTACGGCCCACACAGCCGGCGCAGCGATGCACGCGAAGTCGTGATGCGAATCGCCGTGCGCCATTGCGACAAAAACGCGTTGGAGATTTTGCGGCGCGAGGCAAGCTCGCCCGGCACCTCGATGAGTCCCGGCACCAGCCGCGCGCTCGGTGGTGGGCGTGCGGACATCAAACCGGTGATCCGTTTGTTTTCGTTCTTGCTCGAAAAGCGGCGCGTGCCCGTTTCCATCGAGATCGATGGCAGTTCGACCGTGCTTTCGCAAGCGGTCGCGATCGGCGGCGAATGGCGTCCGCATACCCACATTGCTAAAACGATAAATCTGCCACCGCCGGATCAACGCGAAAGGAGCCTCGTTCCCTTAATTCGAATTGCCCACGGGCGCAGCGGCGATAAAGGCGACGACAGCAACATCGGCATCATCGCGCGCAGCCCAGAAAGCTGGCCATGGCTGCAAGAAAATCTCACCGCAGAAAAAGTCACCGCACACATGGTGCACTTGGTCAAAGGCGAAGTCGAACGCTACGAATTACCCGGCATCATGGCGCTGAATTTCGTATTACGTCGTGCGCTCGGTGGCGGCGGAATGGCCTCGCTACAGTCCGATCCGCTTGGAAAATGTTATGCGCAGATGTTGTTGGATATGATGGTGGAAGTTCCGGTTGAGTTGCTCAAAGAGGGGGCTGGCGGCTAGCGGATATTAAGGAACTCGCTCTTTCTTGAAAGGGGAGGCGCCTAAACCTTTGGCAATTCAACGCTGGCCTGACATGGTCTCCAATGCGCCTCATTTTCAGATTCAAGGGCTGTTAAACTGATCGCTCAATTATCCGAGGGGAAATAACATGCAAATTCGACACGAGACAGCGCATCGCGCGGCGTTCAACTTATGGCGCTGGATATTGATTCTCGCGTCGCTACTTGCTTCGCAAGCATGGGGAGAAAGTTTGAGCGTTGAGCGCATCAAAGCGGCGTTCGAAGGAAATTGGCGGCTAGAAGAGTCGTTGGCCGATGGTGAAGTTTTGCACCCACCGCAAGCCGACGGCCGCATGTCGCTGCACGACGGTGTGATTATGGTTCTGATGTACCGCGAGATTCAAGGCACGCGAAAGTCATACTACGGCTACGGGACTTACGCGTTGACCAAAGATACCTGGACCTATGGCTATGATCGCTACGTCACGTTCAACGATAACGGATCAACGATAACCGGCGGCGGTGCGCCGTTTGAGGGTAAGCGCACCTATCAGATAAAAACCGACGGCGATAAAGTAATTTTTGATAATGACAATGGGACTTGGACTTTTGTTTTTGAAGGCGATGCGTTGACCTATTTCGGTAAGGGCAAGCCAGTGAGGAAGTGGCGTCGGATGCCGGTTGAATAGCTTTTTGAACTATAGACCGATGCTCGAAGATGCTCATGGATACTGGCTCGCAAGCCATACCGTGCCACGACGCAAGTGCGATAAGGCTCGTGGCGATGCCAAAAGAAAAAATGTAGGGTGGGTCAAGCGCAGCGGACCCACCGAACATCCGCTTTCCATGAACCCTACCGGAATGCTCACCTTTAACATGTCATCCTGAACGTAGTGAAGGATCTGCTTTTTTTGCTATCGTGAAAGCAGATCCTTCGCGTTGCTCAGGATGACATGGCGGAAGTGGCCGCAAGAGCGCATGCGGTTCATGGTACGTGAGCAGAATTGGCAGCGCCGGTACGGGCAGCTCGCAATGGTGTTACGCAATATACAGAAGAATGGCCCAAGGCTACGCGGGGTATTTCACTTTTTGGCTCTGCGTACCTCTTTATCGTCTTGTCGTCATTCGCCTGAGGTGGGCTGAGCGTTCTTGATTGTTTCGCTAAACTTCTGGTTCTCCGACACAATTCGTTTGATGTCATCGGTCGAGATCTCCCCCTTCTCCATTACCTTTGCTAATTCCAGATGGTAGTGGAGGAAGAGAGTAACTGGTGGAATCATTGTTCGCCTTCCTGACGCACGTGCAAACTCGAGACTTATCTTGTAATCTTCAAGCGCAAGTTCCATCACTATCCGAAGGCGTTCTCGATTTGATTGTGCACGCGTTTGCAGCCATACCGTAATGACGGACGCGCCAGCGCCGATGAGTGCGCCAACGAGGCCCGCGACAAGAGATTCCACTTGCAATCCTCCAACTTCAGAAAAATTCATTCCCGATTCTCGTGCATTGCGATAGGACCGCCAATAATGCGGATAGGTTAAATGTCAAGCGATCGTTTTGGCAATCAAGATTTGGTTTGGACAAGCCCTGGTCGCCGGATTCGGTAGACGCGATTACTTTTTTATCGCGACGGCCTACCAAGTACAATCCCTTGGACATCCCCAAATCCAACCCGATAGCCATCACCCAGGCTCCATCCAGTCATAACTATCTCATCACCATCTTCGATGAAAGTCCGCGTTGCGCCATCACCAACTGCAACAGGATTTTTTCCATTCCAACTGAGCTCCAACAAACTGCCGAGCGAATCTGGCGTCGCGCCGCTGATGGTACCCGAGCCCATTAAATCTCCAGATTGAGTATTGCATCCTGAAATAGTGTGGTGAGCGAGTTGTTGCTCCATGGACCAATACATGTATTTGAAATTGGTGCGCGAAATCGTAGTTGGGTTCTTCGCGTTCGCGGGTTTTAGTGCGACTTCTAAATCGATGTTGTAGTTGTTCGAATCAACCTGTTGCAGATACGGTAAGGGCGTTGGTTCTTGCGACGGGCCAGGCAAACGAAACGGTTCCAGCGCTTCCATTGTGACGATCCATGGCGAGATCGACGTGCCGAAGGTTTTCGCGTTGAACGGGCCGAGGGGCACGTATTCCCATTGCTGGATATCGCGCGCGCTCCAGTCGTTCATTAGCACCATGCCGAAGATATGATCCTCTGCGTTCGCGAGGGAGATCGGCTCACCGAGCGCATTACCGGTGCCGATGATGAATGCGGTTTCCAATTCAAAATCCAGTTTCTTACAAGGGGCAAAGATCGGATTTTCTTGATCCGGTAATTTAAGTTGTCCCATGGGCCGGCGAATCGGTGTGCCGGATACGACGACGGAAGATGCGCGGCCGTTGTAGCCGATGGGCATGTGCAGCCAATTCGGCAATAGCGCATTTTTTGGGTCGCGAAACATTGTGCCGACATTGGTGGCGTGTTCTTTCGACGAGTAAAAATCTGTGTAGCCGGGAATGACGACGGGCAGGTGCATGCGCGCATCTGCCATCGCAACAAGCGCTTTGGTGCGCAACGCGGCGTTATCACGAATGGTTGCGTTATCGTGACGCAACAGTTCGCTGAGCCGGCTGCGCATCGCGTGCCAGATGGGTTTTCCAAGTGACAGAAATTCGTTGAGACGAGGAAGGTTGAAAATTTTCGCCGTGCCGATGATTCCGTCGAGCAAGCCTGCATCTTCGACAACGGATAAATCCAAAATTTGATCGCCGATCGCGACACCTGCACGCGCTGTATTAGCGCCAAGGCTGAAAATCCCGAACGGTAAATTTTGGATGGGGAAATGACATTCGGGTACGTTCGCCGATTCCATCCAGCTTTTTAGCTTAGGGTCGTGAGTTTGATTTAGTGTGTTTTTCATAGTGGAGTTCCGTTATCTTGGGCGCCGAGTTTCCCCTCATGGCCCTAGACCACCCCGCCTAGCCCTCCCCAAAGGGGCGAGGGGATCAAACTCTCCCTCTCCCGCACGCGGGAGAGGGCTGGGGTGAGGGTGGGCGCGTGATTGGTTTGACTAAATGTCAAAATTTAAGTGCCTAACTTTAACGATCCGACGGATTAAAATTTCGCGACAAATCCTGCCAACAACGATAGTAATCACGTTGCAATTGCGCTGACTCCAGCGCATAACGTGTCGGCCGGATCACGCAGCGCGTTTCGAACATAAACGCCATCGTATCCTTGATGCGATGCACTTGCGACAAGTCAGCATTGCTTGCTTTTGCAAAGGTTTCCGCGTCGGGGCCGTGCCCGCTCATGCAGTTGTGCAAGCTCGCGCCGCCGGGCGTGAAGCCGGTTGCCTTGGCATCGTACACGCCATGGATGAGGCCCATAAATTCGCTGGCGATATTGCGGTGATACCACGGCGGGCGGAAGGTGTGCTCCATCGCCAATATGCGCGGCGGGAACACGACGAAGTCGATGGTGTCCACACCTGGCGTATCGCTTTGCGATTGCAGCACCAAAAATATCGATGGGTCCGGATGATCGAAACTCACCGAGCCGATCGCATTGAAGCGGCGCAGATCGTATTTATACGGCGCGTAATTACCGTGCCACGCGACGACGTCTAGTGGCGAGTGATCGATCCTAGCCGACCACAAATTGCCGGCGAATTTTGCGACCAGTTCAAAGTCGCCTTGACGATCTTCGTATGATGCGACCGGCGTCAAAAAATCGCGCGGGTTTGCCAAGCAATTGGAACCGATCGGCCCCAAATCCGGTAGACGAAAATTCGCGCCGAAGTTTTCGCAGATGTAACCACGCGCCGTATCGTCGAGCAGTTCGACTCGAAAGCGCAGGCCGCGCGGAATGACAATAATTTCTTGCGGCTCGACATTGATGATGCCTAACTCCGTCGCGAAACGCAGTCGCCCTTGTTGCGGCACGATCAACAACTCGCCATCGGCATTGTAGAAAAATCGATCGGCCATCGATCGATTCGCCGCATACAGATGAATGCCGCAACCGGATTGCGTCGCGACATCGCCATTACCCGCCATGGTGATCAAACCATCAACGAAATCCGTCGGCGTACTCGGCAAGGGTAGAGGATCCCAACGCAATTGATTCGGCGACGGGTCCGCTTCGCTAAAGCGATTGGTCAGATGTCTATTTTCGATGCGCTCAAACGGTTCATGCATCGCTGCGGGTTGAATACGATAAAGCCATGAACGCTGATTGGCGCTGCGCGGCGCGGTGAAAGCGGTGCCCGACATTTGCTCGGCGTAAAGTCCATAGGCGCAGCGCTGTGGCGAATTTTGGCCCACTGGCAGCGCGCCGGGCAATACCTCGGTCGCGAATTCATTGCCGAAGCCGGATTGATATTTTAAATTTTCCATCGGAGTGAACGTTTAACCTTCCAGCGATTGCCACATGTCTTTATCGCGCTGCGCGGTCCATATGCGCGCGTCAGCGACCAACACCGCATCGTCGCCGATGATGATGCCGGTGTTCGGATCGCCTTCCGCGGTCTAGGCGTAGGCGTTCTCCGACAATTGCTCGAAGGTAATTGTTTCTCGGCCGGATCGGCCTGGGACGCAAATGCTTTTGACACGAAACCCCCTAGGAATTTGCTCGGCGAATGCACCGAAATCTAAGGGGGAATTTTACTCGTTGTCGCTATGTTCCGGAAAGGCCATATAGCGATCGCCGCATAAGCGCGAGCGATTTCATATCAAAGTGATGCCTGGTAAGGCGCGCCAGTATTGCCTGTCAGGCCGATTCTATAGGACTAAAGTTAAACAATTCAGGACGATTTCTTTTCCGGACATTGGCCGCCATAAGGTGGTTTGATCATTGCGGCGGTTTTTTCGGCGTTTCCCGCACGCAATACCTCGGCGCGTTTGGCGACGCTTGCCGCATCCGTCGCTTTGTTCGATTTGGTTAGCGCGGACGCATAATCGTCCAGAATTTCCGCCACGTCGATTGGATCGGATGAGGCCGATTTTTCCAAACCCGGTAGCGCGCGCTCGAAAAAAACCAATGCGTCGGCGAGTTTGTTCTGGGATAACTTCAGACGAGCGAGTTCGGCGAACGCTTGCGGCATCCGTGGATTAAGTTCGCTGGCCTGGGAAAGATTTTGTTCCGATTGTTCAAATTGGCAGGTCGCGCCGAGCGCACGGCCGAGCTTGTAGTGAAAGTCGGCGCGAACGCCTTTACCTTCGTTAGCCCATTCCGAATTTTGTAACGCCAGGAAATAACGTTTCGCCGCGGCGTTCCAGTTATTTTCCTTTTCGGCCTTTAGCGCTTCGCGATTGTACAACGAGTAATTGTTTTGAAAAGACGGTGTATCGAACGAGGCGCACGCGCTAACCAGAGTTACAGCCAAAGCGAGCGTAGTAACCGATCTTCTCATCATGATCTTTCCAGGTTTCGTCGATACTTTATTACCCTGCCCCGCTCTTGCCTTAAAGTTTGAGGCAAGAGCGGGACAGGGTAGATTACGGATTGCGCAGAAAAATTCGCGCGAGAAACTTACTTTTTGTGCGAAGGGCTCAGAGGATTATTGGTATCCATATACGCAACAAATTTGGACGCATCAACGGCTTTACCTTCGCCCGCCATGGCCTTCCACATGGCAATTTTCGCCGTCAGTTTGGGATTCTTGTCATAGCCCGCGGCGAGTGGGTTGCCCTTGTTCAGATATTCTTCTGCGGAAACCATGCCATCGCTGTCCAGATCGATTTTGCAAAATTCCATGAAATATTTCTTCTGCGCTGCAGAATTGTAGGCGGGAGCCAACGGATTGTCTTCGGCAAAGCCGGCCGAGGAAATCAAGGTCAAAGCAAGTGCAACACCAGTCAGTAAAGATTTAGCCAACATTTGAGTTCTCCATTCAATTGTGAGTGCCCCATCCATTTTCACCGAAATTTGCGAGGTTTAAACGGGTTGGGACGATGTATTATATCGCATAAATTATTTAATAATAAATCGGTAAATCAATGTCTTAATGTCAAAAGATTAAAAAATTTGCAACTTTGTAGCGACGACTCGGTGCAAAACGGGTTTTTCCCCTCTCGCGCCATACCAAAATGCCATTCTCTGTTTTTCGTTTCTCGCCGTTATCAGACGGGGTTCAAATTTTTCTGGTCGCGCCATTCATCGGTTATACGCAACAGCACGCGGTTTGGATGTGGGAAAATTTGATTTGAAATTACTTGTTATGCTTTGATGGGTCGCGACGAGCTTGGTTCACTTACCCAAGTAAGGAAAAATACTTCTCAAATTTTGGGTAGCGTGACGCCGCTTTGGCCCTGATACTTGCCGCCGCGATCTTTGTAGGAGGTTTCGCAGACTTCGTCGCTTTCGAAGAAGATCACTTGAGCCACACCTTCGTTGGCGTAAATTTTCGCGGGTAACGGCGTGGTGTTGGAAAACTCTAGCGTCACGTAGCCTTCCCATTCCGGCTCGAATGGGGTGACGTTGACGATAATGCCGCAACGCGCGTAGGTGGATTTGCCTAAGCAAATAGTCAGCACGTTGCGCGGAATTCGGAAGAATTCCACTGTACGGGCAAGGGCGAAAGAGTTCGGCGGGATGATGCAATGATCGCCGGTAATGTCGACGAAAGATTTATCGTCGAAATTCTTTGGATCGACAATCGTGGAGTTGATATTCGTAAACAGCTTAAATTCACTCGAACAGCGAATGTCGTAGCCGTAACTCGATGTGCCGTAGGAGACGATGCGCTTGCCGTCGACGTTACGCACTTGATTGGCTTCGAACGGCTCAATCATGCCGTGTTCTTGTGCCATGCGACGGATCCACTTATCGGATTTAATGCTCATAATTTGTTTAATGCGTGAATGAGATCGCGATGGTACAGGCTCCGCGATCGGGTTTCAATGAGTTGTCAGGCTGGCGGGATTTTGACGAAACGCTCTTTTCCTGTGAAGAGTAAGTAATGCTTACCGGTTGCGCGTCCAATCATCGTGATGCCGACGCGGTTCGCGACTTCATAACCCATTTGCGTGAGGCCGGAGCGCGATACCAAAAACGGAATGCGCATTTGCGCGGCTTTAATCACCATCTCGGAAGTGAGGCGTCCCGTGGTGTAAAAAATCTTGTCGGCGCCATCGACATGATCCAGCCACATCATGCCGGCGATGGCATCAACTGCATTGTGGCGGCCAACGTCCTCAACAAAATAAAGCAACTGGTTGCCATCGAATAACGCGCAGCCGTGGACCGCACCGGCTTGCTTGTAGACGGTATCGTGAATGCGCACTTCGTTGAGTAACGCAAAAAATGTTTGTTCGGTGAGCCGTACGTCGTCACGCAATTTGATTGAGTCGATTTCTTCCATCAAATCGCCGAACACCGTGCCTTGGCCGCAGCCCGTCGTCACCGTGCGTTTTTCCATTTTCTTGGATAAATCGGCGATACCGTTGTTCGTCGTGATTGCAGCAGCGTTCACTTCCCAATCCACTTGAACGGAGGTGATGTCCTCGATGGTTTTAACCAAACGTTGATTGCGCAAATAGCCGATCGCAAGCGCTTCCGGGGCCGCGCCGAGTGTCATGAGCGTGACGATCTCGCGCTTGTCGACATAGAGCGTCAGCGGATGTTCGCCGGCGATGGAAGTGGGCTCGATCGCCCCGGTTTCGCTTACCGCGTCGACGATGAAGGTAGCGGGACGGGCGGCGTTAGAAAGTATTGGGCGATGCATAGACTATCGTGCCAGGAGGCGCATAGATATTAGGCCTTGGAGCATGATGCTTGGAGAGCCACGCTGGGATTGCCTCTACAATAAGCAATAGTAAAAACTGTAGGTTGGGTTGACGAAGGAAACCCAACAACGGCTGTCACAAAACACTGGCCTTTGTTGGGCTTCGTGCCTCAGCCCAACCTACACTTCTAGCCACCAATATAAGACATCTCAATTTTCTGTAACTTCACCGTCGCATCGGAACGAATTTCTGAATAGCGGTCGCCGCGCACGTGCCAGATTCCAGTGACGTAATCGAGAATTTCCTGATCGCTCGATCCGCCACGCAACATTTGCCGAATGTCATGGCCTTGCGTCGCGAACAAGCACGTATAGAGTTTGCCTTCCGTCGAAAGCCGCGCGCGCGTGCAGGTGCTACAGAATGCTTGCGTCACAGAACTGATCACACCGACTTCGCCGTTGCCGTCGGTGTAACGCCAACGCTCGGCGACTTCACCGGTGTAATTCGGGTCGATCGCTTCGAGCGGCATTTCTGCGTGAATGAGGCGGATCACTTCTGCCGAAGGAATCACGTCGTCCATTTTCCAGCCGTTGGTCGCGCCGACATCCATGTACTCGATGTAGCGAAGAATATGTCCACTGCCTTTGAAATACCGCGCCATCGGTACAATGTCTTGATCGTTGACGCCGCGCTTAACGACCATGTTGACCTTGATCGGCGTGAGGCCAATCGAGGCCGCATGATCGATGCCTTCGAGTACGCGCGCGACGGGAAAATCCACATCGTTCATCGCTTTAAAAATTTTATCGTCGAGCGAATCGAGGCTGACGGTAACGCGCTTCAATCCGGCATCTTTTAAGGATTGGGCTTTTTTCTTCAGCAGCGATGCGTTGGTCGTTAGCGTCAAATCCATATCGAGTTTCGCCAACATCTCGATCAATTTTTCTAAATTGCGGCGCACCAGCGGCTCGCCGCCGGTCAGGCGAATTTTCTCAATGCCGATTTCTTTGAACAGCCGCGCGACGCGGGTGATTTCTTCGAACGTCAGCAGCGACGTATGCTCGAGGAATTGATAATCCTTGCCAAACACTTCTTTCGGCATGCAATAGACGCAGCGAAAGTTACAGCGATCCGTCACCGAAATACGCAGATCGCGGATTGGCCGATTGAGTTTATCGACGAGCTTGGAGTAATCGTTGGAGAACGCTTTACCGGTGGCTAACGAGATGATTTGGTCTGTCATAGTAGCTTTGACGCGCAATTCCTAAAAAAGTTACGCCGCCGCCAGCGCTTTACCGCCGCCGAAGCTGGATGTGGGCAACGGTTGGCCGCCTTTCGTTATTTTTACCGCGCAATATTTGAACTCGGGAATCTTGCCGACCGGATCGAGCGCCGGATTGGTCAGCGCATTCGCCGCCGCTTCGTAGTAGCAGAATGGAATGAACAATGCACCGACAGGCGTGCCGTCATCGGCGCGCGCGTACAGCGAAATCTTGCCGCGACGTGATGCGACGGTGATGGTGTCGCCAGGTTTAGCGCCGAGTTTATCCAAATCCAAGGGATGGATCAGCGCGATGGGGAAGGGCTCAATCGCATCCAACACGCCGGCGCGGCGCGTCATGCTGCCGGTATGCCAGTGTTCCAATTGCCGTCCGGTGATCAATACGTACGGATATTCGCCATCCGGGCGTTCGTCGGCGGGAATAATATCAGCAGGCACAAAGCGCGCGCGGCCCGATTCGCGCGGGAAATCGTCGATGAATACGACAGACTCGCCGGGATCGCCTTCTTTCTCGCAGGGGTAGGTCACGGAGCCCTCATTTTCCAAGCGCTCCCAAGTGATCCCCGCGATGCTGTCCATGGCCTTACGCATTTCGTTGAATACTGAAGCGACGCCGCTTTCCGCGCCGGAATAATTCCACTGACAGCCAAGGCGTTTCGCCAGCTCTTGTATGATCCACAAATCTTGACGCGCGTCGCCCGGCATATCGAGCGCGCGGCGGCCTAGTTGCACCATGCGATCGGTGTTGGTGAAGGTGCCGGTTTTTTCCGGGAACGCGGAGGCGGGCAGAATGATGTCGGCGAAATACGCCGTTTCCGTCATGAAAATATCTTGTACGACCAGGCATTCCAATTCCGATAACGCGACGCGAGCGTGATTGGCATCGGGGTCCGACAACGCCGGATTTTCCCCCATTACATACATGCCGTGAATTTTGCCGGCGTGTACCGCATCCATAATCTCGACCACGGTCAAGCCGGGCTTATTGTCGAGCTTTGTGTTCCACAGCGCTTCAAATCGTTTCAGCGCGACCGGATTATCGACCCGTTGATAATCTGGAAGCATCATCGGAATCAAACCGGAATCGGACGCGCCTTGCACATTGTTTTGGCCGCGCAACGGATGCAGGCCCGTGCCGGGACGGCCGATTTGGCCGGTCATCAGCGATAGCGCGATCAAGCAACGGGCATTGTCCGTGCCATGCACGTGCTGGGAAATTCCCATGCCCCACAAAATCATTGAGCCTTTGCTCGTTGCATACGCGCGCGCGATTTCTTTGATGGTATCGGTATCAATGCCGCACAGCGGCGCCATGGTTTCCGGGCTGTAGTCGGCGACGTTTTTCTTCAGATCCTCATAACCGATAGTGCGGCTGGCGATGAAATCTTCATCCACCAAACCTTCGTGGACGATTACGTGCATCATCGCGTTAAGCAGTGCCACATCGGTGTCGGCGTTAAATTGCAACGTGCGCCAAGCATAACGCGACAAGCTGCTGCGACGCGGGTCGGCGATGATCAGCTTGGCGCCATTCTTCGCGGCATTTTTGATCCAGGTCGCCGCGACGGGATGGTTCACAATCGGATTCGCGCCGATCAGAAAAATCACATCGGCTTTCATCACGTCGGACACTTGATTCGACACCGCGCCGGAGCCGATGCCTTCCAGCAGCGCCATCACCGATGAAGCGTGACATAAGCGCGTGCAGTGATCGACGTTATTGGTGCCGAAACCGGTGCGGATTAATTTTTGGAATAAATACGCCTCTTCGTTGCTGCCCTTCGCCGAGCCGAATCCGGCCAGCGCATTCGGGCCGTCGCGATCGCGAATGGTTTTCAGATTATTTGCAGCGAGATCGAGCGCTTCTTGCCAGGTCGCTTCACGGAACCAAGTTTCTGCCTCTTCCGGCGAAGGTAATTCGTGACCAGGCTTAGGGCTGCCGGGTTTGCGGATCAGGGGTTTCGTCAGACGATGTTTGTGATGCACATAGTCGAATCCGTAGCGGCCCTTCACGCACAAGCGGTTGTGATTCGCCGGACCGTCGCGGCCTTCGACGTAGAGAATCTTGTTGTCTTTGATGTTGTAAGTAAGCTGACATCCGACGCCACAATAGGGGCACAGCGAGTCGACGGTTTTATCCGGTTTGCTCAGCGCCACTTCGCGCGCCGGCATCAGCGCGCCGGTCGGGCAGGCTTGCACGCATTCGCCGCACGCAACGCAAGTGCTCTCGCCCATGGGATCGTCGAGATCGAATACGATTTTCGAATGATCGCCGCGAAACGCAAAGCCGATCACGTCGTTCACTTGTTCTTCGCGACAAGCGCGCACGCAGCGCGTGCATTGGATGCAGGCGTCGAGATTGACCGACATCGCCGGATGGCTGAAGTCGGCTTTGACCGACGGGCGCGGCGCGAAGCGCGGCTTGCCCATGTCGAGTTTTTTCGCCCATTGGTCGAGCTCGGATTCCAGCGTGTAATCTTTTTCCGGCATGTCCGACAGCAACAATTCCAGAATCATTTTCTGCGCATTGACCGAGCGTTCGTTGTTGCTGGTGACTTCCAACCCGGCCTTCGGATAGCGGCAGCATGAGGGCGCCAACACGCGCTCGCCCTTGATTTCCACCATGCACGCGCGGCAATTGCCGTCGGGGCGATAACCGGGCATGTAGCAAAGGTGCGGAATTTCAACACCGTTGCGCTTGGCGGTTTCGATGATGGTTTCGTTGCTGTAGCCGATGACTTCTGCACCGTTCAATTTGAAGGTGATCGCTTCGGCTTGCAGTTCGGTGGTTAATGGCGCGTTCATCTCAACATCTTCATTATGTAGGTTGGGCTGACGAAGGATGCCCAACAATCTTCGCGGCAAAAATCTGTTGCGTTGTTGGGTTTCGTGCCTCAACCCAACCTACACTTTTGTTATTGAATTTCATTGGCGAAATATCTTATCACGCTTTGAATCGGATTCGGCGCCGCTTGGCCTAAGCCACAAATTGATGCATCCATCATTGCTGTCGACAATTCACTCAGCAGGCCCTTGTCCCACTTCGGCGCTTGCATCAACGTCAGCGCTTTTGCCGTGCCGACGCGGCAGGGCGTGCATTGCCCGCAGGATTCGTCCTTGAAGAAGCCCATCAAGTTACGCGCGATATCGCTGGCTTTGTCGTGATCCGAAAAGATCACGATCGCGGCCGAGCCGATAAAACAGCCGTAGGGTTGCAGCGTGTCGAAATCGAGCGGAATGTCACCGTGGCTCGCGGGTAAAATACCGCCCGACGCACCGCCGGGCAAATAGCCGTAGAACTGGTGACCGTCCAACATACCGTCGCAATATTCGGAAATGAGTTCGCGAATGCTGATGCCCGCCGGCGCGAGATGTACGCCAGGAATTTTCACGCGGCCGCTGACAGAAAACGAACGCAATCCTTTGCGGCCGTTACGGCCTTGGTCAGCGAACCAATTCGCGCCTTTTTCCAAAATGTCGCGCACCCAATACAGCGTTTCCATATTGTGTTCGAGAGTAGGGCGGTTAAACAAACCCACCTGCGCGACATAGGGCGGACGCAAGCGCGGCATCCCTCGTTTACCTTCGATCGATTCGATCATCGCCGATTCTTCTCCGCAAATATAGGCGCCGGCGCCACGACGCAAATCGATTTCCGGGAGTTTAATGCCGCCGGGCGGATTGGCTTTGAGCAGCGCGATTTCTTTTTTCAAATTCTCGCGCACGCCGTGATACTCATCGCGCAGATAAATCCAAATGGATTCGATGCCCACTGCCCAGGCGGCGATCAACATGCCTTCCAAAAAGCGATGCGGATCGCGCTCCAAATACCAGCGATCTTTGAACGTGCCGGGCTCACCTTCGTCGATGTTCACTGCCATGTAACGGGGACCGGTTTCGCCGCGCACGATGCGCCACTTACGCCCGGCCGGAAAACCTGCACCACCTAAACCGCGCAGGCCGGAGTTTTCCATTTCTTTGATAACGGATTCGACATCGCGTTTGCCCGTCGCACATGCGATCCAAGTGGCATAGCCGTTTTGTTTCTTGTAGTCGTCGAAGCCGATGTAGGAAATGTAATGGGCGTGATCGTGTTTGGTCGCTTTTTGTTTCACCAACGCGCTAATTTTTTCGACCGTCGCTTCACAAACGGGATTCTGATGCACAACCGCGGCAGGCGCGGATTCACAGCGGCCAATACACGGCGCGGCAATCACACGCACATCTTTACCCAAAATGCCAGGTAACTTCTGCAGTAAATCTCTCGCGCCAGCGATTTCGCAGGCAACGGAATCGCATACCCGCACGGTAATCGCTTGCGGCACCGCATCGCCTTCTTTGATCACGTCGAAATGGTGATAAAAAGTCGCAACTTCGTAGACTTCGGTCATCGCCAGATTCATCTCGCTCGCCAGCGCAACGATGTGCACGGCGGAAATATGGCCGAACTTATCTTGGATTTTGTGTAAATGTTCGATCAGCAGATCGCGGCGGCGCGGTTCGTCGCCCAACAGCGCGCGAATATCGGCGAGTGCCTTTGCATCTACCGGGCGCCCTTTGGGCAGGCCACGTTTGGCTTTTTTTAACGCTTGCTCGACTTGTTTGGCGTCGATGGTTACTTCATTCGGCAATCTAAAGCTCCTCAGTCTCTTTTAATTCTATCAACTCAGTAGTTTACCCTATTCGTTTGGAAGGCGGGCGTCTCAAGGCCGGAGATCCACGCGCGTTAAGCTTGATTGCGCCATCCTAACGACCTCAGGTTTGCGGTATTCTTGCCTGGTATTACTCCGAGATCAAATTTGGCTACCACCTCCGTCACAAGCAAAGGGCAAGTCACTATTCCAAAGCCGCTACGGCAACAATTGGGGTTGCGTCAGGGCAGCAAAGTCGAGTTTATCCTAGTGGGCAACCATGCGGAAATGCGCATCGTTACTACGCCCATAGACCTTCCCTCAAGCGGCTTTGGCATGCTTCGGAGCAAGCGTACGTCCGTGCCAGCGGATTTCGATCCCGCCGGTTTGCTGACCAAAGGCAAGGCTGCAAGACGAAAGTGATCGGACTCGATACCAATATTCAGGCGCGTTATTACATTCAGGACGAGGGTGACGCCGAGGCGAAAAAGCAGCGAGAGGCCGCACGCAGGCTGATGGAATCAGGCGGTTTGCAAGGCAGTCTTGCTTGACTTGGAATGGGTAATGCGCGGGTATTATAAGTTCTCAACGGCACAAATTGCGCGGGTCATGAATCACCTTTTGGCACTGCCCCAGGTCACTGTTGAGGATCGAGAAAGCATTGTTCAAGCGCTTTCCCTTTGCCAAGCTGGGCTGGAATTAGCTGACGCGTTGCATCATGCCAGCTATCGAGGCTGCGACAGCGTAGCCTCGTTTGATGATAAACAATTTGCCCGGCGGGCGCGCCGCATGGGGCTGGCGCCACGAGTGGTAGTGCCGGGATAGTTTGTTGGTCGCTTGGGAGCACCGAGTTGAGTTGAGGTCATGATCGGTTTGATGTGTTCGGCCATTACCTGACGTAGTTGTTGCCTGTTTCAGCGTCCAGAATCAGTTCTAATCCAGCCGTCGGCGCAATGATGACAGTGGCCCATTGTTCTCGTGAAAAAATCTATCGTTCGGAAGTGGTGCCGGCCATTCGCGAGGCCATCGCTTTTAAAGCGTCGAAATACCCGTAGCTGCGCTTTCAGTATGCGGGTCGCTAAACACGAAAACACAACAAGGCTTGACACTCTGCCCTTCAGAGCATTAAACTCTGCGCAACAGAGTTAATCAATTCAAGGCGACTGTGGGTAACGCAACAACCATCCAACTAGATGAGATTCAATCCATGCTCGCCGCGGGTCATCGCAGCATTCGCTTGGAAAAACATACGCTAGTGCTTTGGGGAATCGCAGGCGGCGTACTGTGCGCCTTCACTGATTTAGTGATCTCGCAGCAGCGTTTCCCCGTTCCTTGGCAGCGCGCCGTGGCGCTACTG
>JANOLP010000166.1:0-7157 GCA_031419835.1 Pseudomonadota bacterium | reverse complement strand
ATATCCGCTGGCCGACACGGTTGCCGCCTTCGAGCGCCTCAAGTCCGAAGGCAAGATTGGCGATTGGGGTGTCAGTAATTTCGATGTGGATGATTTGGCCGAGCTTAAGCGCGTTAGCGATCATTGCGCAGCCAATCAAGTGTTGTACCACCTCGGCTCGCGCGGCATTGAATGGCAACTCTTGCCCGATAGCCAGCGCGCCGGGATTCCGACTATGGCTTATTGTCCATTGGGGCGGGGCGACCTGATCGGCCATCCTGCCGTCGCGCAACTCGCGCGCAAACACGCCGTGGCACCTGCTGCTATCGCCATTGCTTTTCTGTTGTCGAAGCCAGGTGTCATCGCGATTCCAAAATCGTCACATGCTGAGCACGTGAACGAAATCGCGGCGGCGCGCGATGTAACGTTCGACGCGCAAGACTTCGCGTTTCTCGATCGTGAATTTCCTGCGCCGAAACGCAAGACCGAATTGGAGATTGTTTAATGTGCTTGCTCCAGGAGAACAACAGCAGATTCTTCGCTTCGCTCAGAATGACAATGAATAGATGTTTTTGGCAGGACACTAGCCCGAGAGCCTTATAGATACTGGCGCCCAGGCAATGCCGTGCCAGGAGGCAAGGAGGGCGCGGCTCCTGGCATAGCTATATGAGATAATTTCAATCTCATTCACGCTTTTGATCGCTAGCAATCGTTTCCCAATGACGGAAAAATCTTCATCGCAAGGCATTGCGCTTGTCACCGGCGCAGCAAAGCGCATCGGGCGTGCGATTGCGCATGGACTGGCGAATGCCGGATGGGACGTTGCGATTCACTACCATCATTCTGCGGCGGATGCCGAAACTTTGCGCAAGGAAATCGTTGAGCTGGGGCGGCGCGCGACGACGATAAAAGTGGATCTGGCGCAGGTTGCGGACGTCGAAGGCTTGATGCAGCGCTGCGTCGAGCAACTCGGCGCGCCGACTTGCTTGGTGAACAATGCGTCGTTGTTTGAGTTCGACGAAATCCGCTCTCTCAAATCCGGCGAATGGGATGCGATGCACGCAGCCAATCTGCGCGCGCCGATTTTGTTGGCGCGGGATTTCGCGCGCTTCTTGCCCGAGGGCGCGGAAGGCAACATCATCAATTTGCTCGACCAAAAAATCGCCAACCTCAATCCGGATTTTTTCTCTTACACGATTTCTAAAGCGGGATTGGATGCGGCGACGCACACGCTCGCCATGGCGCTTGCGCCGCGCATCCGCGTCAACGCGGTTGCGCCCGGATTGACCTTACTGAGCGGCGATCAGACCCCGGAGAATTTCGCGCAAGCGCATCGCATGACGCCACTCGGGCGAGCGGGTAAACTCGACGATATCGTCGCGGCCGTATTGTTCTTGCTCAATACTAAATCGGTAACCGGTCAAACAATTTTTATTGACGGCGGGCAGCGCTTGATGCCGCTTGATCGTGATGTGATGTATAGGGTTTCTGAATGAACGCATTTGGATCAAATAAGGCCGTCCCCTCACCCCTACCCCTCTCCCCCGAGGGGCGAGGGTGAGGGGCCGGCGGTTGATTTGGACACGCAAGAATATAGGTCTCGCAGGCAGATGAATTACAAAGATATAGAGAAGCTTTCGTCCTCGTTCGTTTCCTCGAAAGGCATGCAGGAGCCGGTTCGGCGTATTTTTTTGAAGAACTATCGCGCGCAGATGTCGCTGGGTGTTCACCCGCACGAGAAGGCGAAAAAACAACTCGTCATCATCAACGTCGATTTGTATTTCGATGCGGCGGTGCCATCGCAAGGCGACCAAATCGAAAGCGTGGTGGATTACGATTTCGTTCGCACAGAAATTCAGCGCATCAGCCAGGAACGGCACTTCAATTTGCAAGAAACGTTGTGTGAAGAAATTCTCGCGATTTGTCTAGCGAAGCTGGGCGTTTTAGCGGCGCGTATTTGTACCGAGAAACCCGAAGCCTACGCCGACTGCGACGCGGTCGGCTATGAATTATTTTGGCGCAAGGATTTGTCGCGGCCATGAGTGTTGCAGTAGGCAGTCAACGGGAAAGTCACGTGCGCGTCAAACCCGTGACGCGCGAATTTCCCGAGGCCGACGACGTTTCGTTGCAACACTCGGCGCGCGTTGTTGCGCACATTAGAAATGTTATCGGAGGCGCTGGCGGCTGGATTCCGTTTTCGAAATATATGGATCTGGCGATGTTCGCAGCCGGCCTCGGTTACTACAGCGCCGGCGCGGCGAAAATCGGTGCGGCGGGCGATTTCACTACTGCGCCGGAAATGAGCCAGTTATTCGGCGCAACGTTGGCGAAGCAAGTCGCACAGATTTTGAATGCGACCGGCGGTGACGTTTTGGAATTCGGCGCCGGCAGCGGCAAACTGGCTCGAGATTTAATTCGCTCGCTCGGTAAACTAGGCTGCGAGCCGCACCAGTACTTGATCTTGGAGCCCAGTCCGGATCTTCGCGAACGCCAGCGTGCGTTGCTCCAAGAAGAAATTTCCGATTGCGATTCACATGTGAAGTGGATCGATCGACTTCCGGAAAAATTTACCGGCGTGATGATCGCGAATGAAGTACTCGATGCGATGCCGATCGATTTGCTCTCGTGGCAAGCCGATGGAATATACCAACGCGGCGTCGCGATATCGAGCGAAGACTTCATATGGGTGGACCGAAAACTTGAGTCGGGCGCATTGCTCGATTGCGCAAAGGCTGTCAATGTGGCGCCGGGCTACGTCAGCGAAATTCATCGAGCCGGCGAAGCATTTGTTCGAAGCATCGGCGATTCGTTAGAGCACGGCGCGGCATTATTCATCGACTATGGATTTTTGGATCACGAGTATTATCACGCCGATCGCAACACCGGCACGGTGATGTGCCATTATCGGCATCGCGCGCACACCGATCCGTTTTTCTTGCCGGGCGTGCAGGACATTACCGCCCATGTAAATTTCAGTGCCATGATGAATGCCGCTCGTAGCGTGGGTCTTGAGGTCGAAGGTTTTACAACGCAGGCAAAGTTTTTGATTGCATGTGGCATCACCGACGAGTTGGGCGAGACCGATCCGGCAAATGCGGCGCAATATTTGCCGCTCGCGAATCAAGTACAGCGACTGCTCAGCCCGGCAGAAATGGGCGAACTATTTAAGGTGCTTGCGGTTGGCCGCGGCATTGATTTTCCACTTTTAGGATTTACGCGGTTATGACGCGCAACGTTGGTTCGTTTGATTACATTATTGTCGGCGCCGGTTCGGCCGGGTGCGTGCTCGCAAATCGCCTCACGCAAGATCCCGACGTTAACGTGCTGTTGCTTGAAGCGGGCGGCGAAGATAATTGGATTTGGATTCATATTCCCGTCGGTTACCTTTATTGCATCGGCAATCCGCGCACCGATTGGATGTATCGCACCGAGCCGGACGAGGGCTTAAACGGTCGCTCGATTCACTACGCGCGCGGCAAGGTGTTGGGCGGTTGTTCGTCAATCAACGCGATGGTCTACATGCGCGGCCAAGCGCGCGACTACGATGAATGGGCAGCAATGACTGGCGATGATTCCTGGTCATGGAACAACGTGCTGCCTATTTTCAAACGCACCGAAGACAATTGGCGTGGCAGCAACGAACTGCACGGCGCAGGTGGCGAGTGGCGCGTGGAAGAGCAGCGGTTGTCGTGGGAAATTCTTGATGCTTTTGCCGCTGCTGCCAATGAAATCGGCATTCCTAAGACCGACGATTTCAATCGCGGCACCAACGAGGGCACCGGCAAGTTCGAGGTGAACCAGCGCCGCGGCGTGCGCTGGAATACCACCAAGGCATTTCTGCGGCCGATCATGCATCGTCCCAATCTGAAAGTGATGACCGAGGCTTTGGTAAAAAAATTGCGCCTGGACGGCAGACACGTGACCGGTATCGAATTCAATCTTGGCCGTGAAGCATGTTTTGCCGAAGCGAAGATCGAGACTTTGCTGTCGGCGGGCTCCATCGGCAGCGCACAGATTTTGCAATTGTCGGGAATCGGCGCCGGCCTTCATTTACAATCGCTGGGTATCCCGGTCAATCATATTTTGCCTGGTGTCGGCGAGAATCTGCAGGATCATTTGCAATTGCGCATGGCGTTCAAAGTGCAGAACGTCGTGACCATGAATCAGATCGCCAACAGTTGGCTCGGCAAAGCGCGCATCGGACTGGAATATTTGTTCTATAAAACCGGCCCGCTGACCATGGCGCCGAGCCAGCTTGGCGTGTTTACTCGTTCCGGCCCGGAGTACACGACGCCGAATTTGGAATATCACGTGCAGCCGCTGTCGCTGGATAAATTCGGCGAGCCATTGCATCGCTTTCCCGCGTTCACTGCCTCCGTCTGCAATCTGCGGCCGACCAGCCGCGGCCATGTGCGAATTCAATCGAAAGATCCGCGCAAGGCGCCGGCAATTAAGCTCAACTATCTTTCCACGGATATCGATCGGCAAATCGCGGCGGATTCGCTCAAGCTCACCCGCCGCATCGTCGCCGCCAATGCGTTAAAGAAATATGCACCGGATGAATTCTTGCCCGGCCCGCAGATTGCAACGGACGAGCAACTGGCGCAAGCCGCCGGCGATATCGGCACCACTATTTTCCACCCGGTCGGCACCTGCAAGATGGGCCTCGAATCCGACCGCTATGCCGTGGTCGATACGCGCTTGCGCGTTCATGGCCTGACCGGTTTGCGCGTGGTTGACGCCTCCGTCATGCCGACCATCACCTCGGGCAACACGAATTCCCCCACCATTATGATCGCCGAGAAGGCGAGTGACATGATTCGCGCGGATCGGCGGTAGTACGGATTTATTCCGATTGTGACTTGTTCGTGGAGGCGTGAGATGCAAACTCCTTCCCCTGCAAGGGGGAGGTTGGGGTGGGGATGGGTTTGATCCAAGTCGCAACACCCATCCCCACCCCTACCCCTCCCCTTGAAGGGGAGGGAACCACTATCAATTCCGAAGCGTTACATTGGCCTGCTGCAAATTCTCGTCGAATGTGACGCAAATTGGTCATTTCTATCGGCAATAATTCGCCGTCAGTAGTCAAAAGATTCAAACTTAAAATTGTAACTCTATGAAATATAGGGTTTTCCCTAATTGACCGGTTGGCTGGCATAGCACTTGCTCAGTAACTGTCAAGCAATCTAACTTTAGGAGTTAACATGAATCTGAATGACAGCCCCCTTGGCGTACTCGAATTTGCCGGCGAATCGGGTGAAAACATCGCATCACGTTATCCCGGTTTGGCGCGCGTTAAATTGTTGCTCGAGCGCGGCAACGACGAATTGTTCGACAGCGAAGACTTCACGTTAGACGACTTCGCGTTTTAAGAATCTCCTCGAATCAGCTCTCCTCCTCCGGTTGATTCCTTGGCGGGGTACGCTTAGCGTGCTCCGCCTATTTCGTTTTTATGGGAGCATGTTGCAGCTATAATCCGCAACATGCTCGAAGCGTTTCAAGCGTTAATTTCCTCCAACCAATTTTTTTCCGGCGGCCTCGTGCTTGGGCTGCTCGGCATCGCCGCGGTTTGGTTTCGCGAAGTGCCGAAAACGTTTTTTAGTTGGGCAAAGCAATTTTTCGTCACGTCGTTGTCGTTCGATAGCCGCGACGAATTGCTGTTTACCACGCTGGTTGAATACATGCACGAAAAAGACGTGCTGCGCCGGATCAACAATTTCACCGTGCGCATGGTGCGCCAAGGCCCGGAATATCAAACGCTGCAAGACGAATTGCAGCAAGGCGGCAAACCCCAAGCCTATCTCTCGCCCGGCGAAGGATTTCACTTATTTGTGCTCGACGGCAAGTTGATGTGGATGCGCCGCGAAGTGCAAATCGGCGGAACGATGGTGATGGAAAAGATTCGTTTAGCGGCCTTCGGCAGAAGCAAAACACCGCTGGAAGCTTTTATCCATGCGGCTCTTCAGGCCCGTATCTCGCGCGAACTGAATAAAATTGCGATCTATATTCCCAGCCCCTACACCAACGAATGGATGCGCGCGCGCCTCGGTAACAATCGCAAATTGGCCTCGGTCATTCTGAAGCAAGGCCAAAAAGAAACCATCGTCGCTGACCTGAAACAATTTTTCGCTTCGAAACAACGTTACGAAGAATTAGGCATTCCCTGGCGGCGCGGCTATTTGCTGTTCGGCACGCCGGGCACTGGCAAGACCTCCCTCGTCACCGCGCTCGCTTCGGATTTGAGTTTAAATGTGTGCACGCTCAGCCTCGCCTCGCCAAATATCACCGACGAGCGTATCGGCAACTTACTTGCGTCTGTCCCGGCGCGCTCAGTGATCTTGCTCGAAGACATCGACTCGTTTTTCCACCAAAGGCAGAAGGCTGACGCACAGGTAAAACTTTCCTACTCTGGCTTCATCAACGCGCTCGACGGCGTCGCAGCGCACGAAGGCTCTGTCGTGTTTTTGACGACGAATCATCCGGACTTAATCGACGACGCGGCGATTCGTTCCGGCAGGGTAGATGTAAGAATGGAACTATCGAATTGCGATGCCTATCAGTTGGAACATATGTTCCTGAAATTTTTTCCGGATGCGAACGAGGCGAAACGATTTGCGGCGATGGTTCCGCCCGGTGAATTTTCCCCGGCGACGATTCAAGAGCGTTTGCTAAAGGCTAAAGATGTTAAACAAGCGTTTGCGGCTTTTGAGCTGAAATAAAGTACGCCAAGAATTTTCAGGCAATGTGCCACAAGGCAAGCAGGCCGCGGCGTTCGGGGGTGTAGTCAGGATAGGTCAATTTTAGAACGTAGTTGTTCTGGAATGGCGTCGACGAAGCGCGAATAAAAGGCGTTTGGTTTTTTTCTAGTCGATTGATGGAACGGCGCGGTAACACGGTAAACAATTTGATCAGTCAACGAAACGGATTCTCGATCTTCAAATTGCCGTTGATCGTTTGCCCGTGCCGCAAGTCTTCCGACAACAAGGTTTTGCATCCAGCCAGCAACGCTGCCGCAACAATCATCGCGTCATAAATTGAGGGTCTTCGTGACTTAGTGTGGGTAATTTTACAGAAAAATGTATCCGCAAGCCGCATGGATACTGGGCTTGCGGCATATTCAATGTTGCTCGAATTTGGCATCATGTTTAGATGGCAAACTCAGCGAAGCGACAGCGGCG
>JANOLP010000165.1:0-17349 GCA_031419835.1 Pseudomonadota bacterium | reverse complement strand
GAAGATTCGAAAAATTCCCTCCCCTTCAAGGGGAGGGCTAGGGTGGGGATGGATTTGCGGATCAATTGAGCAACGTAACCCATCCCCCTCCCAACCTCCCCCTTGATGGGGGAGGAGAGAATTTCCGGCGCTCTCGCTCGGCCAACCCAGCACTCAGGAACTCGTCACACCCATGGAATACATCAAGGTTCGCGGCGCACGCACGCATAACTTAAAGAACGTCAATCTCGACATTCCGCGTAACCAACTGGTGGTCATCACCGGGCTATCGGGCTCAGGAAAATCCTCGCTCGCCTTCGATACGCTTTACGCTGAAGGTCAACGTCGCTACGTCGAATCGCTGTCGGCCTACGCCCGGCAATTTTTACAGTTGATGGAAAAACCCGATGTTGATTTGATCGAGGGCTTGTCTCCCGCGATCGCGATCGAACAAAAAGCCACCAGCCATAATCCGCGTTCCACGGTTGGCACCGTCACCGAAATTCACGATTACTTGCGCCTGCTGTTCGCGCGCGTAGGCGATCCCCACTGCCCGAATCACCCGGAAATCTTGCTCGAAGCGCAAAGCGTGTCGCAAATGGTCGATCACGTGCTGGCCCTGCCGCAGGACACCAAGCTGATGATCGTGTCGCCGATGGTGGTCGAACGCAAAGGCGAACAAGTGGATTTGTTCCTCGAATTGCAATCACAAGGTTTTGTGCGCTTTCGTGTCGACGGCAAAGTCTACGAAATTGATAATTTGCCGAAGCTGCAAAAAACCAAAAAACACACAGTTGAAGTCGTCATCGATCGTCTCAAAGTCGATCCCGAGGCAAAGCAGCGCCTCGCCGAATCATTCGAAACCGCACTGCGCCACGCCGATGGCCGCGCGCTCGCGGTCGAGATTGATAGCGGCAAAGAACATCTATTCTCGGCGAAATTTGCCTGCCCAATTTGCTCCTACTCGTTGCAAGAATTAGAACCGCGCCTGTTCTCCTTTAACAATCCGATGGGCGCCTGCCAGCGCTGTGACGGTTTGGGCGAAATTAATTTTTTCGATCCGAAACGCATCGTCGGCTTCCCGCATTTGAGTTTGGCAAGCGGCGCTATTAAAGGTTGGGACAGGCGTAATCACTTTTACTTTCAATTACTGCAAAGCCTCGCGCAGCATTACAAATTCGATCTCGACAAACCCTTCGACGAACTGTCTGAGGAAACGCAAGCGATCATATTGCAAGGCAGCGGCAAGGAACGCATTGATTTTCAGTATCCGACGGAGCGCGGCAAGGTCGTCATTCGCAGCCATACATTCGAGGGTGTGATTCCAAATTTGGAGCGCCGCTACAAAGAAACCGATTCGACGATGGTGCGCGAAGAGCTGGCAAAGTATCTCAACAACAAGCTCTGCCCTGAATGTAATGGCACGCGCTTGCGACTTGAAGCACGCAACGTGAAAGTTGCGAATCACACGATCCATGACCTTTCCTGCAAACCGCTCAAACAAGCGATGCGTTTTTTTGAGCAACTCAAACTCAAAGGCAAGAAACAAGCGATCGCGGAAAGGATCGTCAAGGAAATTGCCAACCGTTTACAGTTTTTGAATAACGTCGGCCTCGAATACTTATCACTGGACCGCGCAGCGGATACGTTGTCCGGTGGCGAAGCGCAGCGCATTCGCCTGGCGAGCCAGATTGGTTCCGGCTTAACCGGCGTAATGTACGTCCTCGACGAGCCGTCGATCGGACTGCATCAGCGCGACAATCATCGCCTGCTGGAAACACTAAAACGTCTACGCGACCTCGGCAATTCGGTGATCGTCGTCGAACATGACGAAGACGCTATTCTGTCGGCTGATTACGTCATTGACATCGGCCTTGGCGCCGGCGTACATGGCGGGCGCATCATTGCCGAAGGCACGCCGAAAGCGGTGCAAACAAACAAAGCATCGCTGACCGGTCAATATTTGAGCGGCAAGCTAAAAATCGCGACACCGAAAAAACGCAGCAAGCCGGACAAAGAAAAAGTCTTTCAATTACTCGGTGCGACCGGTAACAATTTGAAAAGCGTGAATCTGAATCTCCCAGTCGGATTGCTGGTCTGCATCACCGGCGTTTCCGGTTCCGGCAAATCCACGTTGATCAACGACACGCTGTACAATGCCGTCGCTCACCACATCTACGGCAGCGTCGCCGAGCCCGCGGCGCACGAAGCGATTCACGGCATGGAGTTTTTCGATAAAGTCATCAACGTCGATCAGAGCCCGATCGGACGCACGCCACGCTCCAATCCCGCGACTTACACGGGCCTGTTCACGCCGATTCGAGAGCTTTATTCGCAGGTGCCGCAATCGCGCGAGCGCGGCTATGGGCCGGGACGCTTTTCGTTCAACGTCAAAGGCGGCCGTTGCGAAGCCTGTCAAGGCGACGGCGTGATCAAAGTCGAGATGCATTTCCTACCGGACATCTACGTGCCCTGCGACGTCTGCCACGGCAAACGTTACAACCGCGAAACTTTAGAAGTTCAGTACAAAGGCAAGAACATCCAAGAAGTTTTAGAAATGACCGTCGAAGTAGCGCACGGGTTTTTTAAACCCGTGCCCATCGTCGCGCGCAAGTTGGAAACCTTGCTCGACGTCGGCCTCGGGTACATCACGTTGGGACAAAGTGCGACAACGCTCTCCGGCGGCGAAGCACAGCGGGTAAAATTATCGCTAGAATTATCCAAGCGCGACACGGGGAAAACGCTGTTCATTCTCGATGAACCGACGACCGGATTACATTTTCACGACATCGATTTGTTGCTCAAGGTGCTGCATCGTCTGCGCGATCATGGCAATACGGTAGTCGTCATCGAGCATAATCTCGATGTGATCAAAACCGCCGATTGGGTGGTCGATCTAGGACCCGAGGGTGGCGATGGCGGCGGCACCATCATCGCGGAGGGAACGCCGGAAGATATCGCGAAAAACAAAGCGAGTTATACGGGACAATTTCTACAACACACACTCAAAGCAGCAGGGAGATAAGGTGTTAGCGCACGAACTTTTATTGGAAAGTTTTCATACGGCGGTCGTAGCGGCCGACCCGCTCAAGATTGTTCCGGCCTATTTGCCGAATCGCGCTTCGTTAGCGCAGGGCAAAACCTTAGTCATCGGCGCCGGCAAAGCGGCGGCGTCGATGGCGAAAGTGGTTGAGGACAATTGGCCCAGTGGCGCGCCGCTGGAAGGCTTGGTGATCACGCGCTATGGCCATGGTTTGCCGACCAAGAAAATTCGCGTGATCGAGGCCGGCCACCCGGTTCCCGATGAGGCTGGCGAACGTGCGGCGCAAGAAATTCTTGCGCGAGTTCAAGCGCTACAGCCTGGAGATCGGCTCCTGGCACTGGTTTCCGGTGGCGGATCGAGTTTGCTGGCGCAGCCCGTTGATGGTTTGTCGATGACGGATTTGAAAGCCATAACGAAATCGTTATTGATGTGCGGTGCGACGATTCAAGAAATTAACACGGTGCGAAAACACCTTTCGCGCGTGCAAGGCGGACGGCTTGCGCAAGTTGCGGTGGAACGCGGCGCGAAAGTTGCCGCGCTGATTATTTCCGACGTGACTGGCGACGATCCGACCCACATCGCTTCCGGCCCGACGGCGCCGGACCCGACTACTTATGCCGAGGCCTTAGCGCTGCTCGCCCACTACAAGATCAACGAGCCGAAATCCGCATTCGATATTTTGCAAGCGGGAAAACGCGGGGAGCGCGCAGAAACACTGAAACCCGGCGACGCCATTTTCAAACACGTCGACAACCGCATGATCGCCACCGCCCATCAATCGCTCGAAGCGGCAGCGGAATTTTTTGCGTCCCATGGCTACGTGCCGGTCATCCTAGGCGACCATGTCACGGGTGAGTCGCGCGAAGTCGCAAAAGTTTATGGCGCGCTAGCAAAAGAAGTTTCTCAACATTCATCGGCCTGGAAGGCGCATGGATATTGGCTCTCCAAGCATGCTATGCCAGGCGGCAAGCAGGAAGCGCATCGTGGCATTGCACTTATTTCGGGAGGCGAAACCACGGTTACCGTGCGCGGCAACGGGCGCGGTGGCCGCAACGTCGAGTTCCTGCTGTCACTTGCGCTGGAACTCAATGGTTTGAAAAATGTATACGCGCTTGCCGCCGACACCGACGGCATCGATGGCGCCGCCGAAAACGCCGGCGCACTGCTGACACCGGATACCCTTGCGCGCGCAAAAAAAATGGGAATCGATGCGAAACAATTTCTCGGCAACAACGATGGCCATGGATTTTTCGAAGCCCTCGGCGATCAAATCGTCACGGGTGCAACGCTGACTAACGTCAACGATTTTCGGGTGATTTTGATCGAGTGTTGATAGCGTGCTTCCCTCAATTGGTAGGGGGATCAAGCGTAGCGGATCCACCAAACGCACGATGGTGAATCCGCTACGCTTGATCTACCCTACCCTGGCTTGGCTGTTATTGTTGACCTCGGTCGCAAGCCTCGCAGACATCGGCACCATCGAGGTCGATCGATTTATCCAATCCGCTCGCGACCAAATCGGCATCACCCTCGGTTACGATCCCACCTACCGAGTCATTGCTTATCCAAACGGCGATGTGCCGATCGCGACCGGCGTATGCACCGACGTCGTCACGCGCGCGCTGCGCGAGCAAAAAATCGATTTGCAGAAGCTAGTTCACGACGATATGCGCGGAAATTTCGCGCGCTACCCGACGCGTTGGGGTCTCAAACGCCCCGACAAAAATATCGACCATCGCCGCGTGCCGAATCTGATGACCTTTCTCGCCCGAAAGCAGGCCGAGTTGCCGATCACCTTACGTGCGGCCGACTATTCCCCCGGCGATATCGTCACGTGGGATTTGGGCGGCGGCATCACCCATATAGGCATCGTTTCAAAGCGCAAAATTCAACTTGGCATCCCACTCGTCATCCACAACATTGGCCGCGGTACACAGGAAGAAAACATTCTGTTTCGTTACAAAATTATTGGGCATTATCGCCTCAAATCGTAGTTCAATCTTTCACGTTAGTACGGCTGGGACGGCACCGATCGAGCGTGATACCATCTGCATTCGAAGTGCCGGGAAATCAACTTCAAGTATCCCAAAAAAGTTAAGCATGAACTATGGCGCCCGATAACCCCGACCCACATCCTCCATCCCAATCGGAAAACATTTGGCCGACGGTTTCTGCTCCGAAACATTCTGCTCAGATACCCAGCCTTAAGGAACGCTTCGGCGATTGGTATCAAAACGCGCCGATGGGTTTTCATTCGCTCGACGCGAATGGAACGATCATCGACATTAATGATACGGAACTTGACTGGTTGGGATATCGCCGCGACGAAGTCGTCGGAAGAATGCATATTAGCGCGCTCCTGAGCGAAAAATCCAAGGAGGTCTTGCGCAACGCGGCAACACGTCCACATACCTATGGCGGCAGCGGCTACCTCGAATACGAGGCCGTTCGCAAGGACGGCTCGATCCTGCACGTACTTACCTACGACCTGCCGCTAAAAAATGCCCAAGGCGAGGTCATCGCCTACTACGTCACTGACATCGACATCAGTGCGCGAAAGCACAGCGAAGAAAAGCTTCTCCTTAGCGAAACCAATTTTGCCCGCGCGCAAACGCTTGCGAAATTGGGGCACTACGAAATTGACCTTTCCCATGAGAATTTTCCGGGCCAGACCTATTGGTCCGATGAAATATTTTCGATCTTTGGGCGGGACAAGGCAAATGGGCCAATGACTTTGGCCGAAACAGTCGATCAATGTATTCACCCGGATGACCGCGCGTTTGCAAAACAAGCAATTCGCGAAACGTTGCAAGGTAACGACGATACGGAGCGGGAAATACGCGTCGTTCGGCCCGATGGTTCGATCCGCCATCTCAGAGGTATTGCGCGTTTTTCTCCGAGGACTGCAGCCCAACCCAATAAGCTCTTCGGCGTTATACAGGACATTACCGATTTAAAAATCGCCCAAGACAAAGTTACGCGCGGCGAGTCGCGCTTTCGCGCCATGATCGAGAAAAGCGATGAAACGATTGCGCTGTTTTCAGAGGACGCGGTGTTTCTCTATGCGAGCCCGTCGATAGCGGCGTTGCTCGGTTATCTGCCGGAAGCACTGCTCGGCAAAAAAGTATGGGATCACATACATCCTGACGACCGCTCGCGCGTTGCGACTGAATTGGCCGGCATCATTAGCCTGCCGAATAGTTCGATCGTGAGTCAATTTCGCGCAAGAAATAAATCCGGTGACTGGCGCTGGGTGGAGGCGGCGGAAACCAATCGCCTCCATGATCCCGATATCAATGCGATTATTGCGAACGTTCGCGACATTACCGTTCGAAAGAATATGGAAACCGCGCTCGCGCAGTCCAACGCCCGCTTAAGAGAACTTTCCGTCTATTTGGAAGAAATTCGCGAAAAAGAGCGCGCTGACGTTGCACAAGCGTTACACGACGAAGTCGGTCAACACTATGCAGGTTTGCAGATGGGCATTCACTGGCTAGAACAGCGTCACAAGGAAGACGCCCTAAGCGTGGAAAGAACCACTCTGATGCGCCAGCTGATGACACGAGCGTTCGCAACCATTCGCAATATTATTCAATCGCTACACCCGCCGATGCTAGATGATTTAGGCCTGGCCGGCGCGCTCGACGCGCTAGTCGAAGATGTTACACAACACTCTGGCCTGCAAATTGAATTCGTTTGCGCTGCGCCCTGCGAGGGCTTGCCTAAGGCCCATCAACTTGCTTTGTTTCGCGGATTGCAGGAAGCGCTGACGAATGTTTCGCGTCACGCCAATGCGAGCCACGTCAAGGTCAAATTGGAATGCGATACCGTTGAAGTCAAGTTGACCATCGCCGATAACGGTGGCGGCATGCCTGCAAATGTGAAAGAAAAGCGCGGCTCCTTCGGCCTGTTTGGCATGAGCGAACGCATCAAAGCTCTGGGCGGCACCTTCGAGGTAAGTTCGCAGGCAGGTGCGGGAACAACCATTCAACTTAGCCTGCCTTTGGCCACCCATCAAATGTTGCAGCAATCATGATCCGAGTATTGATCGCGGATGATCACGAATTTATTCGGGCCGGACTAAAAAGCATTCTGACTAGCGTTCCGGAAATTACCGTTTGCGGCGAAGCGGCGACGGGACATGAAGTGTTGCAAGCCTTACGCGACGAGGCGCCGGATGCGTTAATCCTCGATATGTCGATGCCGGGACTCAGTGGCTTAGAACTTATCAAGCGCATCAAAACCGAATGGCCGAAACAAAAAATATTGGTATTAACGATGCACACCAACAAACAGTATGCCGTGCGCGCGATCCGCGCTGGCGCAACGGGATTCTTATCCAAGGCGAGCGCATCCGAAGAACTGGTGGCGGCGCTCCGGAAAGTTGTCGCGGGCCGCGCCTACATTAGCCCGGAAATTGCCGAGGAATTGGCACTCAGCCAACAACCAAATAGTGATGTCGCCCGCCATACCTTGTTATCGGATCGTGAATATCACGTCTTCGAGTTCTTGGTGAACGGCAAGTCCGTTGGCGATATTGCGGTCTTGCTTAATTTGAGCGTCAAAACCGTGAGTACCCACAAAGCTCGTGTACTAGAAAAAATGGCGATGTCGAGCACCGCCGAATTGGTGCGTTATGCGGTCGCCCAAGAATTGGCGGCTGGCACCGACATCGCACCCGAGTAAAACACGCCGATTTTTCGTGCAGCGCAACGCTGCGCAGCGTTAATGCCAGACGCCGCACAAATGCTTGCGTCCCGCAACAATAGCCTGTAGACCCGCACCAGGAAACCATCTCCAGCCAATTCCCCTAGCAGTCTATACGGCTCTAGGAATTTTCCTACAAACAATCTTCCGCTCCACCGATACAAGCTTTCAGCCATGGCCGATATTACCGATCGCGGCGATTGTGCAAAATTCAATCCTGTTAATGCAAGTAGGGCATGACGTGATGAACGTATTTATTGTGGAAGATCAAGCGTGGTTTCTCGAGCAGCTCAAGTCGCTCGTGGCCAGCGTTCGCGACGCCCAGGTTGTCGGCACCGCCGACACCGCGCAACGAGCAATCGCCGAAATCGGCGAAGCCCATCCCGACGTTGTGCTGGTGGATTTGAAGCTTAGCGAAGGCACCGGCTTTGATGTGTTGCGCACGATACGTGCGCGCTTACCGGAAATTTACTTGCTTGTGGTCACGAGCTTTCCGTCGCCGGGCGTGAAGAAAGCCTGCTTGATTGGTGGCGCCCACGGCTTCTACGACAAATTACTCGAGCTGGATCAAGTTCGCGACAAGCTAGAAAATCTTTCCGCCGTAATTACCTAACGTAACCAAAATCATGGTCTCTCAATTTCCGACACTCGTACCAACTCTCGCGTACTTTGCCGCGCCTGATACCGGGCTTTCGGAAAATACATCGACGACTGAACGCACCCGCGATGTCAATTGGCGTAAGCGCTTAATCGAAGGTCTGGAGCAAAATCAATTTCAGCTTTTCTGCCAGAAAATTGCGTCGATCCAGCCGGGCGTCGAGTTGCCAGCGACGCATTTCGAAGTGTTGCTGCGGCTAAACGCGCAAACACGCCGCGCGGCGGAAATTTCCCACGCGATTGACGACGCCTCGAACGAACAAGCTGCGGGTATCACTCAAGTCAGCCAAGCTATTGTTCAATTGGATAATGTCACGCAACAAAATGCAACGCTAGTCGAAGAAGCACACGCCGCCGTAAGCACCCTTGATGCGCAGGCGAAAAAATTGGTCGAACTGGTCGACGTTTTCAAGACCGGCAACGATGCATCCCCGGCACCATCGCAAACGCCATCACTACGACAGCGCATTTCTGTTAACAATGGCGTCACAAAAATTAAGCACGCGTCGCTCGAAGCATTCGAATCGGTGGGCGAATGGAAAGTGTTTTAATTTCACCGCACGGCGTCGCGGGCCGCGCCAATATTGCCGATTCCGGCACCATTGATGGATATCCGCTCTGGATAAGGCGCTACAGGTAGGCTTCGTTTACTCTATGCAGCAGGAAAAATAAATCGTGTCAGCAGACCTGAACCATTGCTGCGTTCGGTCAGTTCAATTTCAATGCCGTGGTTGACGGCAATTCGCTTTACAATCGCCAACCCCAATCCGCTCCCCGCGCCCGCACTACCCGCCAGTCGATAAAAGCGATCGAACACATGCGCGCGCTCTTCAGCGGGAATCCCCGGGCCGGTATCGCCAACGTCCAATATCGTCAGGCCACTACGCTGCGCAAGAGAGATTTCGATCTTCCCCGCTTCCGGCGTGTAACGAACGGCATTGTCAATCACATTGGCAAGCATAATGCGAAGCGAGTCGGCATCGCCATTCACAGCAAAAGGTGCGATCGTAGTGAAACTAAATTGAATTCGCTTGGCGTCTGCTAACGCCGCGAATTCCGCAACAATGTTTTGCAACAGGACGGAAAGATCAAGGCGCTGATGCGGCGCTGCCGTGATCCCCACTTCTTGTCGCGCGAGCATCAGCAGCTGTTGGACCAAATGGGTCGCGCGCCTCAATCCGTCTTTTAAATGGGTAAACGCCACACCGCGTTCAACATCGGTTGAAGCGCGCTCGGCTAACTGCGCCTGCAATTGCAGCGCTGTGAGTGGCGTGCGCAATTCGTGGGCGGCATCGGCGATAAATTCGCGTTGGACTTTCATTGCACGATCGAGGCGTGCGAGTAGATCGTTCAACGCGATCGCAAGCGGCTTGAGTTCGTTCGGCAATCGATTAGGAGAAATCGGCATCAGCATATGCGCGTCGCTGGCGCGTACGTCCACCGCGAATTGTTCCAGCGGCCGCATGCCGCGCCCGACGATATACCAAATTAAGCCACCCATGGCGAGAAGCAGAATGATTGCGGGCACGAGCATGCGCATCGCCAGCTTAGTAGCAAGTTGCGCTCGAATGTCCGTCGGCTGTGAAACCTGCACGAGGAGGCCATTCTGAATCATGGCGAACGTACGCCACTCGCCTTCGTCGGTACGAACCCATTGATAGCCCGGTGCCGTTTGTGGCGGCAACGCTTTGTGCGGATGGGATAAATAATGCTTTTCGCCAGCGCCGGACCACACTTGAATCACGAAATCGTAATCGATCTCTTCTTCTAAGGAGCCCGTGATGTCGGATTCGTCGGGCACATGGTCTTGCAGAGTCAACGCGATTTGCTTGAGATGATAGTCGAACAAATGATTGGCTTCGACACGGGCGCGCTGATACGTGCTCAGCCCCGCGATCGCTATGGCAATTAACGCTGCAACCAGCAGCCAGAGCAACAGATGCTGGCGGATAGACATTAACTTTTTGCCACCATATAACCCACACCCCGAACGTTGCGAATGACGTCCTTGCCGAGTTTCTTGCGCAGATTATGGATATGAACTTCGATGGCGTTGCTTTCAACTTCTTCGTTCCAACCGTACAGATGTTGTTCCAGTTGCTGGCGCGACAGCACAGCGCCGGGACGATCGATCAATGCCTGCAGCACGGAGAATTCTTTCGCCGATAGGGCAATCGCTTCTTCGCGAAAGTGGACTTGATGAGTGACGGGATTGAGAATGAGATCGCCGTAGCGCACGACGGATTCAGTGCGCCCGCTGTGGCGTCGCAGCAGCGCACGAACACGTGCGGCAAGCTCGTCAAGGTCGAAAGGTTTGACGAGATAATCGTCGGCGCCGGCGTCTAAGCCGGCGATACGATCGGCGACGGCGTCACGAGCGGTTAACACCAAAACCGGAATAGTGTTACGGTTAGCGCGCAAGTTTTTCAGGACTTCGATGCCATCTTTTTTCGGCAAGCCGAGATCCAGTAACAGCAGTGCGTACGGCTCGTTGGCCAACGCAAGTTCGGCGGCCTTGCCATCTTGTACCCAATCGACAACAAACCCATCTTGGCGCAGGCCGAGACGAACGCTTTCGCCAATCATGGAGTCGTCTTCAACCAACAATAAGCGCATTGGGAAATCGATTTAGAGGGACGACAAAAACTGAGTTTAACCTAACGCTTCAGCATCTCAAGAAAGCGATGGTGGCCGCCACGAATTCGACGCCATTAAAGCTCGAGCAGTGCGTCGGTTAACTCGGCGCCGCACTGCCCGACAACACGCAATCGATTAGGAAGCGTGAGCTGCTTTTTTCTTGGCGTGATGCTTGTGATGCTTTTTGCCGGTCATTGCTTTTTTCGTCACTGCGGCGGCGGCAGGTGCAGCAGCCACTTCAACGGCCGGTTTCGCGTCGGTTGCAGCCTGTGCAAATCCGGTTGCGCTAAGGAGAGCGACAATGGTGGCGATGGAAAGTACGCGTGCTTTATTCATTTAAGAGGTTCCTTACTTGGTTGAGTTTCATTGAAATCGGCTTGGCGATCGCTAAGCCTTGACGCGAATGTTATAAGCTTGCGCTTAACCAAAACTTAAGGCGGGGCACGCAATCAATTCTTTTACCTTCAGTTTCTCTTAAGGATAAAGCGTTAGTATTTTTCACAACGTAGTTGCGATCGATTTATTGCAAAAAGCATTCGAGCGCACCAGCGTCAATTCCTAAAACTGAGCTAACTTAACTATTGGAGATTCATAAATGTTGAAAAAAATACTACTGGCCGTCGTCACCGTTTTCGCCTTCGCCAATTTTGCATTCGCAGCAGCGGACGCCAACACCGCTGACAAGGCCGCGTTGGATGGCATTAAATCCATCGGCGAAAAAACGGCAGACGCCATCATCGCCGAGCGCGGCAAAAACGGAAAATTCAAAGACTGGCCGGACTTCATTCATCGCGTCAAAGGTGTGGGCCCGAAAAACGCCGAGAAAATGTCTGCCGGTGGTTTGACGGTAAACGGTGCCGTCCTCGCGAACGCACCGGCCGCTGCTGAAGTAAAGAAAATGCCGAAAGCAGCTAAGGAATCTCAGCCGGCCGCCGCCGCTACCACCGCACCGGCCGACAAAAAGACCGTTGCTGTAGAACCTGCCGCTGCGCCTAAAATGGAAGAAAAGAAGAAAGAAAAGAAGTAATCTAGGCCTCGCACTCGCAAAAAAATCCCGGCACGCAGTGCCGGGATTTTTATTTTACTCATTAAAAACAATATTTTAAATCAAATATGCGGCACTAACCGCGAACCTCGAGTTGAACTTTTTAGCAAACTAGCACTCTATACCCTGGAGTGCTAAACTAAGAACATCCTTGGAGGTCTGTCTATATGAATACGATGCAGTTGCCGGTCCCGAGTTTGAACGTCGCCAGCCTGGAAAATTATATCCACGCCGTCGGCCGCTTTCCCCTACTTACCCAGGAGGAAGAGCTTCGCTATGGCCGCAATCTGAAGCAGGATAACGATCTGCAAGCCGCTCATTTTTTGGTTACGTCCCATTTGCGCTTCGTCGTATCGATCGCCCGCCATTATCTCGGCTACGGTTTGCCCCATGCGGATTTGATTCAAGAAGGCAATGTCGGTTTGATGAAGGCCGTTAAGCGTTTCGATCCCGAGCGCGGCGTGCGTCTGGTCTCATTCGCCGTGCATTGGATTAAAGCCGAAATCCACGAATATATTCTGCGCAACTGGCGCATGGTGAAAATTGCCACAACCAAAGCGCAACGCAAATTATTCTTCAATCTGCGCAGCCTCAAAACCAGCCTTGGCACGATGTCGCCGAACGAAGTAAAAGCGATGGCAAAATTGCTCGGGGTGAAGCCCGAAGAAGTCATGGAAATGGAAATGCGCCTTTCCGGCCAGGATGTTTCTCTGGAACCCATTCGCGATGACGATGAGGATTGGGTCAGCCCGATCGCCTATCTCACCGACTCGGATGCGGAGCCTTCCAAGATTTTGGAGACAGCCCAGACCGAAACCGTCGGCGCCGAAAACCTAAGTAATGCACTTTCTAACCTTGACGAGCGCAGTCGTCGCATCATCGAAGCGCGCTGGTTACGCGAAGATAAAGATCAGGCGACACTGCATGAATTGGCCGCCGAGTTCAACGTCTCAGCGGAACGTATCCGTCAAATCGAACAAAAAGCGATGCAAAAAATGCACGGGTTGTTGCGCGCCGCCTAACGTCACCACTTCAATTGCCAATAAGGCCCGCCAGTCGGGCCTTATTTTTTGCATGCCTGAAGAGCCGCACCAGAATTGCCTCTACAGCGTTGACGGTTCGAACTTGTCCGAAAACTATTTCAAGTTCAGAATGAGTTTGGTTTTTCGACGCTTCAAACGATGCACATCACAACTCTAGAATCCCTACGCGCCGAAGCTGGTGATAAAAGACCGTTGTCGAAGCCTATTTGCATTGCGCCAAAGCGCTGATGCGGTCGCATTTATGGAGCAACCAATACCGCGTCGACCGAAGCGTGCTACCGAGCATGGGAGAAATGATGCGCGATCAAATCGGCGGCGATACGCCGGCGGAATCGCAGGAAGAAATGCTGAAGCGTTACGTAGCGGATTTGTAACCAAATTTACGAAGCAAGTGTAGCCCAAGAAGCGAAGCGTATTCCGGGCCAATAGCCGCAAACGGCCAACCATCTCCGAAACCTTGTAGTCAGCGGGATATCTTTTCGGGGTAAGTTTTCATTTTCTGCGAGCACGCTGGTTGTTCCCGAAATACGCTTCGCGCCTTCCGGGCTACACTTGCTAATACTCAATAAACCGCAGATCTACGAAGTTAAATTTGGTACAGTAGACGCGATCACTGAGAAGGAAAAGCATGTCCACCATCGTGAACGACGTCCCAAGTTAATTTTTAAGGATTTGTCATGCCCACAATCTTCACACCGGATCAACGCCTCGCTTACGAACGCGATGGCTTTGTGATGATTCACTCGCTGTTCGACGCCGAAGAGATTGGCATCTTGCGCGAGGCGATTGAGCACGATCCACAATTGCGCGAAAGCCTTTACGATCGCAAAGATTCCGAAGGCAAGGCGACGCGCATGGCGACGTGGAATCATCCCGGCGATAGCGCGTATGGCCTCGCCGCGCGTTCTCACCGCGTGGTCGACACGATGGAAGACATGCTCGGCGGCGAGGTGTATCACTATCATTCCAAGCTCACGGCGAAAGAGCCGCGCGTCGGCGGCGCCTGGGAATGGCATCAAGACTACGGTTACTGGTATCACAACGGTTGTGTTTATCCTTACATGGCGAGCGTGATGGTGGCGCTTGATCACTCGACGCGCGAGAACGGCTGCTTGCAAGTGTTGCGCGGCTCGCATCTTGCCGGGCGCGTCGATCACGGCGTGCTGCCTGGCGAGCAAGTTGGCGCCGATCCGCGCCGCGTCGAGCAAATGTTGAAGCAACTCGAATTGGTTTACGCGGAAATGGCACCGGGCGACGGATTATTTTTTCACGCTAACGTGATGCATCGCTCCGACCAAAACCGCTCCGACAATCGCCGTTGGACCGTTTTGTTTTGCTACAACGCCGCGCGCAACGATCCCTATCTCGAACATCATCATCCACGCTACACACCGCTGATCAAAGTGCCCGACGATGCGGTGAAGAATGCCGGGTTGAAATTCGCTAACGCCGACGAAACCTACTTCCGAAAAAATTTCGCTAATCCGCCGGAATTGACCAAACGATTTTGATTTTGCTGTCATTCCCGCGAAGGCGGGAATCCATAGAGCGTATCTTTTGTCACAGCCAAATGGATTCCCGCCTTCGCGGGACTGACACGAATTAAAGACTATAGAAATGCAATACACCTCAAAAATTACCTGGACTCGAAACGAAGCAGTCTTCAGCGACAATCGCTACAGTCGAAAACACATTTGGCAATTCGATGGCGGCATTGAAGTGCCGGCGTCCAGCTCGCCGCAGGTCGTACGGTTGCCGATGTCTGAGGCGGCGGCAGTCGACCCTGAAGAAGCATTCGTCGCATCACTCGCGAGCTGCCATATGTTGTGGTTTCTCGATATCGCCGCCCGTGCCGGATTCATCATCGATTCGTATGGTGACGATGCCGTCGGCACGCTCGCAAAAAATAGCGATGGGAAATTTGCGATGACTGTCGTGACGCTAAAGCCTCATGTGATTTTTTCCGGAGAAAAACGTCCGCTCAATGACGATATCCAACGCATGCATCACCAAGCGCACAAGGAATGTTTCATCGCAAACTCTGTGAAATCCGAAGTACGGTGCGAACCGCTTTTCGGCTGAAGAATACCTTTATTTAATGTCATTCAGAGCGCAGCGAAGAATCTGCTTTCTTCAGCATTACAAAAACGGATTCTTCGCTGCGCTCTGAATGACCTAATGGTAAATTTTCCGATCTTCCAAAATACTTTATCCGCAACGTAACTCGAGTCTCATACGTGCGCATGCGCCTCAATGCTGCAGAACTTGCCTGGAGAGGCGCATGGATATTGGCTTCCAGGCCATCGGCCGCACATTGAGGAACATCGTCGACCGCCGAATATTAGTCCCAAGCCGTTTCCGGTAAAATTCACCTTTAGTCACCACGCCCTTTTTACGCTATGTCATCCGATATCGAAATTGCCCAGAAAGCCACGCTCCGCCGCGTCGTCGAACTCGCCAAAGATCGCCTCGGCATTCCCGAAGATGCACTCGAGCCCTACGGCCACTACAAGGCGAAAGTCTCGCTCGATTATCTCGATTCGCTGAAAGATAAACCGAACGGAAAATTAATTCTCGTTACGGCAATCAGCCCCACGCCCGCGGGCGAAGGCAAGACGACGACGACGGTCGGCCTCGGCGACGCGCTAAATCGCATCGGCAAAAAAGCCGTGGTGTGTTTGCGTGAGCCGAGCTTAGGTCCCGTGTTCGGCATGAAGGGTGGCGCGGCGGGCGGCGGCTACGCGCAAATCGTGCCGATGGAAGATATCAATCTGCATTTCACCGGCGACTTTAGCGCCATTGCGCTGGCGAACAATTTGCTCGCCGCGTTGCTCGATAATCATATTCATCACGGCAATGCGCTCAACATCGACGTGCGCCGCATCACCTGGAAGCGCGTGGTCGACATGAACGATCGCGCGCTGCGCGACATCGTCGTCTCCCTCGGCGGACCGGCCAATGGCTATCCGCGCGAGGATGGTTTCGACATCGTCGTAGCTTCGGAAGTGATGGCGATTTTCTGTCTCGCGACGTCGCTTAAAGATTTGAAGGAACGGCTCGGCAACATCGTCGTCGCTTATTCTAAGGATCAGAAGGCGATACGCGCGCGCGATCTCAATGCGCACGGCGCGATGACGGTGTTGCTGAAAGATGCGCTGAAACCCAATCTCGCGCAGACCTTGGAGAATAACCCTGCCTTCATTCACGGCGGCCCGTTTGCCAACATTGCCCACGGCTGCAACAGCGTTATCGCCACACAAGCTTCGCTCAAGCTGGGCGATTACGTCGTCACCGAAGCAGGCTTCGGCGCCGATTTGGGTGCGGAAAAATTCGTCGATATAAAGTGTCGCAAATCTGGCCTGCGGCCCGACGCTTGCGTCCTCGTCGCGACGATTCGTGCTCTGAAATTTCACGGCGGCGCGGATTTGAAAAATCTCAACACCGAAGACCTTGCCGCGCTGGAAAAGGGATTACCAAACCTGGAACGCCACGTCAACAACGTGATGCAGCATTTCGGCCTGCCGTGCGTCGTGTCGATTAATCACTTCACGCACGATACCGACGCCGAAGTGAAACTGCTACAGGACAAGCTAGCCAAATTGGGCGTGAATGTGGTGCTCGCAAAACACTGGGCGCACGGCGGCGCCGGCGCGGAAGATTTGGCGCACGCTGTCGTAAAGCTGTGCGATAACCCGACTTCAAAAATGAAATTGGTCTACGAAGATCAAGCGACGCTGTGGGAAAAAATCAAAACCGTCGCGACGAAAATCTATGGCGCCGCCGACATTTCCGCTGATGCCAAAGTGAAAGCGCAATTGCAAAAATATCAAGACGAAGGTTACGCCCATTACCCGGTATGCATCGCGAAAACGCAATATTCGTTTTCCACCGACGCACGCGCGCGCGGTGCGCCAAGCGGCCACGTGGTGAACGTGCGCGAAGTGCGGCTTTCGGCCGGCGCGGAATTCATCGTCGCCGTCTGCGGCGACATTATGACCATGCCGGGCCTGCCGAAAATTCCGTCGGCGGAAAAAATCGATCTGGACGAAAGCGGCAAAGTTGTCGGCCTATTCTAAGGGCGAAGTCCCGCGCTATTGGGACGAAGCGCTTGCGGGCTTAGCCAAGCGCGATCGCGTGCTGAAAAAAATCATCGCGAACTATCCGCGCAGCGTGATGACTTGCCGCGGCGAGCCGTTCTTCACGCTCGCCCGCGCGATCGTCGGCCAACAAATTTCCGT